>NZ_JBIYDW010000012.1:0-96895 GCF_044909235.1 Dermacoccus sp. GAS27A | reverse complement strand
GGATCCACCAGTACAACCACCACCGGCCCCACTCAGCCATCGGCAGAGTCGCGCCCATCACCCGGTTGGACAACCTGGCTGGTCATCACATCTAGTTGGCGCAGCGTGAGGATGTTGGTTCCAAGCGCGACGGTTAGAACGTGCCACGTGGATGGCTGTGACGCTACCAACACGTGTCGGCTACCACCGGCCGACACTGGGGTTTGGAGAACACCCCCACTCGCGGCGAGTGTGCATGCACACCACCCACCCCAGATGCACGCCACGGCACGGAGTTGATCGTGCACAAAACCTTCGTTTGAGCCACATGATTCGCTGCCTGGCCGCCACATCTAGCCGTTCGCCATGGCTGATTGCCCAGTGCGGAGCGTCGAGCAGAGTCCGTCGTTTGAGCTGCGCCAGGAACATCCGTCGCGCACAACAACAGGAAACGGGTCCGCGGTGCAGCAAGACTCGAAAACCTACTCCTACAACGGCGCCACGTACTATCGCTACTTCGCCAAGCTTCAGGTCGCGATTCCCGCACCGGTGAATGGAACCATCACCGTGCCCCCGCTGAGCTGGGTCAGTGGCTGCACCACATCCCTCTCCCACCCAGTGAGCGTGAATGGCCGTGGCACAGTCACCATCAACGGCCAGGATATCGTGCAGATCGGTGCTTTCCGCACACTGCGATGGTTGCTCGAAGTTCACGTCGCACCCATTCCTCCTTTGGAATTTCTTCTTCAATGCGACAGACCCTCACGTCGTTTCATGACGCCCCGCCCATTTCGGCGGGGATCTCGAGGACGGCTGCTACCTACTCGAGGGCGCTGATCATCACCTCGACGCTGTCCAGGTGGAGTTGTAGGCCGGGGACGACGGCTTGGGTGTCCTACCCCACCTGAGCGCCGCTTTCCAGGATCACTGCTCGCTTCTGGGGGTCGACGTCGGCCGCGGGCGACTTGATCCAGGCCACGCCTCGGGGCATCACATCAGCTTCAGGGCGGTGTGCTTCCATCAACGGTGCCGCGCCGCCCCCGACGGGGGCCACAGCAGTTGATGGGCGTGAGTGCCACTCGGCTCGGTGATGGTGACGATGGAGTGGAACAGGGTTTCCTTCATGGATGCCCCTTCGGGGTAGGTGCGACGCGGTGCGTGGCGCGTCTCATGAGAGTTGTTTGCGAACACCGGAGACGCTCGGAGTGCCCGTGCTGCGGTTGTAAGGCAGTTTCGAGAGCATGGTGCCCATGGCGCAGGTGTTCGACAGCGCGGCGAACATCAGGCCGCCGCCCACAGCACCGGACAGCCACTTCGCCTTCGGTACGACGGTGCTGGCGAGTACGCCCGTGGCCACGAGCGAACCGGCGACGAGGCGCACCTGACGCTCCAGATCCCAGCGGGCCTGGCCGAACTCGACGTCATGACCGGCGTCGCGCCAGGCCTCGAAACCGCCGACGAGGACGCTCGTGTGCGGCACCCCGACCTTGGCCAGGGCCTGTTCGGCGCGTTCGGCGCGTGGGCCCATGCGACAGATGAGAACGGCGTCGCGGTTGATGCCGGCGCCGATCGCGGTGGCGTTCTTCTCGATCAGATCGACCGGCACGTTGATCGAACCGGGGATGCGCGCCGTGCCGTACTCGGCGGGGGTGCGCACGTCGAGCAGCAGTGTATCGCCGGCCGTGACGGCGTCAGCGAGCTCGGCGGGGGTGAGGCGGTTTGCCAGGGCCATGAGAAATCTCCTTGAGTGGTGGATCGGCGGCTGCGACCAGCGGTCGCCGGGGGATCGGGGATCGGACGCGAGGGTCACAGGAGTTGGGGCAGGGCGCGCCACGCGGTGTACGCGGCGACGCACATCAAGAAGACGGCAAACCCGAGCTGCAGCATCCTCTTCGGGATGCGCTGTGCGAGCCGGCCGCCGAGCGCGGCTCCGATGACGGCGGTGGCGGCGAACGGCACCACGACATCCCATTCTAGATCCGCGCCGTCAGCAGAGTGGAACAGCAACGAGGTGGCGCTGTTGATGACGACGACGAGCAGGGACGTGCCCACCGCATACGGCATGCAGTACCCGAGGGCCAAGGTGAGGGCGGGAACGATGGCGAACCCGCCGCCGACGCCGAAGAAGCCGGTGAGCAGGCCGACGCCGGTACCAGCCAGGGCCACCTTGACCAGGGCGAAGGTGTGCCCCCCGTTCTCGTCGCGCAACGGTCTCGACACGCAGGCGGTGTTGTCGCGTTCGCGTCGTGCCCGCATGATCATCACCGTGGCGACGACGACGAGCAGCGCCGCGAACAGAGTGAGCAGTAGATTGCCGTCGACGCCGCGCGAGGCCCGGGTGCCGAGGTAGGCGCCGCCGATGCCGACGAGTCCGAAGAGCGCGCCCTGGCCCCACTGCACAGTGCCTGCGCGGTGGTGGCTCCACAGGCCGACGAGGGAGCTGATGCCGACGATGACGAGCGAACTCGTCGTCGCCTCGTGCGGGCTCTTGTCGAGCGCGTAGACGAGGACGGGCACCGTGAGGATGGCGCCCCCGCCGCCGAGCCCGCCGACGAGCAGGCCGACGACGATTCCGGCGACGACGGCGATGAGCATGACGCTCAGGCCTCGCTGCCGTCGACGATGGCCAGCGACGTCTCGCGGGCGTTGTCGAACGCGTCGTCGACGGCGACGACGTGACGCCCGGCGGCGTCGAGCACGGACGCCGCGATCGAGGCGCGGTACCCACCAGCGCAGTGCACCCACACCTCGCCGGCGGGCACCTCGCCGACGCGGGTGATGATCTCGTGCAGCGGCACGTTGATCGCACCGTCGATGTGGCCGCTCGCGTACTCGCTGTCGCGTCGCACGTCGAGGACGACGACGTCACGGTGGTGACGCACCTGCGCGAGGTCGGCGAACGTGGCGCGCTCGAACGAACCGAGTTCACCACTCGTCCAGTCCTGCGGTGTGCCGGTGGCGGCGGCCTGGGGGCGTTCGATGCCGATGCGCACGAGCTCACGCTGCGCCTCAGCGACCTGCTCGCGGCTGTCGCCCAGGAGGGTCAGTGGCGTGCCCCACGGGATGAGCCACCCGAGGTAGGTGGCGAACTGGCCGTCGATGCCGAAGTTGAGGGCCTGCTTGACGTGGCCCTTCGCGTACGCCTGCCGGTTGCGCAGGTCGACGACCCATTCGCCGGCCTCGAGTGCGGCGCGGATGGCATCGGCGTCAGCCGTGGCGGGCTCGCTGAGGTCGGGGGCCGTGGCGGGCGCGTCGAGGTTGGCCGGGCCCATGTGGGCGTAGTAGGCGGGCCATGCCTCGAGCCCGGCGAGAATCTGCTCGACCCAGGTCTGCTCGTCCTCCATCAAAGCGGGGTTGGTGCGCTTCTCCGCCCCGATGGTCGAGGAGTCGGCGTCCGACTGGGTCGCCGAGCAGAAGCTGCCGAATCCGTGGGTGGGCAGAACGGCGGCGTCGTCGGGCACCTCATCGGCGATGCGGTGCGCCGAGGCGTACTGGTGGTGCACCAGAGCGTCGGTGTGCTCGGGGCCGAGCAGGTCGGGGCGGCCCGTCGAGCCGAACAGCAGGGAGCCGCCGGAGAAGATGCCCACCCGCTCGTCGTGCGAATCGAGCGCGTACGACAGGTGCGTGAACGTGTGTCCGGGGGTCGCCATGACGGTGACCGCCAGCGCGGGCGAGACCGTGATGACGTCACCGTCGTCCACTCCGACGCGTTCGAAACGCACCGGGTCGGCCACGTTGACGTGGTACGCGGCGCCCGTCGCGTCGGCCAGCGCGCGGCCGCCGGTGACGTAGTCGTTGTGAATGTGCGTCTCGAACACATGAGTGATCCGCACCCCTTCACGCTCGGCGAGATCGATGACGCGGTCGATGTCACGCTGCGGGTCGACGACGAGAGCGACCTCACCGTCGTGGGCCAGGTAGGAACGATCGCCGAGTGTCTTCGTGTCGATGGGGATGATCGTGGCCATGGCGTTCTCCTCGTGCGTACTGGGCTGAAAACATACCCCCGGGGGTATCTGTTCGCCACCATACTCGCATACCCCCGGGGGTATCAAGTAGGGTGGGGGCTTCATCGCAAATCGAGTGGAAAGGCATCGGTGTGGAACTCTCTGCCGACGACATGGCTCCGGTGGTCAACCGGCTCAAGCGCGCCCAGGGTCAGCTGGGGGGTGTCATCCGCCTCATCGAAGAGGGCGGCGATTGCCAGAGCGTCGTCACCCAGCTCGCGGCGACGAGTCGCGCTCTCGATCGCGCCGGTTTCGCGATCCTCTCCTCGGGCCTGCAGCAATGCCTGGCGACGAAGGGCAGCGTCGAGGGCGAGGACGCGAAGACGTTGGAGAAGCTGTTCCTGACACTGTCCTGAAGCGCCTACCGCTAGGCGTAGCTCAAACGAAGGGTTCTGCACCACCGAGGCAGCTCGGTAGCTCAACCCACCGTTTCTGCTACAGCAGCGGTCAGGTGCCAGCCCGAGATGTTGAGGTGTAGCTCAACGAATCTGTGAGCACGACCATCCGGCTCACAAATCCGACGCTGGCGGTCCCCGCTACGAGCTACTGCCGGGCAGCGAGGTACTCCACTGCGGGACGTGGTGAGCTGAAGACAGGGGTGGGCAGGTCGGTGAGCAACGCTTCCGCCGGGGCCATGCTGGCTTGAGCCAAGATGACGACATCTGCGGTCGGCGCCGCGGCCCGGGCGGTTCGTGCGACGCATTCGACGTATCCCGCCTGGTCCCCGGCTTCGAACATGTCCCAGGCGCCCTTCGCCACGATCGGCGTGGTCTCAACTTCGTGATCTGCCGCGCTGGCTTCTTCTTCAAGCAGCGCCAGCGTGGGCGCGAGAGTGGAGTCAAGGGCTGCGATGACGGCGATTCTGCGCCCGGCCTGTAAGGCGCGGGCAGCCATGGGCCGGTCCACTCTGAAGACCGGCACTCCAGGTTCGCTCTGCTCAGCAACGCTCCCAAGGGTTGAGCACGTGCAACAGATCAGCTCTACGCCCCGATCTTTCAGGCTGCGCAGCTGAGCCTCGACGCGGTCAGCGACCGACTGTGGACCATTCGCGCGGGCATCAGTGAGAAGGGACTCGTCGACCACGTGCACGGGGTGCGCTTCGGGGGCGACCTCGCTCAGAAGGTTGTCGAAAGTCAGAACGTGGACTGGCGACGTGTGCAAGAAGCCGATGCGCGACATGTGTGCATTCTTCATCGCGTGGCGCACATCGGACTTGGCGATCTCAGCACCCACGGAGGGGCGGTGGCTGAAACGAAGGATTCTGCACCACCGAGGCGAGCAGACGTCCTGCGGCTGCATGGTAATCGTGAACCATCTCATCGTCCTTGAAAGCTCAGACACCAGGGCGGATGGTCACAATGTGCATGCTCTGCAGGTCGTCCAAGCGCACCCAGCTTCGCGGTGCACCTCCCTGCGTCACGATGAGGTGAGAAGGAGTCCCACATCTGCGATTTTCGTCCGCATTCGTCCCGCGGCAAGCACGGTGCGGCGACTCGGTGCTGACGGCGGCGTCGCTACTCTGTCGGGGTGAACATCCTCTCCATCCAGTCGTCGGTGGCCTATGGCCACGCCGGTAACTCGTCGGCCGTGTTTCCGCTGCAGCGCCTCGGGCACGAGGTGTGGCCCGTGTTCACCGTGCACTTCTCCAACCACACGGGCTACGGCGAGTGGCGCGGGCCGGTCTTCGATCCGGAGACGGTGCGCGACGTCATCACCGGCATCGAGGAGCGCGGCGTGCTGCCGCGCTGTGACGCCGTCCTGTCCGGCTACCAGGGCGCCCCGACGATGGGGGAGGTCATCGTCGACGCCGTCGCGCGCGTCAAGGCCGCCAACCCCGACGCGCTGTACTGCGCCGACCCCGTCATGGGCGACGTCGGCCGCGGTTTTTACGTGCGCGAGGGCATTCCGGAATTCATGCGGGACGTCGTCGTGCCCGCCGCGGACGTGCTGACGCCCAACCAGTTCGAGTTGGAGTTCCTCGTCGGGCGCACCGTCTCGACGGTGACCGACCTGCTCGACGCCGCCGACGCCCTGCGCGCTCGCGGCCCGAAGGTCGTGCTCGTCACCTCGGTGCAGACGGACGAGACGCCCGCCGACTCGGTGCAGATGGCCGTCGTCAGTGACGAGGGGGCGTGGATCGTCACGACCCCGCTGCTACCCATGTACGTCGCCGGTTCGGGTGACGCGACAGCCGCGATCTTCGTGGCGCGCCTCATGACGTCGAGCCCCGCCGAGGCGCTCGCCGCGACGGCGTCGTCGATCTTCGCGGTGATGGAGCGCACTCACGACGCCGGTTCGCGCGAGATCCTGCTCGTCGACGCCCAGGAGGCCATCGCCTCGCCGCCGATGCAGTTCGCGGTGACGCAGCTGCGCTGAGGCCCCCTGGCCGCCCGAACGACACGGAGTGCCCGTCTTCACGAAGGAGGCGGGCACTCGTGCGTGAGGTGGACGCTCAGCCGCCGAGGAAGGCAATGAGCTTGATGATCTCCTCGGCCAGGCTCAGGCCGGACTTGATGAGTTTTTTTCGTTGCTGGTCCCGCCTATGTCTTGCATGATTCTCCCCCAGGTTCGTCAAGGGGTGGGGCGCCGGACCTCTGTGTCCCGGATGACTTCGACACTGCCGGACGATGGTGCGCCTCTGCGGTCTCAACCTTGTGACATGAATCGCATGTCGCTCGGCAGAACCTGGTGAAACGTTGGGGGACTGTGCCGCGGCGTGTCCATCTGCCGTGAACGGTAGAAAGCCCAATACCGTGGGCGCATGGATCCGATCCGCAATCCGTACGCGCCCGGTGCCGGCCAGCGTCCGCCCGAGCTCGCCGGGCGCGACGAACAGATCAGCACGTTCGACGTCGTCGTCGCCCGCATCGCGAAGGGCCGACCCGAACGTTCGATCGTCCTCATCGGCCTGCGCGGCGTCGGCAAGACGGTGCTGCTCAACACCCTCCGGTCGGGCGCAGTGCGCGCGCACTGGGGCACCGGCAAGTTCGAAGCACGCCCCGATCAGCGCCTGCGCCGACCTCTGGCGTCAGCGCTGCACACGGCCGTGCGCGAACTTGGCCACCCGCAGGACGACGACGTCGACCACGTCCTCGGCGTCATCAAGAGCTTCGCGCAGCGCGACGTCGACCCCAAGGCCAAGCTGCGTGATCGCTGGAACCCGGGCATCGACGCCCCCGCCGTTCCAGGCCGTGCGGATTCGGGTGACATCGAGATCGACCTCGTCGAGTTGCTGACGGACGTCGGCGGCCTCGCGGCGGACGTCGGCAAGGGCGTCGCCATCTTCATCGACGAGATGCAGGATCTCGACCCCGAGGACGTGTCGGCGCTGTGCGCGGCGTGCCACGAGATGTCGCAGAGTTCGCTGCCCGTCATCGTCGTCGGTGCCGGCCTGCCGCATCTTCCGGCGGTGCTGTCGGCGCAGAAGTCGTATTCGGAGCGGCTGTTCCGATACGCGCGCATCGATCGTCTGCCTAGGGATGCCGCGTTCAAGGCGCTGCAAGGCCCCGCGCAGGACGAGGACGCCGAGTTCACCGACGACGCCCTCGAGGCGATGTACGCCGCGACGGGCGGTTACCCCTACTTCATCCAGGCGTACGGCGCGACGGTGTGGGATCTCGCGCCCGGCTCGCCGATCACCGCGGAGGACGTGGCGGTTGCCGTCCCCGAGGCCGAGGCCGAGCTCGGTGTCGGGTTCTTCGGCTCACGCTACGAGCGCGCGACGCCCGGTGAGCGCGAGTACCTGCGAGCGATGGCGGACGCCGCGCAGCGTGTCGCCGACGCCGCAGCCGCCGACGAGTCGGGGGAGACGCCGGGGCTCGACGACATCGAATCGGTGCCGACGTCTCTCGTCGCCGAGGTGCTCGGACGTAAGCCCCAATCACTTTCTCCCGCGAGGGATTCACTCATGAAGAAGGGGCTCGTGTACTCCGGCGAACGCGGACGGATCGCCTTCACCGTGCCGCACTTCGGCCGCTACCTGCGTACCGTGACGGCGGACTGAGCGGCGCGCGGGCGGCTGCGACGTCGCCCGCGCCGCACGTCACATCCCGAGCTTGGTCTTCGAGAACGCCGCGACGGCCGCATCAGGGCCTTCGACGCTGACGCCCGAGCGCTCGCAGCGACCGCTGAGGTGCATCATGAGGTCGACGGGCGAGCCGGCGAGCACCACGGCGCCCGCGTCGGTCGGTTTCTTCAGTTCGACGTCGCCGCGCTGCGGGGCGCGCAGCGTCACGCCGACGGGCGAGGAGCGCACGAGCAGCTTGCCCATCGTGGTCAGCGATGACCACACGGCGTCCTCGGTGCCCTCGGGCAGCGGCGGCATCGTCGCCTGCACGTCGGTGGGCTGTGCGCGCCGGACATCTTCGGCGTGCGTCGCGTACTCGACGAGGTTGACGCGCTCATTGATGGCCGGCACCTGCATCGGACTCAATTTGCCCGGCCCGCTGCGCACCTCGTCGACGAGGGTTGCGTAGGGCTTCTTCGAGCGCGCGTCCTGCACCTTCTCGGTGTGACCGGCGAAGGCGGGGATGAAGATACCGGGCATCGCGTCCGGGCGGCGATCACGGATGACGAGGTGGGCGGCGAGGTCGCGCGCGGTCCATCCCTCGCACAGGGTCGGCGCGTCGGGGCTGACGGCGGCGAGCAGGTCGGCGACGTGGTGGCGCAGGGCGGGAGCAAGAGTCATGCGTCCACCCTTCCACGGATGAGCATCCCCCGGCAGCACCCATCGGAAGGGGTGAGTGACGTTCGTGTACGCGCGGTGGCGCGCGCCACCCACTCTGGGCGGGTGACGACGGCGAAGATCTGGGCGGGAATAGCCATCCACGCCACCATGCTGCTCGGCGAGCTGATCCTGCTGTACGTCTTCGCGACGTCGGCCGTCAACGTCACTTCGACGCGCACGTCCTCGTGCACTCGGCGCTGAGCTTCTTCTACAACGCGATCGTGCTGGCGGTCGGCCTTCGGATCATCACGGTCGGCTGACGGCGTTTCACGTGAAACATCGACGCTGACGGCGGTGCGCCCCGAGCCGGCGGCGCGGCGGTTGACGTCGCATGTCATGCGTCGTATGGCGTCAGCGTCAGCCCTCGTGCCGCACCCGGCTGACGATCGCGCCACCGACGAGTCCGAGCAGGCCGGGGACGACCCAGCCGAAGCCGTTCTCGAACCATGGCAGGACGGTGCGCGCGCCGTCGACGAGAGCGTCGCGGCCCGCCGGTGCTGACGGCAGCGCGGCGAGCAGGTCGAAGAGCGCCGCGACGCCGACGCACGCGACGACACCGACGAGGATGCTGCGTCGGCCCTTCAGCCACGGCGACGCGAGGCCGAGCAGGATGAGCGCGATCGCGAGCGGGTAGAGGAACATGAGCAGCGGCGTCGACCAGGAGATGATTGCGCTGAGGCCGATGTTCGACACTGCGAACGAGGCGCCCGTGAACGTCAGTGCCCACGCGCGGTACCCGAGGCGGGGGAACATCTCGGCAAACATCTCCGCGCAGGCCGTGACGAGGCCGATCGAGGTCTTGAGGCACGCGACGAGCACGATCGCGGCGATGAGCACCTGCCCGAACGAGCCGAAGAAGTGTCGGGAGATGCCGGCCAGCGCGGTGCCGCCGTTGTCGGCGGTGATGACGCCGATCGACGTCGCACCCATCCATGCGAGCGAGGCGTAGATGGCCGCCATTCCGAGGACGCTGACGATGCCGCTCTTCGCGGTCTCGACGGCGATGCGTCGCGGGCTCGTGATGCCGAGGCGGCGTACCGCGTCGATGATGACGATGCTGAACGCGAGGGAGGCGAGGGCGTCCATCGTGTTGTAGCCGTCGAGGAAGCCGCGGGTGACGGGGCCGTCCGCGTACGGGCCCTTGGGGGCGGCGGTGACGTCGTGCGTCATCGGTTTCACGAAGGCGGCGACGATGAGCGCGCCGAGCAGCACGAGGAATCCGGGGGTGAGGTAACGCCCGACCCAGTCGATCAGCTTGCCGGGACGCAGCGCCGCGGCCGCGGTGAGGGCGAAGAAGATCGCGGTGAATGCGAGCAGCGCCCATGTCTGTGCGCCGGCGGGCACCGATTCGGCGAGGCCGATCTCGTACGAGACGGACGCGGTGCGCGGGATCGCGAATGCCGGCCCGATCGTCAGGTACAGCAGGCACGTGAAGACGACGGCGAAGCGTGGGTCGACGCGCGCCGCGAGTTCGCGGACGTTGCGCGTGCCCGACAGGGCGGAGGCGGTGACGCCGAGGACGGGCAGGCCCGTCGCGGTGATGAGGAACCCGATCGTCGCGAGCGTGGTGTGCGAGCCGGCTTCGCGACCCATCTGCACGGGGAAGATGAGGTTGCCGGCGCCGAAGAACAACCCGAACAGCATCGTCCCGACGAGCAGTGTCTGTGCCGGACGCAACCGCGACGGCGTGGACGAGGAAGCGGTCGGTGCGGCAGCAGAACTCACGCCGGTCAGTATGACAAGGACGGCGGGCCGAGCGGGCAGGGCGCCACCGCGTCCCGGGCCAAGGCCAGGAGCTGGCCTTGCCCAGCTCGGCACCACGAATGTGAGCGCCCTGGCCGAAAACGAGCTTCATGTCGCTCATGTTCGACCAGGACGACGCTCACATTCGAGAGACGGTCACCCGGCGGCTTCGGGATCGCGCAGCCGCCGGGCCGGCGTCAGCTCGTCGCCTTCGTCAGGTCGTAGACGGTGACGCCACCGACCGTCGTGGCCTTGTAGTGCGCCTTGACCCAGGCGGTGATCTGCGCGCCCGAGCCGGAGTTGCCACCCGGGCCGCCGCCCATGCCACCGCCGGCGATGAAGTACGTGATGTCGCCGTTCTTCACGTACTGCTGGAACTGCGCGAGCGTGACGTTGTCGTCACTGCCGCTCCAGCCGCCGATCGACATGACGGCCGTGTCGCTGCTCAGGATGTACCCGGCTGCACTCTGATCGCCGATGACGGCCGCGGACCACTTCGAGTTCGTCGCGTCGAGCAACTTCACCAACGCCGCGTTGGACGTCGAACCGCCCTGCGCGCCGGCGGAACCCACGGAACGCTGCGTACCCGTCGTCGAACCCGATGCCCCGGCCTCGCTCGACGAGCCGGACGAGGCCGCCGAACCGCCACTCGACGCCGCGCCGGAAGCTGAGCCCGAGCTGCCACTCGACGGAGCTGCACCCGAAGGAGCCGTACCCGACGGCTTGGTGCCCGACGGAGCCTGACCCGCCGCACCCGACGAGCCGGTCGTCCCAGAACCAGCCGGGCCAGCAGAACCCGTCGAACCACCAGGCGCACCCTGGGCGCCGCCGGGAGCCGAGCCCATCGACCCCATGCCGCCGCGTGCTCCGGCAAGGGCAGGGCCAGCAGTCGGCATCGAGCCGTTGTGGCCGCTCGCCATCGTCGCGAACGTGTACGCCGACGTCCCACCGAGGCCGCCGAGCACCCCGACGACGAGGCCGGTGACGGCGACGCGGCGCGCACGCGCACCCCATGCCGGCGCGGCGACGAACGTCATCGCCCCGAGCACCGCAGCGATCGCGCAGACCCACTTGAGCCACGGCATCCAGCCGGACGCGGGCGTCGTCAGCACCCGGAAGCTCCAGACACCGCTGACGCAGATCGCCGCGCCGAGCACGACGCGCCACAGCAGCGACGAGCGTCGCGCGAAGACCTCACGACCACCGACGGCGATGCACGCGGCGACGGCCGGCGCGAGCGCCACGGCGTAATAGGAGTGCACGGTGCCCTTCATGAACGACAGGCACAGCATCGTCACGACGAGCCAGCCGCCCCACAACACGAGTGACGCGCGCACGAGATCGGTGCGCGGTGCACGACGACGAGCGATGAGGCCTGCCACGAGCAGCACGAGGGACGCGGGCAGCAACCACGAGATCTCGCCGGCGAACTGGCTGTTGAACATGCGGAACAGCCCTGCGGTGCCACCGAATCCACCACCGCCGGCGCCGGCGCCGCCACCGCCCCCGGCGTTGCCGTCGCCGCCGAGGATGCGGCCGAGGCCGTTGTAGCCGAGCGCGAGTTCCCATTCGGAGTTGTTCGTCGAGCCGCCGATGTAGGGGCGGGCGCCGGCCGGCCAGGCCGCGACGAGCGCCACGAACCATCCGGCGCCGACGATGACGCTGACGAGCGCCGCCGCGAGGTGCTTGATGCGCGTGCCCAGCGAGAAGCGTGCCGCCACGAGGTAGGCGAGACCGAGGCCGGGCAGGACGAGCAGGCCCTGCAGCATCTTCGTCAGGAACGCGAAGCCGATGAGCAGTCCCGCGCCGACCATCCACCGCAGTGCGGTAGCCGAGGCGGAGCGAACCCGCCCGCGCCGCGTCGTCGTCGGCTCGTCACGTCCGCTCACCTCGATGGCGCGCACGACGCAGTACGCGGCGGCCGTCATGAGCAGGACGAGCATCGCGTCGGGGTTGTCGAAGCGGAACATGAGCGCCGCGACGGGCGTCATCGTCACGATCAACCCGGCGAGCAGGCCCGCCGCGTGCCCCGACCAGCGGCGCACCGCGCCGTACGTCAGGCCGACGGTGCCGACGCCCATGAGCGCCTGCGGCAGCAGCAGCGAGAACGACGAGAAGCCGAAGATCCGCGCGGACAGCCCCATGACCCACAAGGAGGCCGGGGGCTTGTCGACGGTGATCGCGTTGCTCGAGTCGAGCGAACCGAACAGCCACGCCTTCCAGTCCTTCGACGCCGATTTCGCTGCGGCAGCGTAGAACTCGTTCGCGTAGCCGGAGTTCGTCAGGTTCCAGCCGTACACGACGACGGCCAGCGTCAGCAGCGCGAACAGCGCCGGTCGCGCCCAGTTCGGGTCGTCATCGGCGCCGCGCACGAGGCGCCGCAGCCGGTCCTGACGCCGTGGGGGTGCCGCCGCGGAGTGCGGGGTGGCACCCCCCGGCAGCTCGCGGGCCCGACGGCCGTCGCGGCGCGATCGCAGCAGGCGCGTCGGTGTGGTGGTGGTCATCGCGGATCCCTCCGTCGCAGTCTCGGCGCCGATGCGCCCGGTGATGACGACGACTCTCGCGGCCGGCGCTTTGCTGCCCGCGTGGCGCCCCTGTGCGCCGTCTGTGAGCGGTTCGCCATCACGCCCCCGCTCGACCTGCGCGGCCCCGCTTGATCCATCGGGCGACGTCCCACCCCGCCACCCCTGAGATCGGCCCAAGAGCGCTGATCGTGTTGCGACCGAACGAAGTACGGTATGAGGCATGTCTGCCGCAGCGCCGAGAGGGCCGAGATCGCGGGGTTCGGTGAGGTTCAGAAGCCTCGCGCGGGCGGTGGGGCCGCGGCTGCTGCGCGGTGTCGTCGTAGCGGCCGTCCTGTGCTTGCCCGTCGCGGTGCTCGCGCTGCTCGTCACGCGCCACTTCGCTCCGATCGTCGACCTCGACGAGCGAGTCGTCGTCGCGGCCACCGACGTCACGCGCGCACACCCCGGGTTCGAGGACGCATTGATCGGGTGGCAGTCCGCGTTCCACCCGACGATGGTCTACCTCTACGCGATTCCCGTCGCCGTCTGGACGTGGCTGCGCGGCTTCCGGGCCCGCACGATCTGGGGCGTCGTGACGATGCTCGTCGGCTGGAACCTCGGCCTGCAGGTCAAGCTCGTCGTCGAGCGGGCGCGCCCCGTCATCGCCGACCCCGTCAGCCATGCGCCGGGCTACAGCTTTCCCAGCGGCCACGCGTTCAACGTCGCGATGATGGTGACGACGTGCCTCATCATGGCGTGGCCGCTCGTGCGGCGCTGGCCCCCGCTCACCCGCGCCGCAGCGGTGGCGGTGGGGGTGCTCGTCGTCGTCCTGACGATGCTCGATCGCATCTTCCTCGGCGTCCACTTCCCGAGCGACGTGACGGCGGGCGTCCTGCTCGCGCTGGGCCTGTCGTCCGCGTCGTATCTCGGTTTCAGCCATCGGCCGAAGGGCCACCTCGAGGAGGATTCGTGACCACCGCTCACCCCGGCCATCACGACGGTGGGCGCGAGGCGTCAGCCCGCCCGACGCCCAAGGAGGTGCTCGTCTCCATCCTGAAGCGCGCTGTCCTGCCGGCTCTCGTGGCGTTCGGGGTGCTCGTCGCCATCGGCAAGATCATCATGAACGTGTTCGACGAGATCCCGGCCGAGGACACGCTCTCGCGGGATGTCGCCGGGTGGCGCACCGCCTCGCTCAACCCGATCTCCAAGACCGTCTCGACGATCAACGACACGTGGTTCACGATCGGCGGGTCGGTCGTCGTCGCGCTCGTCATCCTCGTGCTGACGCGCAAGTGGTGGCTCGCCATCCTGCCGGTCCTCGCGATCAGCCTCGAGGCGAGTGTCTTCGTGCCGGTGACGAAGATCGTCAACCGTCCGCGCCCCGAGGCCGAGCGCCTCGACCCGCACGCGCCGCCGACGTCCAGCTTTCCGAGCGGGCACACCGCGGCGTCGTTCGCGTTGTTCTGGAGCATCATGCTGCTCGCACAGCGCATCCCGAACGTGCTCGCGCGCCGCATCGTCCAGGTCGTCTGCTTCGTCTTCCCGTTCTGCGTCGGCTTCGCGCGCCTGTACCGCGGCATGCACCACCTCAGCGATGTCATCATCGGCGCGCTGCTCGGCATGCTGTGCGCCGGTATCTCCTACGCGGCGATCCGCGCGGCGGAACGTCAAGCCACCGAGCGAGCGGACGGGGTTCGCGGCTGAGCCACCGCCCGGCGGGTTCGAGCCGGGAAAGCCCTCCTCAGGTCAAGAACGCAGGCAGAAAGCCTGCGTTCTTGTCATGTCCAGAGCTTGTCAACAAATGTCACATCCAGGTTGCGAATGCCCAGGTGTGGCGGAGGTGCACAAGCAAACCCCGGTTTTCTCGCATATCGCTGCCTCTCCCTGTCGGTGAACTGAGAAAAAATTGTGCGTCAACTCTCCATTCGACCCCTCGCGTGGGCTATACATGACTTGACTCACAGTCCTTGGGCTGACGAGTCACCCCACCCCCCCACCGCCGGAGCCCCACGCCCCGGTCGCTCAGAGGAGACACCGATTCTCATGAAGCGCACCACCCTCACCGTCGCCTTCGCTGCGGCCTGCTCCTTCTCGCTCGTCCCCGCCGTCGCTCAGAGCGCCTCCGCCGACTCCCCGGCGACGCGGCAGGCGTCGTTCCAGTCGGCATCGGCGCATTCGAGCCTCGTCGGCTCCGCCCAGTCGCAGTCGGCGGCGCTCGTCAAGGCCGTCGGTCTCAGCGCCGACAACGCCTTCAAGATCAAGGACGTGCTCAAGGACACCGACGGCTCGACGCACGTGCGCGTCGACCGCACCTTCAAGGGCATCCCCGTCGTCGGTGGCGACCTCGTCATCCACCGTGACGCCTCCGGCAAGGTCACCGGCCACGACGGCATGTTCGACGGCGCCATCACCGTCGACACCGCACCCGCCATCCCCAAGGCCACCGGTGAGGCCAAGGGCCTTGCGGCCGCCAAGGCCCACAAGAAGAGCGAGGGGCTCGATGCGGCCAAGGGCGCGGGCAGCACCCTCGTCATTCGTGTCGACGAGGCCGGCAAGCAGCAGCTCGCCTACATGGTGAAGACGACCGGCATGCAGAAGGACCGCACGCCGTCGCGCGTCCGCTCGTTCATCAACGCCGACACCGGCGCCGTCATCTCCTCGTTCGACGAGATCGCCCACGCCACGGGCAACGGCATCTACGACAAGAACGTCACGCTCACCACCTCCGGCTCGAGCGGTTCGTACAAGCTGAGCAACCCGAACACGGGCAACTACACGACCGACTCGAACAACCAGAAGATCAACGGCACGACGATGACGGACGCCGACAACGTCTGGGGCGACGGGTCGAACTCGAACCGTCAGAGCGCCGGCGTCGACGCGCAGTACGGTGCGGACACGACGTTCGACTACTACAAGAGCGTCATGGGCCGCAACGGCATCTGGAACAACGGCAACGGTGCGCGCAGCCGCGTCCACTACGACAACAACTACGTCAACGCGTTCTGGGACGGCACTCAGATGACGTACGGCGACGGTGACCGTAATGCGAACCCGCTGACGGAGCTCGACGTCGCCGGCCACGAGATGAGCCACGGCGTCACGGAGAACACGGCCGGTCTCGACTACTCGGGCGACGCCGGTGGCCTCAACGAGGCGACATCCGACATCTTCGGCACGGGCGTCGAGTGGTACGCGAACCTGGCCTCCGACAAGCCGGACTTCCTGCTCGGCGAGGAGATCGACATCAACGGTGACGGCACGCCGCTGCGCTACATGGACAAGCCGAGCAAGGACGGTGCGAGCTACGACTGCTACTCCTCGTCAGTCGGCAGCGCCGACCCGCACTACTCGTCGGGCCCGCTCAACCACTGGTACTTCCTCGCCTCGAACGGTTCGGGCGCGAAGACGATCAACGGTGTCTCCTACAACAGCTCCACCTGCGACAGCTCATCGGTGACGGGCGCCGGCCGCGCCGACATCGAGAAGGTCTGGTACCGCACGCTGTCGACGAAGCTGACGTCGACGTCGAACTACAAGGCTGCTCGTGAGGGCGCCATCAAGTCGGCCGTCGAGATGTACGGCGGCTCCAGCCAGGTCTGCAAGTCGGTCGAGAGCGCGTTCAACGCCATCAACGTCCCCAAGGGCACCGCTGCGTGCTCGACGTCGACGACCCCGACCCCGACGCCCACCCCCACCCCGACGCCCGGCACCAACGCGGTGACGAACGGTGACTTCGAAGCGGGTCAGACGGGCTGGACGGGCACGGACGGCCCCATCACGAACAACGCTGGCGAGGCCGCACACGGCGGTTCGTGGAAGATGTGGCTCGGCGGCAACGGCTCGACGAGCACCGAGTACGAACAGCAGTCGGTGAAGGTGCCGGCGAGCGGCAAGCTGACGTACTACGTGCACGTCGACACGGCCGAGACGACGCGTTCCACGAAGTACGACACCGCGAAGGTCCAGGTCATCAACGGCACGACGACGAGCACGGTGTCGACCTTCTCGAACCTCGACGCGGCGAGCGGTTATGTAGCGAAGACGGTCGACCTGTCGGCCTTCGCCGGCAAGACGGTGACGCTCAAGTTCACCGCGTCGGAGGACTCGGTCTCGCAGACGTCGTTCGTCTTCGACGACGTGGTCGTGAAGTGACGGCGCACTGACGTCACCTCGACCTCACGTCAGGGGCCGTTGACCGGGCACTGACGACGACGCCGGTGGGTGCCACCCGAATCTCGGGTGGCACCCACCGGCGTCGTGGTGTGTGCTGTGTCGTGACGGTCGGGTGGGGGTGCGAGATTTCTCGCGCGTGGCCCCACCGGCGAGCGTGGTCGAGCCGCGCGGATGAGGCGGGCCGTCAGGTTCGCGCGTGGCCCGTCAGTGGAAGGGCGGCGTCACCCGAGCAGGTCGAGCTCATCGGCTCGGATCTCGGTGACGTGGTTGCTGCCCTGGGTGCGCTGCTCGGTGACGTCGCCGCGCACGCGGATGACGGAGCCGAGGCGCAGGTGTTCGGTGGCGGGCAGCGGGCAGCACAGGGCGAGGCCGTCGTCGACGGTTCGGAAGCAGTGGCGCACGACGTCGGCGGTGTCGCCGTCACGTGGCGGGGTGGTGCCGGCGACGCGGGCGATGACGTCGACGGTGGTGCCCACGTCGGCGAGGAACGCGACGGACGTCGTCGTGCCGGAGCCTCGTTCGGCGGGGCCGGCGGCGACGCCGGAGTAGCGCTGGTCGGCGTCTTTGCGGTCTTGGCCGCGCACGATGCGCGGAATGGTCACGGGGAGGGAGATCACGTCATCCTCAAGGGGTTGAAGCAGTCGCGGAGCACCGTGACGCGCGTGGCGTCGGGGGTGGTGCGGGCCTTGACGAGGCCGGACAGGGCGAGTCGTTCACCCTCGGTGATGCCGTAACGGCGCTGAGTCGACCACTCGAGGAGATCGTTCGTGCCCTCGACGCGCAGCACGTAGGTGAACGTGCGTCGCGCGGCGGTGACATGTTCGACGACGACGCGCAGGCGCAGCTGTTCGCCCTGCGTGCCGATCCATTCGCTCGCGGTGTGGCGCGCGAGGATGCCGGCAGCTGTGCTGGGCTTCTCGGCATGGCCGCGGGTGGGCATGGCGTCGGTTGCGGAGGTCGTGACGCGGTGCGCGTGTGGGCACATGAAGGCTGGCGCAAACATCGACTTCCCCTCTCCGTGAACGATGGTCTCGGTATGAGGACGCATGAACCCCCACGCAGGTTGCGTGTCTCGCTCGAGCAATCGTGTGTTCCCGCTCTTTTGAGCGTAACGCGCATCGCCCCCTCGGACGGCGGTCGCGAGGAGGCGATATGACGGGCGGGCGAGACGTGTGTCGCTATGCCTTGCGGCGCAGCGCCTTGGGGGCGCCGAGAGCAGCCGCGACGCCGAGGGCCGAGCGGGGTGCCCAGGCCGTGCGCCACAAGCCACCGTGTGCGGCGCCGTCGCTGAAGAGTTCTTCGGCGTGGGCGCGCTGAGGCGCGGCGCCGGGGGCGAGGTCGTCACGCATGACGTCGTGGATGAGCAGCGCCGCCATGAGCGCGCGGCTCGTCTCGGCGGCGAAGACCTCGACGCCGAAGTGGTGCGCGCCGGCGTAGGCGGCCTTGAGGGCGGTGTTCTTCGTCACCGACCGGGTGAACGTCGCGGGTGCGACGTTGAACGAGACGCGGCGCCCGTCAGCCTCCGAGGCGACGGCGCGCCAGCGCTGCAGGCGCTTCGCGACGGCGTAGTTGGGCCCCTGCTGGGCGATGATGCAGTCGGTGACGCGCGAGCCTTTCGGGTAGGGCTCGGTGAACAGTTGGCCGCGTGACGCGGTGCGCAGCGCGCGCTTCGCGAAACCCTTGCTGCCGCGGCGTGACCACCTCGAGCGGGCGCTGTCGATGATCTCCTGGGGCACGACGAACGCGTCGGTCGGCGTCGCGAGATAGGCGAGCACCGTCGTCGGGCGGCGCTCCTGCAGCCAGGTGGCGATGAGGTCGGCGGCGAGCGTCAGGCGGATGTGCATGCCCGAATCGGCATAGGCGTGCATGCCGAGGACGACGGTGTCGT
The DNA here is from genome assembly GCF_044909235.1 of Dermacoccus sp. GAS27A. NCBI lineage: Bacteria > Bacillati > Actinomycetota > Actinomycetes > Micrococcales > Dermacoccaceae > Dermacoccus > Dermacoccus sp. GAS27A. The sequence continues at coordinate 77,872 of NZ_JBIYDW010000012.1, read as the reverse complement.
CACCCGCCTGCTCGTCGATCCACGCAGCGACGGCCGCGGTGTCGCGCGTGATGTCGGCGCCTGTCTCGCCGTCCTTCGTCGGCAGGCTGACGAGGCCCGCACCGTCGCGCGCCATCTTCTCGAGGCGCTCGCTGACGCGGTGGATGTCGATCGCGAGGATGCGTGCGCCCCAGCTCGACAGCATCTCGAGCGGCCCCATCTCGGCGCCGGCGCCGATGTCGGCGACGACGTGGCCAGGCAGGCTCAGCCACTCCGGGTGCGCGACGACACGCATGACGGCGTCCGCGCACGACTGCTCCACGATGCCCTTGTGCACCCACGCCGCGAGTTGGCGTTCGAGATCGTGGCCGCTCAGCATGCGCCCCTGGCAGGGGATGGCGAGTTCCTGACGAGGCTCGGCGGTGCCGTCCACGGTGTGGGTGCCGAACGTGCCGCGGGCGGCATCGACGGCGGCGTCGACGTCGAGGTCGGCGAGCGGTGTCTGCGTGCCGCCGTTGGCAACGTGGACGAGATGGGCGCGCGCCGCGGCGAGGCCGTCGCGGGCGATCGTCGTCGCTGCATCGTCATCGGCAGCGGTGCGGACGGTGAGTTCGCGCATCGCGCCGACGTAGCCCTGACGCCACGACGTGTCGGCCTCGACTCGGCCCGCCAGTGCGGGGTCACTGTTGCGAACCGCTTCCGCGACGATGGCCTTGACGGTCGGCGTCGTCGGGCGCGTGCCGTCGGATCCGGCCGGGAACTGGATGCCGACCTCCTCGCGGACGGTGGTGTCGGCCGACGTCGGTGTGGCGGTCCTCGGCATCATGAGCCTTTCGCGCAGGTGGTGGGTACCTCACCATCGAAGCGCACTGCTTGGTGCGACTTCGTCAAGAGACGCACCAACTCTGGACGGTCTCGTTTGGAGGTTTCCTCCAATTCGGCGACCGCGCCGACTCATCACGGTGCGACGTTGCATAGGTGGGCCCGCTGCGGTTGACCATGACGAAAAAATCGGTGGCGTGGTTCGTCAGGTCACGGCAGACTCGACGTCATGAACGACACGCAGCTCTCGACCGCATCCACGTCGCCGACGGCGACGGCTGGTAGTGAGGAGTACCTGCGCGTCAACAAGGCCAACTGGGATGACCGTGCCGTCGCCCATGCCGCAAGCCCCGACTATTCGGTGCAGCACTTCATCGACCACCCCGACGCCATCAGCCGTGTCGTCCGGTTCGACGTGGAGCGTGCGCCGGGGCTCGGATCGCTCGACGGGCTCGACGTCGTCCACCTCCAGTGCCACATCGGCACCGACACGTTGTCGCTGAAACGGCTTGGCGCGCAGCGCGTCACGGGTGTCGACCTGTCGCCGAAGTCGCTGGAAGAGGCCCAGCGCATCGCCGCTGCAGCCGGACACGGCGACATCGAGTACGTCGAATCCGACGTCTACTCGGCGCCGCAAGCCCTGGGCGGCAGGCAGTTCGACCTCGTCTACACCGGCATCGGCGCGCTGTGTTGGCTGCCCAGCATCGAACGCTGGGCCCAGGTCGTCGCGGCGCTGCTCAAGCCCGGCGGGCGACTGTTCATCCGCGAAGGCCACCCGATGCTTTGGGCGATGGGCGACCACCCAGCCACCGGGAAACGCACCCTGCGCGATGACGAATTCACCACCCCTGCCGTGGAGTTCCCCTACTTCGAGCAGGAGCAACCACTCGTGTTCGACGACGGGGGCACCTACGTCGAGACCGGCCACGAGTTCACCGCGAACGTCACGCACGAATGGAATCACGGGCTCGGCGAGGTCGTCACGGCGCTGCTGAACGCCGGGCTCCGACTCGACGCACTCGTCGAGCACCAGAGCGTCCCGTGGAACGCGCTGCCCGGCCAGATGGTCGAGATCGAACCGAACGAGTGGCAACTCGCCGAGAATCCCGCGCGGCTCGCCGCGACCTACACCTTGACGGCAACGCTGCCTGCGGACGTCGACGACGCAGGCAGCGCGCGCCTCACCGCACCCGAAGCATCTGCGTCGCAGGACACCCCGACGCCGCCGGCATCGGACGAACCCTCGGCCCGAACGACCTGACGTCTGCTCCGTATCCCCATGCGGCGCAGGCGAACACGCAAGGAGAACACCATGGAGCGAATCAACGCGAAGCTGTACAACTGGGCCTCGATCCTCGAGGAATCGACCCGCGAACAGGCCCTGACGACGGCGTCGATGCCATTCATCTTCCCGCACCTCGCGCTCATGCCCGACGCTCACCTCGGTCGCGGCGCCACCGTCGGCTCCGTCATCCCGACGCTCGGCGCGATGTCTTAGGTCGCGCCGCGACGCAGCCCTGCGGGCCTCGCTGCGCTCATGTCCTCGGGTTGCTGCGGCACTCCGTCATCCCCGCCGCCGTCGGCGTCGACATCGGCTGCGGCATGATCGCGGTGCGCACGCAGCACACCGCCACCGACCTGCCCGTCGACCGTGCGCCCGTACGTCAGGCGATCGAGCGCGCCATCCCGCTGTCGGCCGGGGGAGTGAACCGCACGATCAGCCGCGACCACACGCGCACGCGCCTCGACGAACTCAGCGCCATGGCCGCCGACGCCAGGTTCGACCCCGCGACGTACGCGAAGAACTGGACGCTACAGCTCGGCTCGCTGGGCTCGGGCAACCACTTCATCGAGATCTCCCTCGACGAGGACGACCGCGTCTGGCTGTTCCTGCACTCCGGTTCGCGCGGCGTCGGCAACAAGATCGCCCAGCACCACATCAAGACGGCGACCGACTACTGCGCGACGAACTGGATCGACCTGTCCGACCGCGACCTCGCATACCTCGTCCAGGGCACACCCCAGTTCGACGCCTACTCCCGGTCGCGCCGCGACGCAGCCCTGCGGGCCTCGCTGCGCTCGTGTCCTCGGGATGCTGCGGCATTCCGGCATCCGCGAACTCGAGTGGGCACAGCACTTCGCCCTGCTCAACCGCGAAGAAATGATGGACCGCGTCGTCCGCCAGTACAGCGAATGGGCTGGCGAACCCGTCATCGAACAGGAACGCATCAACTGCCACCACAATTACACAGAGCGTCTTCCGGTTTCCCTGCCTCGCAAGCTCGGCAGTGAGCTCGGTGCGACACCCGGGAACAGAGAGCGTCTTCCGGTTTCCCTGCCTCGCAAGCTCGGCAGTGAGCTCGGTGCGACACCCGGGAACACAGAGCGTCTTCCGGCTCCCAGCGCGCGAGCGCTGTGCAACGACATCGGTGCCGGCCGCCGGTACTCGGAGCTGGCGAAGGGGCGCGATGCTGACGTGTGGCTGTCGCGCAAGGGCGCGATCAACGCCGAAGCCGGGCGTCCGGGGCTCATCCCTGGGTCGATGGGGACGGCGTCCTACGTCGTCGTCGGCAAGGGGAACGCGTTGTCGCTCCACTCCTCGCCCCACGGCGCCGGGCGTCAGTTCCCTCGCTCGGCCGCGCGCAAGCGCTTCACCGGCGATCAGTTGCGCGAGGCGATGGCCGGCATCGAGTACCGCGACACGGATGCGTTCGTCGACGAGATCCCGCAGGCGTACAAGGACATCGACCAGGTCATGGCAGACGCTGCCGACCTCGTCGAGGTGCGGCATGTGTTGCGACAGATCGTGAATGTGAAGGGCGACTAGGTATCGATCGCGCGTCTTCCGGCGGATGGGGTTCACAAGCTCACCCCATCCGCTCGGTGCGACACGACCCGATCAAGCGAGCGGAGGTAGGACCGGAACGAAGTGAGGATTCTGCCGCAGTGAGCGCTGAGGAAGTCGCCCAGAAGACAGGGCGACTAGGTATCGATCGCGCGTCTTCCGGCGGAAGGGGTTCACAAGCTCACCCCATCCGCTCGGCGCGACACGAGCTGGTCACGCTTCTCACGCCCCACCTGGCGGATACCGGGTGGGGCGCGAGCAGCTCAAAGCGATCTACACGACGCGTCGGTCGAGAAATTCAGTTGTGGCGTGGGGCGCCGGGCTGCGAGATTCACCCCATGAACCCTGAGGCGTTTCGCGACCTGTACGACTCTCAGCTGCGCGGTCGGGCGGAGGTGGCCGACGCCGACGAGGTGACGCCGATCGGCCCGGTGTTCGCTGCGACGTTCCCGGGCCGGCGGCGCGGATTCGTCACCTACGACCCGTTCGTCATGGACGACGGGCTCGACGAACTCATCGACGCCGTCGTCAGCCATTTCGAGGCCGACGAGCGCGTCGACCACTTCGAATGGAAGACGCGCGGCCACGACGTCCTGCCGCGGCTGCTCCAGCGGCTCGAGGCGCGCGGATTCGAACTGGAAGAGCCCGAGACGGTCATGGTCGGGTCGGTCGACGACGTCATCGCCGCCGACGAGGGCCTGCCCGCCGGATACACGCTCGAACGCGCCGCCACCCAGCAGGCGATGCGTGACGCCGAAGGCCTCGCCGGGCGCGTCTTCGGCGATTCCCCCGAGCGCAGCCGACGTCAGGGCGACGAACTCGTCGAGCGCATGAGGCGCGATCCGGAAAGCTTCGAGATGTGGTTCGTGCGCGACTCGGCAGGCGACATCGTGTGCTCGGGGCGGGTCGATTTCGTGGACGATACCGACTTCGCGGGCCTGTGGGGTGGCGCGTGCGACGAACGTCATCGCGGGCGAGGCCTCTATCGCGCGCTCGCAGCGCAGCGCGCCCGGGCAGCCATGACGCGCGGAAAGGCGCTGCTGCAGGTCGACTGCACCGAGTATTCGCGCCCCATCCTGCAGCGTGCGGGCCTCGTCGCGGTGACGACGTCGACACCCGCCGCCTGGCGACGGCCTGCCTCGAACACGTCTGGCGCACCCTGCTGAGGTGGCATGTGAGGCGACCCAGGAGCGATTCAGGTCATCTGGATAGGCTGTGGAGGTCGTATCGACACCACCCGGGTTCGACGACACGGGGAGAACAATGAAGACGTTGCTCAACATCATCTGGTTCGTGTTCGCCGGGGTGTGGTTGTGGTTGAGCTACATGCTCGCCGGGCTCATCATGTGCATTCTCATCGTGACGTTCCCGTTCGGCGTCGCGTCGTTCCGCATCGCCAACTTCGCCGTGTGGCCGTTCGGGCGCACGTACGTCGACAAGCCGACAGCGGGCGTCGGGTCGATGATCGGCAACATCATCTGGTTCGTGCTCGCGGGCATCTGGATCGCCATCGCGCACATCGGCACGGCCATCGCCCTCGCCGTCACGATCATCGGTCTGCCCCTCGCCTGGGCGAACCTCAAGATGATCCCGCTCGCACTGTTCCCGCTGGGCAAGCAGATCGTCCCCGAGAGCGCGGCGCGCCCGCTCATGCCGCAGGCCGGCACGCCGACGACGTCGCGCTACTGACGCGGCGCCGGCGGCGCAGCCCCAGGGTCGTCGGAGTAGGGGTACGGCTTGGATTCATCGTCCGCGCCGATGCCGTAACCGTGCTGTTTCTCCGGGGCCTCGACTGCCATCCACGTCCGGATCATCCCCGGTACGAGGAAGGCCACCCACGCGATCGGCCACGCGTGGAAGGCGAAGCCGAGCACGAGAAACACGATGAGCGCCAACGAGCCGGAGATCGCGAGCAACTTCTGAGCCGTGGAGTTCGATGAGGCCTTCATGACTCGAGTCTAGGCGCGCCGTTCGTCGCCTCACGCGGCCGACGCTCACGGATCCCCCATGGCATGTGTCATGGCTCCACCGCCCGATGTTGCCCGGGAACCCAGGCACCCGCGCCGCGAATCCCGGGCAACATCGACGAGCGTCAGCGCGTCAGGCGCGCGCGGTACGTCTCGACGCCGTCACCGGACAGGTCGTCGAGGTAGGCGGTGCGTCCGAGCATCGTCATGATGAGCGCGATGATCGGCCCGGAGACGACGTCGCCCTTGCCCGTCTCCCACTTCTGATCGGTAGCCATGAGGTGCAGGCCCTTGATGCGGTCGCCCGCACCCATGCCGAGGCCCGCGTCCTTGTAGTGGTCGGCGAGCTGACGCAGCGTCTCGGCGGGGTAGGTGTGTTCGATGTCGAGCGCGCGGCGGATGTCCTCTGCATGCACGACGACCTCGCCGAGCGCGGCCTCCGCGGAGAACGGCGACACGCGCTCGTGCATCGACTCGCGGAAGGCTTCGAGCGTCTCGGCGGGTGTGCCACCAGAGAGACGCGCAACGCCGGCGTCGCTGACGGCCTGGACGTTGCCCTTGTGCGTCAGCATCTGCTTGGCGGCGCTCGCCTTCGACGTGCGCGCCGACGACGCGAGGTGCGCGACGACCTGCTGCACGCTCCAGTCCTCGCACAGCGACGGGGCGCGCCACTGCGCGTCACTCAGCCCTGCGAGATCCTCGAGCAGCGACTCGCGCTCGTCGTGGACGGACTTCCAGGTGATCTCGTGCGACATCGTCAGCCTTTCGAAGGGCCCGGGGCGCCCGGGCGTGCCGTGTTCGCTCCCAGTCTGCCAGCCGCGGCTGACGGCGGCGCTGACACGCGGGGGGCGTGGGCAGTACCGTCGGGCCCATGGGAATGATCTGGACGGCCTACCGCATGGACGATACCGAGGCGCAGCGACTCGTCACCGACCTCACGTCGACGGGTGACGCGCCCCTGCAGGCGCTCGAGACGCTCGAGAAGTTCGACGACGAGCGCATGCTCGATGTCGACAAGGCCTGGCATGCGCTCGAGCGCCTCTACAAGCAGGCGCACGCTCCGAGCCCGATCTCGGAGGGGCGGGTGCCTGACTCCGAGGATGTCGTCGTCGGCCACGTGACGCCCGCGCGGGTGACGGCGATCGCCGCCGCGATGGGCCGCATCACGCCGAGCATCCTGCGCAAGGGCTACGACGCGAAGAAGTTCACGCGCGACGAGATCTACCCGGATATCTGGGACGAGGACGACGTGCTCGACGTGTACGTCATGCCCTACGACGCCGAGCTGCGCGAGTTCTACGCCGAGGCAGCCGAGGCGGACGAAGCCGTCATCTGGCAGCTGAACTGACGTCTGTCGCGCTCGAACCGGGCGCCTCAGAACGCAGCGCGCCCACCCCGTCGAGTGACGAGGTGGGCGCGCTGCGTCGCGGGTCGTTCAGGGCGTCGGTGCCGCCGACGTCCCGTCGATCTCTGTTGCGCCGTCGGTCGTCTTGACGCGGTCCATGCCCATGAGCGCCCACTGCTGCGGCGCGCGGGCCTTGAGGACGAACGACGAGATGACACCGATGACGACGGCGACGCCGATGAGCGCGGGCAGCTGCCACGCGAGGGCGCTGTTCGGGTCTCCGATGAGGTTGCCGAACTGCGATGCGGCATACGCAGCGACGCCGCCCATGAACACGGCCGAGAGCGCGGGCGCGACGAGGGTGCGCCAGAGCCCGCCGAGGCCGGTGCCGGCGGTGGCGACGTCACCCGTCACCGCGTCGTCGGCTGCGGCCTTGCCTCGTGCGCCCCGGTACTTCGCGAAGAACACGACCACGGCGAGCGACGCGAACGCCATGAGGAACAGGATGGCGAGCGTGCCGAGCTGCGTCAGCCAGGTGAACAGGGCGAGCACGGGATCCTTGTCGGTGACGACGAAGATCGTCAGGACGACGGCGGCGAGCACCGTCTGGCTGATCGAGCCCATGTGCGGCGACAGGTGCACCGTGTGCGTGTGGCCGAGGCGGGCGGGCACGAGCCCCTCGCGTCCGAGGGCGAACAGGTAGCGCGCGACGGCGTTGTGGAACGCGAGCAGCGCCGCGAAGACGGATGTCGCGAACAGCAGCGACATCGCCTTCGTCGCGCTCGAACCGAGGTAGGTGTCGCCCAGCTCGAAGAGGAAGACCGTCGGGTCCGGCTTGAGGCCGCCGAGGTGCTCGACGAGCGTCGAACCGCCCTGCGCGCTCACCATGAGGAACGTCGTGATCGAGTAGAAGACACCGATGACGGCGACGGCGAGGTACGTCGCGCGCGGCACGGTGCGACGCGGATCCTTCGCCTCCTCCGAGTAGATCGTCGTCGACTCGAACCCGATGTAGCTCGCCGAGTTGAACAGCAGTGCGATGGCGAGCGAACCGCTCGTCAGGGCGTCGAAGCTGAACGAATCCCAGGCCAGGTGCGATGCGACACCGCCGTGGCCGCCCTCCCCACCCTTGCCGATGATGGCGCCGTCGAGCAGGAGGACGATGAGGAATTCCGCGGCGACGAGGACGCCGAGCACCTTGACGGACAGATCCCTGGCGGTAGCCGAGCAGCGCGATGACGGCCCACGCGACGAACGCGCACGCCCACCACGGCGGGTCGAAGCCGAGGTTGTCCGCGCAGAAGCTGGCGGTGGCCGAGCCGAAGAGGCCGTAGAGGCCGATCTGCATGGCGTTGTAACCGAGCAGCGCGATCCACGCCGCAGCGCCGCCGGCATGCTGGCCGAGGCCGCGCGCGACGTACGCGTAGAACGCGCCCGTGCTCGTGTGGTGACGTGCCATCGCGGTGTAGCCGACGGCGAACAGCAGCAGCATGGCGCTGACGATGAGGTACGCGAACGGAATGCCTCGCCCGTTGCCGACGAGCATCGCGACGGGCGCGCCGCCGGCCATCGCCGTCAGGGGCGCGGCGGCGGAGACGACGATGAACGCGATCGCGATGACCCCGAGGCGCCCGGAACGCAGGCGGTGCTCGGTGTGTGGGATGTCGGAATCTGCGCGCGGACTCATGTCGGGAGACGACGTGGGAGTTGCCATGCCGGGCCTTTCGTTCGGGGGCGAACGATCTCGCCTCGAGGGTCACGGTAACCCATGATGTGATCTGAGACACATGAGGATCAGATGACGATTTGATCTCGCGGCACGATGTCCGTTTGGGCCCGAACGATTGGTAGTGTGATGCGCATCACCGCACCAGCCAACCTTGCGAGGAGCGTCATGGTCACCGCGCCGCAGCCCGAGAAGATCACCGTCGAGGGGGTCGAGGTCGATACGCGTCACTGGATCGGTGGCGAGCGCGTCACCAGCGCTGACGGTGCGACGTTCACCGACGTCTCCCCGATCGACGAGAGCGTCATCGGCGAGATCAGCGCAGGCGCCGAGGCCGAGGTCGACGCTGCCGTCGCTGCTGCGCGCAAGGCCTTTCCGGCATGGGCCGGCATGCCGGTCGCGGAGCGCGCGGCGCTGCTGCGCAACGTCGCCGACGGCGTCGAGGCGCGTGTCGAGGAGCTCGCGCACGTCGAGACGCGCGACAACGGCGCGCTGCTGCGTAGCCACCTGCGCGGCGTCATGCCGCGCGTCGCGATGAACTTCCGCTTCTTCGCCGATTACCTCGAGAACGACCTCGCCCACCCGGACATGACGGTGCCCGGGCGCGGCCATCGCGAACGCATCACGTACGACCCGGCCGGCGTCGTCGCCATCATCACGCCGTGGAACGCGCCGCTCATGCTCGCGACCTGGCGCATCGGCCCGGCGCTCGCGGCGGGCAACACCGTCGTCGTCAAGCCGCCGGAGTGGGCGCCGCTGACGGCGTCGCTGCTCGCCGACATCATGCGTGACGCGGGCCTGCCCGACGGTGTGTTCAACGTCGTACAGGGCACGGGCGTCGACGCGGGCGCCCCACTGACGCGTCACCCCGGCATCAACCGGCTGTGCTTCACCGGCTCCGTCCCGACGGCCGGCGTCATCGCTGCTGCGGCCGCGCCGAACATCGTCCCGTTGTCGTTCGAGCTGGGCGGCAAGTCGCCGCTGCTCGTGCTCGACGACGCCGACATGGATCTGGCCGTCGACATCGCCGTCGAGCAGTTCGACAACGCCGGGCAGGTCTGTCTCAAGGGCGCGCGTCTGCTCGTCGACGCCAAGATCGCCGAGGAGTTCACGCAGCGTGTGCTCGACAAGGCTCGCACGCTCAAGCAGGGCGACCCGCGCGACCTGACGAGCGACGTCTCCGCACTCATCACGCGCAAGCACTTCGACACCGTCGACGGTTTCGTGCAGCGCGCCAAGGCCGACGGCGCGCGCGTCCTCATGGGTGGGGGGCCGAACGACGAGCTGGGCGGCCTGTTCTACTCGCCGACGATCCTCGCCGACTGCCCCGAGGGCTCGGAGATCCTCACCGAGGAGGTCTTCGGCCCCGTCCTCACGATCGAGACGTTCGACGGTGACGAGGCCGGCGTCGCGATGGCGAACGACACGCGCTTCGGCCTCGCCGCGACGCTCGTGACGTCGGACCCCGAGCGGGCAGAACGCGTTTCGGCGCAACTGCGCGCGGGCACCGTCTGGGTCAACTGCTTCTTCGTCCGCGACCTCGGCGCGCCGTTCGGTGGCAGCGGCCGGTCCGGTATCGGCCGCGAGGGCGGCATCTGGAGCTTCGACTTCTACTGCGACGTGAAGAACTCCGTCTTCGCGCCGAGCAACTGAACGATCGAGTCGCTGAACAACTGAATGGCCGAGAAATTGTGCGGCACTGCTCGCAGGTGCCCGCCGCACATCTTTTGCGTGCGGTGCACCTGGGTGCACGTGCACGCAGAGGATGGCGGGCCTTGGGGCAGGTCAGTGACGAGAAACGACGATGAACGAAGGAGACGGACATGGGTGAAGTGGTAGGCGCCGGTCTGCTGGCGCACGTGCCGACGATCATGCTGCCCGAGGACGTGCGGCGCAGCCTCAACAACGGCGAGGACACGACGCTCGTCGCCGGGCTCCAGCAGTTGCGGCGCGAGGTGTTCGACGTGCTCGACTACGACACCGTCGTCGTACTCGACAGCCACTGGGCGACGACCGTCGAGTTCGTCGTCACGGCGCAGGATCGCCGCTCGGGGCTGTTCACGTCGGAGGAGTTGCCGCGCGGCATGACGCGCCGTCACTACGACTTCCCCGGCGACCCGGAGCTCGCGCACCTCATCGCGAGCAAGGCCGACGAGCACGGCACGTGGATCACCGCGATCGACGACCACTCGCTGCCGATCTTCTACGCGACGACGAACATGTGGGAGTACCTCGGCAAGGGCCTCGACGACAAGAAGTGGATCTCCATCGGCGTGTGCCAAACAGCCGACACGGAGGACAACCTGCGCCTCGGCCGCGCGCTCGGTGACGCCATCCGCGAGAGCGACCGCAAGGTGCTGCTCATCGCCTCCGGCGCGCTCAGCCACACGTTCTGGCCGCTGCGCAAGCTGCGCGACCACGAGGCCGCCGGCAGCGAGCACATCTTCTCGCAGGAGGCGTGCCAGGCCGACCTGCAGCGCATGGAATGGTTCGCGAACGGCGATCACGCGCGCGTCCTCGACACGATGGACGAGTTCTACCGGTACAAGCCCGAAGCACGATTCGGGCACTACCTCATGATGATCGGTGCCCTCGGCGAAGGCGACTGCACCGCCCCGTCGCGTCAGTACGGCGAGTACGAGAACTCCGTCGGTACTGGCCAGGTTCACCTGTGGTTCGACCAGCCCGACGGTGGCTTCCCCGCGCCGCACCGTACCGTCATCGACGACGACGTCTTGCGTCAGAAGGCTGCCTCGGCGGCTGCTGAGGCGGGCCCGCAACACATCCCCGACGTCCCGGCCGCCGACTGAGGGCGTTGGCTGTCCGACGTCCGTCGCTCGCTTTTTTCCTGCGCCACCCTTCCTGCGACCTCTTTCGCCCGACGTCCTCCGCTCACCGTGAGTAGCCCCCGACACCTTCCCCTCTGCGTGCAGATGCACCGGGGTGCACGTGCACGCAGAGGGGAAGGGGCGCCCGGGACGCCCCGCCGACCTTGACCTTGATCCTGATCCACCCCACGAGGAGAACCCGATGACCCTGCGCGAAACCCGCCGCATCCTGCTGGACGGCAACCCCGTCGACGTCGTCGTCGACGGTGACGACCTCGTCGCCGGCGACGGTCGTCGCGTCGCCATCGCCGACGCGACGCACCTGCCGCCCGTGGCGCCGAGCAAGATTGTCTGCGTGCACCTCAACTACCGCAGCCGCGTCGACGAGATGATGACGACGCTGCCGAAGGCGCCGACGTACTTCCACAAGCCCGTCTCCGCGCTCAACACGCACGAGGGTGCCGTCGTGCGCCCCGAGGGTTGCAAGTGGCTCAACTACGAGGGCGAGATCGCCATCGTCATCGGCAAGACGTGCCGCAACATCTCGCCCGAGGAGGCCGGCGACCACATCCGCGGCTACACCGTCGCCAACGACTACGGCCTGCACGATTTCCGCGACACCGACTCCGGTTCGATGCTGCGCGTCAAGGGTGCCGACACGCTCTGCCCCGTCGGCCCCGGCGTCGTCGAGGGCTGGGATTTTCGCGGCAAGCGCATCCGCACCCTCGTCAACGGTGAGGTGAAGCAGGACGGCACGACCGACGAGATGGAGTGGAACATGCACTACCTCGTCGCCGACATCGCCCGCACCATCACGCTGCAGCCCGGCGACCTGCTGCTGTCCGGCACGCCCGCCATCTCGCGGACGGTGTACCCCGGCGACGTCGTCGAGGTCGAGGTCGAAGGCCTCGGCACGCTGCGCAACCACATCGTGACGGGCCCGACGCCCATCCGCACCGACGTCGGCGCGCAGGTGACCGAGTCGGAGGAAGTCCTCTCCACCGCCCAAGGTGGCGACTGGGAGTTCCGCGGTATCCGAAAGCCGATGCCTCCGCAGCCGTGATGCCCGCACCTTCTGGCGCGTCTTCCGGCGGTGTGGCTTCGCAGGCTCAGCCGCACCGCTCGGTGCGACACGACCGGCGGGGCGGCGCGGAATGATGTCCCACTCGGTGCAATCACGCCCCGAGTAGGAGCTGTTCGTGGCGAGTTCTCCCCACTCGGTGTTGATACGCACGATGTGGGAGTTGTTCGTGGCGAAATCTCCCCACGTGGTGTCGAAACGCACCACGTGGGAGAACTGTGAGGTGATGACGATGACGACGAAGACAAGGCGGGTGACGGCGTGAGTCGACCCATCATCGCGATGCCGGCGCGGTTCTCCGCGTCCGCGTCAGCTCTGCGCTACGGCGCAGATGTCATGGCGCGCGCGCTCATGGACGCCGTCTGGGCGGCGGGGGGCGAGCCGGTCGTCATCCACCCCATTGCCCCGATCGCCGAGCCGATGACCGCTGGGGGTGATGACGGCACCGAGCGCGGGGCTCCCGACGCACTCGTCGACCCAACGCGTGGGTTCGCCGGTATTCCAGACGCGTTCGTCGACCGGGTCGCCGAACGCGTGGCCTTCGCCGATGGCATCCTCCTGCCCGGTGGTGGCGACATCTCGCCCGTCTGGACAGGCGAAGCGATGCACGACACCCATTACGACGTCGACGTCGAACAGGACGCGTTCGACTTCGCACTCGCCCGCGTCATCGTCGGACGGGCCGTGCCGGCGCTCGCGATCTGTCGTGGCATGCAGTTGCTCAACGTGGCCTTGGGGGGCACGTTGCACTTCGACATGGACGACGAGCTCGGCGTGTCGGCGCACCGTCATCGCGTCGAGGACGTCGAGCTGGACCCGTCGTCTCGCCTCGCGCAGGTGCTCGGCGGGTCGAGCGTCAAGGCCAGTTGCTACCACCACCAGTGCCTACGGGACGTCGCGCCCGGCTGGCGGGTCGTCGCGCGTGCCGATGACGGGACGACGGAAGCCGTCGAACTCGACCCGACGACCGACGCTGTGGCGGCAGGCACCTCGGCGAGCGAGCGCGAGTCAGGCCTTGTGGGCGCGGGGGCCGGCATCGTCGCGGTGCAATGGCACCCGGAGGACACCTTCGACACCGACGGACAGCAGCTGCGATTGTTCAGCGACCTCGTCGAACGCGCCCGTCCCGCCTGAGCGCGACGCACCTTCGACGCCTACGTGCAACAACTGCGGCTGCTCAGCGATGTCGTCGAGGGCGCTCGTCACGCCTGAGCCCACGCACACTGACCCCGGTTCTTCACGCTGTGTTTCCGAGGACGCGAGCCAAGAGCCAGGCGCCGACGGGGCCGTCGTCGTCTCGCGTTCACCTCGGCCCGGGGGGCAGTTCACCTCGGCACAAGTGCACCCGGGTGCATTTGCGCAGCGTCTGAGTGCGGAGCCACTCACTCGCCCCGGGCGTACCTCAGAGGCGGCGTGCCGGCCGGGCCCTGCTCACGCGGGCCCGCCGGCGGAACGCCAGGCGCCGAGGGGCTGTGCGGGGTAGTCCATGAGTTCCGTCGTCTCGTCGATGACGACGAAGCCGCGTCGCTCGTAGTTTCGCAGCGCCGCCGGGCCGTCGAGGCTGCACGTGTGAACCCAGACGCGTTGCGTCGCCGGCACCTCATGACGTTCGGCGAGCGTCCAGGCTGCGTCGATGCCATGGGCCAGCAGCGTGCGGCCGAGGCCCCGTCCGATGGCGGTCTCGACGAGTCCGAAGTAGCGGATCTCGACGCTCGCTCGACCACGCGCCTCCGCCGCGCCGACCGGTGTCGGCTGGATCTGCACGTAGCCCGCCGGTTCGCCGCCGACGTACGCGACGTAGGTCTCGGTGCCGGTGACGCCGAGGTCGGCGAGCCACTGCTCGCGCGTCCATCCGAGGCGGTCGGTCCACGTCCACGGCCCGCCGACGACGGCGTAGAGGTAGCGGGCGAACTCGGGGCTCGGGTTCGGCACCAGGTCGATCCGAACGTCCTCAGGACGGCTCGCCATGTCGTCATGCGGGCCGGGTGCGACGTCGGGGGCGTCGGCCGTCGGGGTGCTGACGCAGTGGCCACGCGGCGTGGTGTGCGGGCGCTCGGGCATCTCGAGCGTCCACGTGGTGACGGGGCGCAACGGCATGGTTCTCCTCGATCGGGCGGGTTGACTGGTAGGCGTCACATCATCGGCCACGCTGCGCCGGGCGGGCGCCGGGCGGGCCTCGGGTGGACGTCAGACGGACGTGTGGGCGCCGAGGCCTTCGGCCGTCGTCACGACCTTGCGGAGTGCCTTCGTCAGGACGGTGAGTTCGTCGGGCGTCAGGTCGGCGACGAGTTGCTGTTCGCCGGAGTTGAACTGGGGAAACAGCTCCTCCATGAGCGTCATCCCGGCGGGCGTCAGTGACAGGTGCGCGAACCGCTTGTCACTCGACGACTGGGTGCGCTTGAGCCATCCCCGGGCTGAGAGGGTCTTGACGACGCCCGACAGCGTCGCCTTGCTGATGCCGGCGCTCTCGGCGACCTCGCGCGTCTCGGGTTCGCCGTAGATCCACACGCTCCACAGCACGACGAAACCCGTCCACGACAGCTCGTGCGGACGCAGGACGGTGTTCGTCATGTGGTTGCGCGATGCGTTCGCCGCGCGGTGGATGCTGCTGACGGCGTGCATGGCGGCGACATCGATCTTCGCGTCGGCCAGCTTGCTCGAGGCCAGGGTCTCGGTCTCGAGCAGCGTGTGATGACTCGGCATCAGCCCACATTATCTTTCGGATCCGAACAGACGTGGATGACGTCCACCGTGCCCCCGGCCGCGCGAGGTTCTCTCACATCAGATCGGAGCGAATGAGGAAGCGTTTGCCCTCGGGCGCCTCGAGGGAGAAGCCGCCGCCCCGTCCGTCGATGGCGTCGACGGTGAGGTGAGTGTGCTTCCACGTCTCGAACTGTTCCCGGCTCATCCAGAACTCCAACTCGGCATCGTCGCCTGCCACGTCCGGGAGCGTGAACGTGCCGAGCAGGACGTCGGCCTGACCCGTGCGGAACTGTCCTGCCGGGTAACACATCGGGGTCGACCCGTCACAGCACCCGCCGGACTGGTGGAACATGAGACGACCGTGCTCGGCCACGAGCTGGTGCAGCAGAGCGACGGCGTCCGACGTCAGGGCGACCCGGCTGACGGTCTCTCCGGCCACACCGGCTCGTGACTCGAGGTTCATCACTTGTCCTCACGCTCCGTCGTGTAGTCGATGACGACGCGCCCGTCGATCTTGCCGTGGTGCATCTCGTCGAACACCGCGTTGATGTCGTCGAGGTTCCGCTTGCTGAACGTCGGGTGGATGAGGCCTCGGGCGTAGAAGTCGAGAGCCTCGACCATGTCCTGCCGGGTGCCGACGATCGATCCGCGGATCGTCAGGCCCTTGAGGACGACGTCGAAGATCGGCGCCGGGAAATCACCCGGAGGAAGACCGTTGAACACGATGGTTCCCCCGCGACGCGCCATGCCGATGGCCTGGCCGAACGCCTTGGGGTGCACCGCCGTGACGAGGACGCCGTGGGCGCCACCGCCTGTGGCGTCGAGGACGGCCTGCGTCGGGTCCTCGACCGCGGCGTTCACCGTGACCTCCGCGCCGTGCTTCTTCGCGAGCTCCAGCTTGTCGTCGGCGACGTCCACGGCGACGATCCGCATGCCCATGGCCTTGGCGTACTGGACGGCGATGTGCCCCAGCCCGCCGATGCCGGAGATGACGACCCACTGCCCGGGGCGCACCTCCGTCACCTTCAGACCCTTGTACACGGTGACGCCGGCGCACAGCACGGGAGCGATCTCGTGGGGGTCCGCGCCCTCGGGGATGCGAGCGGCGAACGTGGCGTCGACGAGCATGTACTGCCCGAACGAGCCGTCGACGCTGTACCCGCCGTTGGTCTGCTCCTCGCACAGCGTCTCCCAGCCGGTGCGGCAGTGTTCACACGTGCCGCACGCGGAGGCGAGCCAGGCGTTGCCCACCATGTCGCCGACGGCGAGTTCGGTGACGCCCTCGCCGAGTTTCTCGACGACGCCGACTCCCTCGTGGCCGGGGATGAACGGCGGTTCGGGCTTGACCGGCCAGTCACCGTCCTTGGCGTGCAGGTCGGTGTGGCACACACCCGATGCGATCAGCTTGACGAGCGCTTGACCCGGCCCGGGTTCCGGCAGTTCCACGTCCTTGACGTTCAGGTCTTCGCCGAAGACGTCCACGACTGCAGCTTGCATGGTGCTCATGACTCTTCCCTTCGTGTGGTTGCGATCTGATCCGTGATGCGGGTCGGCTCAGAAGAAGCCGAGCTTGTTCTCCGAGTAGGAGACGAGGAGGTTCTTCGTCTGCTGGTAGTGGTCGAGCATCATGAGGTGGTTCTCCCGCCCGATGCCGGAGCTCTTGTAGCCGCCGAACGCGGCGTGTGCCGGGTAGTTGTGGTAGTTGTTCACCCACACGCGGCCCGCCTGGATGTCGCGGCCCGCGCGGTAGGCGGTGTTGCCGTTGCGGGACCACACACCGGCGCCGAGGCCGTAGAGGGTGTCGTTCGCGATCTTCAGCGCCTCGTCGTACGTACCGAACTTCGCCACGGACACGACCGGCCCGAAGATCTCCTCCTGGAAGATCCGCATGTTGTTCGTGCCCTCGAAGATGGTCGGCTCGACGTAGAAACCGCCACCCAGATCGCCGTCCAACTCGGCCTGCCGACCACCGGTGAGCACCTTCGCGCCCTCCTTCTGGCCGATGTCGAGGTAGGAAAGGATCTTCTGCAACTGGTCGTTCGAGGCCTGCGCGCCGATCATCGTCGAGTCGTCGAGCGGGTTGCCGGCCTTGATCTTCTTCGTGCGTTCGACGACGTCGGCCATGAACTGCTCGTAGATCGACTCCTGGACGAGCGCGCGCGACGGGCAGGTGCACACCTCGCCCTGGTTGAGAGCGAAGAGGGTGAAGCCCTCCTGCGCCTTGTCGTAGAACGCGTCGTCCGCCTGCGCGATGTCCTCGAAGAAGATGTTGGGGCTCTTGCCGCCGAGTTCGAGAGTCACCGGGATGAGGTTCTCCGAGGCGTACTGCATGATGAGGCGGCCGGTCGTCGTCTCACCCGTGAACGCGATCTTGCGGATGCGCTTGTTCGACGCGAGCGGCGCTCCGGCCTCGACGCCGAACCCGTTGACGACGTTGACGACTCCTGCGGGTAGGAGGTCCTCGATCAGTTCGATGAGCACCATGATCGACGCGGGCGTCTGCTCGGCGGGCTTGAGGACGACGCAGTTGCCGGCCGCCAGCGCCGGCGCGAGCTTCCACACGGCCATGAGGATGGGGAAGTTCCACGGGATGATCTGCCCGACGACGCCGAGCGGCTCGTGGAAGTGGTAAGCGACGGTGTCCTCGTCGATCTGCGAGAGGCTGCCTTCCTGCGCGCGGATGGCGCCGGCGAAGTAGCGGAAGTGGTCGATCGCGAGGGGGATGTCGGCGTTGAGCGTCTCGCGCACCGGCTTGCCGTTGTCCCACGTCTCCGCGACGGCGATCTTCTCGAGGTTCTCCTCCATCCGGTCGGCGATCCGGTTGAGGATGAGTGCCCGCTCCGCGGGCGAGGTCTTGTTCCATGTCGGTGCCGCAGCCCAGGCCGCGTCGAGTGCGGCCTCGATGTCCTCGGCGGTGCCGCGGCCCACCTCGCAGAACGTCTTGCCGGTGACCGGGGTGGGGTTCTCGAAGTACTGCCCCTTCTTCGGCGCGACCCATTCGCCGCCGATGAAGTGCTCGTAGCGCTTCTTGAACTCGACCTTGGAGCCCTCGGTTCCCGGGTTAGCGTAGACCGTCATCGCAGCTTCCTTTCCCTGAGCCCGCGGGATGTGACGCGGGGTTGCGTGATGTGCGTCACGTTACGAGGGGCTGCGTTGCATCAACGTTGCACTGCCCGTGCAACGCGCTGTGCGGGCGTCAGTTCGCCTGGCGCAGACGAGTGTCGAGCTGTTCGAGATGCGTGAGAACGATGGCCCGCTGTGGCGCGCGCGGTGGCAGGACGGTGAGTGCCATGTGCCACGACTCGACGTCATCGGCGGCCTCGGGCAGGTCGAGGTAGCGCAGAAGGGTCTCGGGAGTGGCGTCACTGAGCATCGCTTCGCGCAGCGACCCGGACGTCGAACGCAGCAGGTCGACTACGGGCTCCGCCTCGCTGCGCGTCAGCGAGGCTCCGCGATACAGCTCGAGGGCTTCGTCGTGCTCGCCGCGACGCAGATGCTCCGTGACCTGGACGGCATCGATGAGCAGTGGCCCCGTGAGGCGGTAGGGGCGGTTCTCGAGGTTCGGCGCGCCGGGAATCGTGTCGAGCCGTCGACGAAGCCGCAGCAACTCGCCGCGGATGGTGGCGGGCGGCGTGCCGTCCGGGTAGACGAGGGCCCCGATCTCGTCGGCGCTGAGGCCTTGGGGTTCGAGCGCGAGTGTCGCGAGGAGTTCGGCGTGGCGGTCGGTGAGTGCGTGGGTGGCCGTACCCGTTTCGATGCAGGGGCGGCCGTGGTGGACGAGACGCAGCCGCGCGCTCGTGTGCGGTGGAGGGCCGACCGGCACCCCGGCGAGGCGAAGTTCACGAGCGGCCGCGGCCGCGGTGGCCTGCACGAGTGCGAGGGTGCGCCGGTCCGCCGCAGCGTCACCTCCCGTCACGTCGAGAGCGCCGAGCACCTCGCCGGTGACGGGGTCGACGAGCGGCGCCGCGGAGCAGCTGAACGGGTGGACGTCCGGGCGCGTGTGCTCCTCGCGATGGATCGAGACCGCCTCGCCGCGGGCCACAGCTCGGCCCGGCGCGTTCGTGCCGACCTGCGCCTCCGACCAGTTCGCCCCCGCGGTGAAGCCGATGCTCTCGGCGCGGCTGCGGGCGCGGGAGTCTCCGTCGACGTAGTGCAGGCGTGCCTCGCGGTCCGCGATGGCTATGACGAGACCCTCGTCGCGTGCCGTCGAGCTCAACAGCGAACTGACGACGGGGATCGCGTCGGCGAGCCGAGCGTGGACGCAGCCGGGGCCGCACCCGCAGGCGCAACCCTGCGATCGGGACTCATGCCGCATCCCTGCCCCTCTCGTCGTGATCCAAATCACACTACACCCGTCCGGGGTGGGGTGGGTCGGCGGCGTGACGCTGCGTGCCGTGTGTCCACGAACTCATCTGCGACGCAGGCTGCCGCCCTTCGCGGCCGCCTGGCTCACACGAGACGTTCGAGCGTCTCTCCGCCGTTCCACACAACCCCGATCTGGCGGTAGTAGCCGCCGATGATCTCGTCGACCTCGAGCTTCGCGAGTTCCTCCGTCGGCGACTCGAACAGGCGCAGGTCGACGTCACCCTTCCACGCCTGGCCACCCTCGAACTCCGACGCGTCAGAGGAGATCAGCTCGCTGTAGGCGTCACCCGTAGCGCCGCGCGCGATGTCGGGGTAGATGCGGTGGTGGGCCATCGGGTGGCCGTTGACGAAGCCGTTCGTCTCGCTCGGCTCACGCAGCGTCAGCACGGCCTCAGCAAGACGGCGGTCGCCCGCCGCGAGCGTCGCGCCGAACATTCCGCCCTCCGCGATCTGCGGCGCGCCCTGGCTGAAGGGGTGCGGACGCGTCTGCCACATCGAGCCGAGCTTCTTCGGGTAGCCCTGGTGCAGGCCGCGGCCGATGGCGAAGTCCTTGTCGACCCAGATGTAGACGCAGCGGCTGAACGTGCGGCCCTCGTAGGAGCAGCGCACGACGACGAACGCCTCCTTGTACTGCGCGCGCACCGGGTCGAGCAGCTCCTCGCGCGACGAGCTGCACGACTGCCAGTCGGCCCAGATGAGCGCGACGGCGCCCGGGTCCTCATCCGCGAGCTCCAGCGGTTCGGGCAGCAGTTCGCGCACGCGCTCGGGGTTCGTGCGGTACTCGACGGTGAGCAGGTCGCCCGAGTAGTACCACGGCGGTGACGGGATGATGCCCGACGTGCCGCCGACGGTGCGCGGGTAGAAAAAACCCTTGAGTTCGGGGGATTCGCTCATGGCAGAGCCCTTTCGGTGTCGGCGCGTGTGCGCACGGCGAGGGCGTCGAAGTTCCTTCGCCGTAAATCGTTCGTATCCGTACGACACGCGCTAGGCTACCCGATCATTAGGGTTTGTGTGGCGTGAGTCACACGGTATGTTCGGACCCGAACGAAACGTGCGCACCCCGACCCGGCAACCGTCGAGGTTCGCTCACAACTGCGGGAGAGGCGACGAGGCATGACGAACTCAGGGAGCAAGTCGAGCGAGCCGGGGGCCGTGGCCGAGGCCATGGCGAAGTGTCGGGCGGAGGGCATCGACGTCATCCGCCTCGGCTACTCCGACATCATCGGCACCGACCGCAGCAAGGACCTGCTCGTCAACCGCTTCGAGCGGACGACGGGTCACGGGGTCGCGTTCTGCCGCAGCGTCTACGGCACGACGCCGATGGGCGACGTCGTCGACATCGAGGGTGGGCTCGCCGCCGGCCTGCCGGACATCGTCGCGCGCCCCGACATCGAGACGCTGACGCGCGTGCCGTGGGAGCCGGGCGTCGCGCACGTCATCGCCGACGTGTTCAACCCGGACGGCTCGCCGTCAGCCGAGAGCCCGCGCTACGTGCTCAAGAACGTCATCGAGAAGTTCTCCTCGATCGCCGGGACGCCGATCTGCGGGCCCGAGCTCGAGTTCTACGTGCTGCAGGAGGACGAGAACTCCGATTCCGGCTGGTCGCGCTACGGCGAGATGAGCGGCAACGTCTACGTCAGCGGCCTGCGTGGTGACCCGGAGAACGTGTTGCTGCAGACGCTGCGTCAGCTCGGCGAGTACGACATCGAGGTCGTCGCCGCGAACCACGAGTTCTCGAGCGGCCAGTTCGAGATCAACCTGTGGCACTCGGACGCGATGGACGCCTCCGACCGCGCGTTCCGCTTCAAGGCCGCCGTCAAGGAGATGGCGCGGGCGCGCGGCAAGCTCGCGACGTTCATGGCGAAGCCGTTCAACGACGAGGGTGGTTCCGGTTTCCACCTGCACTTCTCGACGCAGGACGCCGACGGCAACCACCTGTTCGACGACCCGAACGGCGAGCACGGCCTGTCGAAGGTCGCGCATCACGCGATCGGCGGCATCCTCAAGCATGCACCGGCGCTGACGGCGCTCGCGAACCCGACGATCAACTCGTACAAGCGGTTCGGGCCCGACACGCTCGCGCCGTGGCTCATCGACTGGGGTCTCGACAACCGCAGCGCGATGGTGCGCATCCCGCCTGAGCGCGGCTCCGCGTCGCGTCTCGAGCTGCGCCTCGGCGACGCGTCGGCCAACCCGTACCTGCTGACGGCGGCGACGCTGGCCGCTGCCTACCTCGGCATCCGTGACGAGGTCGACCCCGGCGAGCCGCTCGTCGGCTACGGCTACGACCCGGAACGTTCGCCGATGCTGCCGTCGTCGCTGTGCGCCGCACTCGACGCGCTCGAGGCGGACACCGAGATGCGTGAGGTGCTCGGCGAGCAGTTCGTCGCGACGTTCCTCGCCTACAAGCGCAACGAGATCGAGCGCTTCAACAGCTTCATCACCGACTGGGAGTTCCGCGAGTACACCTACCACCTGTGATCGCGCCCGCGACCAGGCGCTTCGCGCACCCTTCCCGATTTTCCTGCTGAACGAGGAGAGACGACATGACCATCATCGACCAGGGCGCAGCTCCCGAGGCCGACGCCGCGTTCGACGTCGCCGACGTCGACTTGTCCAACATCGACCGCTTCCGCGACAACGAGGGATGGGCGCAGTTCGACGCGCTGCGTCACGCCGACCCGGTGCACTGGACCCAGGAGAGCGACGGCAAGGGCTTCTGGGCCGTCACGAAGTACGACGACATCTGGGCCGTCGACAAGGATTCCGAGACGTTCACGTCGGAGCAGTTCGTCAACCTCGAGGACGTCGACGACGACCTCATGGATTTTCGCCGCTCCATCCTCGAGACGGACGGCGCCCGTCACGCCGCGTTGCGCAAGCTCATCCAGCGCGAGTTCTCGCCGCGCAACCTGCTGAAGAACTACGAGGCGTTCCTGCGCGAGCTGACGAAGAACACCGTCGACGAGACGAAGAAGGCGTCGCCGAACGGTGAGTTCGACTTCGTCGAGAAGATCTCCGCGGACTTCCCGATCCAGGTGCTCGCGCGTCTGCTCGACGTGCCGCGCGAGCACACGGGCCAGCTCATCCAGTGGGGCAACGAGATGGTCGCGAACACCGACCCCGACTACACCGAGCACCTGCTCGACTCGCCCGAGTCGGAGAAGTACCGTCACCTGCCGTTCCGTTCGCCGACGGTTCAGGACGTGTGGGACTACGGCCGCGACCTGCGCGACAAGCGCGTCGGTGGCGACGGCAAGGACCTCGTCTCGATCCTCGCGAACAAGATGCCCGAGGACGGGGTTCCGCTCACCGACCAGGACTTCAACAACTACTTCTCACTGCTCGTCATCGCCGGCAACGAGACGACGCGTCACGCGATCAGCCAGATCATGCTCGGCCTCATCGCGCAGCCCGATCAGTTCGAGGCGATGAAGGACGACCCGTCGCTCATCGAGTCGGGCCTCGAGGAGCTGCTGCGCTGGGCGTCGCCCGTCTACCACTTCCGTCGGACGGCGACGAAGGACGTCGAGCTCGGAGGCAAGCAGATCAAGGCCGGCGACAAGGTCGTCATGTGGTTCGCTTCCGGCAACCGCGACGAGGACGTCTTCCCCGAGCCGTACAAGATCGACGTGACGCGCAAGAACGTCGATCACATGACGTTCGGCAAGGGCTCACCGCACCTGTGCCTCGGCAACAACCTCGCGCGCCTCGAGATTCGTCTGCTGCTCGAGGAGCTGCTGCCGCGCATCGACTCGATCGAGCTCGCCGGTGACGTCAAGCGCGTGCGCTCGAACTTCGTCAACGGGGTGAAGAAGCTCCCGGTTCGTGTTCAGTGGGCCAACTGACGCGGCGAATGACGCACGGTGGCGGGTAACTCACGGGTTGGCGCGGAACTTCGCGCCTACCCGTGAGTTACCCGCCTTGCTGCGTGGGCAGCGGCGAACGCGATGTCGACGTGGTCGGTCGGTTCGCGCGGCCACCCGAAGCGTCAGTCCTCGACGATGACGAGCAGGCCCTTGTCGGCGATGACGGCGTCGAGGCTGACGCCTGTGAGGTCGCCGACCGCCTTCTTGAGCGTCTTCTCGGGGTCACCGTCAATGACGGACGTCGGCTCTCCCTCGACGGGCTCGCCGTCCTCAGCGGTGATCTGCGTGTCGTCGAGCGACAGCATGCGGCTCGACTCGCCGGCGTCGATGATGAGCAGCCACGTCTTCGACCCGCCTGCGAAGACGGCGGTGACGGCTTCGTCGGCGATGTCCGGGATGAGGTCGGGCTGCAGCATCAGCTCGTAGCCGACGAGGACGACGGCGTCACGCTCGTCGTTCGTACGCGCCGTGAAGGCGCCGACGTAACCGGCCGGCAGGGCGTTCGAGATGGCTTCCTCACCCGTGACGTAGTCGGTCGTCGCGTCGAGGATGCCGCTGGGAAGCTCGTCGATCGTCATGCCGGGAAGGACGGCGAACGCCGTGTTCATAGCCATGCCCCCAGCCTACGGGGCGTGCGATAGAACGACATGACCCGGCGCGGGGTGATTCACCCTCCGCCCGAATCTTCGACCCGCTCGCATACGGCGTCTTGCCGTGGTGCCGGCACGCAGCGCGGGTGTCCTGCGCCGGGGTGCCATCGCGGGGTGCGCTGCGCGGCCTCAGGCCATGGCGCCGCGTGAGGAAATCGGTCGAACGGTGGCCACGAACCGCCCTACGATCGGGTATGGACGCCAGCCCGGACCCTCTGCAGCGCCTGAGCAAGCACCTCGCAGCGCGCCGGCGTGACGACATCGAGGGGCGCCCGGCCATCATCCTCGCCCCCGTCCTGGCAAGCGCGACCCGTCACGTCGAGCAGGCCCGCGAGAACGGTGCCGCGCGCATCCTCGTGATCACGTGGGGCGACGGCACCGGCCCGCTGCCCGAGCCAGATTCGATCACGGTTCACCGCTCGGCGATGAGCCCGGTGCATGACGTGGTCGATGAGGTACGCGCCTGGCAGCACCTTCTGCGGGAGTCGGACGACGGGGTGGGCGCGGTGCTCGACGCGTTCGACCCCGAGGCGAGGGCTGTCGTCATCGTCGCGCTCGCTCTCGGCGCTGATTCGTTCTACGAGCGACGCACCTACGGCGCGCGCAGCGAGACGCAGGAGCGGTTGGAAGACAAGACGCTCAGCCGCGAGCTGTGGGAGGCGGCAGGCGTCCCGCATGCGCCCGAAGAGGTCGTCCCAGCACGCCTCGACGAGGTGCGAGGGGCCGCCGCGCGTCTCGATCGCGGTGTCGGAACGGTCTGGTCGGCTGACGCGAGCGAGGGTCTCAACGGTGGCGCGGTGCTGGTGCGGCACGTCACGGACGACGGCGCGGCCGCATACGAAGCGCTCGCGCCCCATGCCGAGCGGCTGCGTCTCATGCCCTACCTCGAAGGTGTGCCCTGCTCCATCCACGGTCAGGTCGCTGACGACGGCGTCGCCGTCCTCCGGCCGGTGGAACTCGTGATGCTGCAGCCCCACGGCAGCGATCGCTTTCGTCAGGCGGGCATCTCTTCGTGGTGGGATCCGGCGCCGGCTGATCGCGATCAGATGCGCGCCACCGCCCGCGCTGTCGGCGAAGTGCTCGCGCGGCGCCATCACTACCGCGGCTCCTTCGGCATCGACGGCATCCTCACCGCTGAGGGTTTCATCCCCCATGAGCTCAATCCGCGTCACAGCGGCGGCATCTCAACGCTCGGCAAGGGCCTCGAGCGGTTCTCGTTGCTCGACACGCACCAGCACTTGCTCATCCACGGCACGCTGCCTCTGGCGATGACGCAGTTCGAAGACCTCGTTGTCGAGGCGTGCGACGCGGCGCGAATCGGCTCTGCCTACCTGGCGACGGAGGCCGTGCAGGCCGCAAAGACGACCACCGTTCATGTCTGCGGTCACCCGGGGCCCGACGCGCTCGTCACCGATGACGTGCGTGGCGCGCTCCAGGTCGTCGACGACGAGGCCGGGGCGACGGGGCAGCTCGAGATCGGGCCGGCGTCGATGGGTGCGCTCGTGCGTTTCACTCCCCTCGCCATCGAGCCGGGTGAACGACTGGCACCCTGGGCGCTCGCGGCCTATGAACTGGCTGACCGCCTGTGGGGCACCGGATATGGCGACCTCGTCGCTCAACCGCAGGTGCGCTGACAGAAAGGCACTGTTCGTCCCGGCGGCGCGTACCTCGGAGCGCACGGTCTCGAGGCGTCGGCCCGGGTGTTCGCGGCGGCTATCCAGGACGCAGGTGAGTCACGAAGTGCAGGGTGAGTCGCTTCCACATGACTCACCGTGCACTTCGTGACTCACCTGGCCGTACGCGCGTGTGACGGGCCCGGCGATGCGTCAGATGCCCGGCTCGGCGACCTCTTCGTCGGGCA
The DNA here is from genome assembly GCF_044909235.1 of Dermacoccus sp. GAS27A. Taxonomy (NCBI): domain Bacteria; kingdom Bacillati; phylum Actinomycetota; class Actinomycetes; order Micrococcales; family Dermacoccaceae; genus Dermacoccus; species Dermacoccus sp. GAS27A. The sequence continues at coordinate 51,831 of NZ_JBIYDW010000012.1, read as the reverse complement.
GGGGAGCGTCGCGTTCGGCCGTGGCGGCCTGTCGGGCGAGGGCCTCGGCAGCGGCGTGGATCTGGTCGATTACGGGTTCGGTCTCGGGCTTCATCGTCACGCTGCGCAGAATGCGCGCGCCGACGAGGGGTTCGCCCTCCTGCGCCGACCCGGCGCTTCGCTCATCGATGACGTGCCCGCGCGCGGCCATGTCGTCGGCGTCCACCTGATACGTCGCGACGAACAGCGACTCGTCGCGCGGGGCATTCATGCCGGCGGTGAGGATCGCGCCGGAGCGACGGTCGATGTCGGTGAGCGAGTCGCCGATCGGGAAGTAGCTGACGATGTCGAGGTCCGGCTCCTGGTACAGCTCGAACACGTCGGACGCGCGCAACTTCTCGGCCCACGCAAGCGCAGCGCGACGCCCCGGCGCGACGACCTCACCCATGCGCTCACGCGTCAACGGCAGCAGCTGCAGCGTCATCCACAACGCGGCCGCCGACGTACCGGAGCGCGAGCACTCGAGCGAGATCTCGCCCATGTGGATGTCCTCGCCCGTCGTGAAGTACGTGTACGGCGAGGTGTGGTCGTAGAAGTTCGCGACGTTCGGATCCCTGAAGATCACCGCGCCGCAGCCGTACGGCTGAAGGCCGTGCTTGTGCGGGTCGATGACGACGGAGTCGGCCTCGTCGATCGCGCGGAACGCCGCCGCCACCTCGGGCGCGAGCAGCGAGTCGTCGTCGGCGAGGAGGCGGAAGAACCCGCCGTACGCGGCGTCGACGTGGACGCGGACGCCATACTTGCGGCACAGCGGAATCGCCTTGTCGATCGGATCGACGGCCCCCAAGCCCGTCGTCCCGGCCGTCATGACGACGGTGCCGATGCCGCCGCCCTTGAGGAACCACTCGAGCGCGTCAAGATCCATGCGTCCGCGGCTGTCGGTCGGGATCGACACCGACGGCACGTTGAGCAGGTGGCTCATGCGCCCATGCGTGTAGTGCGCGTCAGCGCTGTGCGCGATCGCCTTGCGCGGATGCGTCTCCCGCGCCACGAACAGCGCCTCCAGGTTCGCGACGGTGCCCGAGGTCGTCAGGTGGCCGAGGTGGCAGAGTCGGTTCCCGTCACCACATTCCTCTGGCTCGTCTCGGCTGCTCGCTCCGGGCCTCGCGTCGCTCGTGTCCTCACTCGCAGTTCGACGAGCGGTGCACCCGAACATGCGCGCAATCTCATCGACCGCCTCGACCTCCATGCGCGTCGTCGCGGCGCCGGCGTCGAGGTCGTGGTTGTTGGGGTTGATGAGCATCGTCGTGAGATACCCGACGACGGCCGCCGGGTGCGGCGGCTTCAACATCTGGCCGACGTAGCGAGGGTGGAAGAACGGGTAGTTGACGCTCAGACGCGACGTCAGTTCGTCGAATGCCGCCTTGAACTGCGCGTGCTCGACGCTCTGCGCCGGATGCGGGGTGGAAGGGCCGTACTCGTTCATCCACTCCGTGATGAATCGCGTTGCCTCGCCGAGGTATTCGGTCAGCTGCGGCATCGCGTCGGCCGACAGCCCGGGCACGCCCGCAGCAGCTGTGGCGCCGTCAGGCGGGGTGATCGTCATGGTCGTCTCCGATGCTCGCGCGTGATGTCAGGCAGTGGTGCCCTGCACATTCTGTGACGTGGGCCACGTGAAATAGACGAGATGGGGCTAGGCTCCTCGATACCTGTTATCACTCTCTGCCATGCCTTCTGGGCATGGCCTCATCGGAAGGTCGCCCGTTGTGGAGCTGCGAGTCCTGCGCTACTTCGTCGCGGTCGCCGACGCCGGATCGGTGACGGCGGGGTCGGCGGCGTCGCACGTCAGCCAGCCTGCGGTTTCGCGGCAGTTGCGGGCGCTCGAGCGCGAGCTGGGGGTCGAGTTGCTCGTCCGTACCGAGGGTGGGGTGCGGCTGACAGCGGCCGGGGCCGAACTGCTCGTGCTGGCCCGCGGCCTGCTCGAACGGGAGGCGACGCTCAAGCGCACCGCGGCGTTTCTCGCGTCCGGGAGGCTCACGTCGTTGACGATCGCCGCGCCGAGCACGACGCTCAGCGACGTCATCGCACCGTTCCTCGCGGCGGGCCCGGCGCGGGGTGCGTTGGCGCCGGAGGTCAACGTCGTCAGCCGTTCGACGAGTGAGGTCTTCGCGGCGCTCGGGGAGGGCGCGGACATCGTCGTCGCACCAGCCGTTCCGCCGCCGGAGGTGGCGTCGATGCTGATCGCCGAGTTGCCGGTGCGCGCGTACGTCGGCGCCCGGGGCGTGCTCGATGGTGAGGGCGCCGAGCGTGACCGCTCGGTGAATCTCGAGGCGCTCGCACGCGTCGACCCGCTCGTCATGCTGCCGGGCCGACACCCCGTCAGCCAGGTGTTGACGCGCGCGTTCGCCGAGGCGGGCCTCGCGCCACAGCACGTGCAGGAGGTCGACTCGCCGGAAGCCGCCCAGGCGCTCGCGGCCTCGGGGCGGGGCGTCGCAGTGCTGACGAACGACACCCGGTTCGGGCTCATCCCGCGCCGCGTGCGTGACGCCGACGGCTCGGTGCTGACGATGCCGCTGCACGCCGCGTGGACGCCGACGCATCACGCCGTCGACGAGATCGCCGCCCTCGCCGCCGAGCTGCGTGACTTCTGTGCGCGGCTCTACCGCGACGACCTCACGTCCTGAAAGGCGCGTCCGCCTGATCGGGCGTGAACATCGCCCGAGAACGCGTCGACCGTGATGCGGATCCGGGCAACGTTGACGCCCGCGTCAGTCGAGGCTGTCGAAATGCTCCGCGCTCCAGCCGACAAGGGGGTCGAGGTCGTCTCTTACGTCGGTCTCTTCGAGAACTCGGGCGTCAGCCGGCGCCATGTGGCGCCGAACCTCGCGTTCGAATAGGTCAGCGCTCATCAGCTCGCGGCGACCTGCTCCAGGAACCCGTCGACGAGGACGCCGGCGCGGCGGCGGCCTTCGTCATCCCATTCCTTCGCGGCAGCGATCTCGGCGTCGGCGTCGCGCCCGAGGGAGGCGAGCATCTCGCGCCCGCCGTTGTCGCACCACCCCGTCAGCATCTGGCTTGAGAGCTCGGGGTGGAACTGTACGGCGAGGTTCTTGCGCAGCACGAAACCCTGCGACGCCATGTCGTTGCGCGCGAACTCGACGGCGTCCGGCGGCACCTGCCAGCGGTCGTAGTGCCAGGCGAACCACTTGCCACCGGGCACCATGTCCTCGCGTTCGCTGCTCACCTCGACGAACCCGATCTCCGGTTCGGGCGCGCGCCCGACCGAGCCGCCGTGCGTGCGCGCCAGAAGCTGCCCGCCGAAGCAGATGCCGAGGACGGGGACGCCCGCGGTGTCCGCGTCGCGCAGCAGCTGCATCTCGGGCGCCAACCATGAGCCGATCATCTCGTCGTCCCACGCCGACCAGTACGAGCCCATGACGACGAGCGCGTCGAACTCGCGCACGTCGGGAAACTCGACGTCGACGCCCGGGTTCTCGAAATCCTTCTCCGGCACGACCTGGAAGAGCGTCTCCTCGTAACCGCACTCGCGAAAGCGATCCGCGACGGCGCCGGGGGGCGAACAGTGGTCGTGCTGGACGATGAGGACACGCTTGGTCATGATGAACTCCTGGCGACGGCCCGCGCGACGATCGAGGCGTCAGGCGGGGGCGATGGGGCGGCGTACTCCCACGCTAGGCCAGATCGTTCGCTCCCGAAAGACTTTGCGGCGATGGAATGTTGCCTGGGTCACGCACCCGTCACGAACATGCGTAGACTGACAACTCGTTCGCACCCGAACAACATCGCGTCCTGCCTCGCTCCCCTGCGTGCAGATGCACCCGGGTGCACGTGCACGCAAGGGGGGCGAGACGGCGCGCTGTGCCCAGTGAAGGAGACAGGCATGGTTTCGGAATCGACTCAGCCCGAGGCGAAGACGCTTCTCGTCGTCGACGGGATCGACGACGCCGCCGACGGCGTCCGCCTCCTGACGCTGCGCGCCGCCGACGGCGCAGACCTGCCCGAGTGGGCCCCCGGAGCGCACCTCGACCTCGTCCTCGGCGGCGTGAGCGACGCCGAGTTGAAGGACGCCGAGCAGGGTGACCTGCCCGAGCACGACCCGTTCGACGAACTCATCCGTCAGTACTCGCTGTGCGGCGACCCGGCCGACCGCAGCCGCTTCCAGGTCGCCGTCCTGCGCGAGAGCGAATCGCGAGGCGGTTCCTCCTACATCCACGAAACGCTGAAGGTCGGCGACGAACTCGTCAGCTACGGCCCACGCAACCACTTCGAACTGCGCAAGGCGCCGACGTACGTCTTCGTCGCGGGCGGCATCGGCATCACCCCGATCCTGACGATGGTGCGCGCCGCGCAGGCGCAGGGCAAGAACTGGCACCTGTACTACCTCGGGCGCAGCGGGGCGACGATGGCCTTCCGCGACGAACTCGCCTCCTTCGGCGACAGGGTGACGTTTTGGCCCAAGGCCGACAAGGGTGCCTTCGACCTCGCCGCCACCCTCGACGACGCCGACGCCGCGGGCCCCGCGCTCGTCTACTCGTGCGGGCCGGAGCGTCTGCTCGCGGCGATCGAGGACGGGTGCAAGAGCCGCGCCAACCTCGTCGCGCACGTCGAACGCTTCAGCCCCAAGGAGATCGACGACTCGGGCAACACCGAGTTCGACGTCATCCTCGAAGAATCCGACATGCGCCTCACCGTGCCCGCCGACAGGTCGATCTTCGAGGTCGTGCGCGAGGCCGGTGTCAGCGTCCTCGGCTCCTGCCTCGAAGGCATCTGCGGCACGTGCGAGACGGGCGTCATCGCCGGCGAGATCGACCACCGCGACTCCGTGCTCGAGGACGACGAGCGTGAGGAGGGCGACATCATGATGATCTGCGTGAGCCGCTGCAAGGGCAAGGAACTGACGCTCGAGCTCTGACGCTCGATTGTCGATGCTCAGGACCTGACGCGCGGGCCCCTCTTTCTGCGTACAAGTGCACCTGGGTGCACTTGTACGCAGAAGGAGGAGGGGCTCTGGAAAGTCGCGCGGCTCACAGACCCCCGCTGCGCCTTACTGTCCGGTAACATCAGTCGTTTGGTCAGCGTTTCGCCGAACGTACTCGGCGGTTCTAGAGTTGTTGCATGGCTTTCACGCAGAACACCAACGTGCGTCCGCGCATCCTCGTCGTAGGCGGCGGGTACCTGGGTTTCATCACCACCAAGAAGCTGCTCGCCTCCCTCAAGGACGGCGAAGGTTCGGTGACGGTCGTCGACCCGAACCCCTACATGACGTACCAGCCCTTCCTGCCGGAGGTCGCCGCCGGTTCGATCGAGGCGCGTCACGCGCTCGTGCCGCTGCGCCGTCACCTCAAGGGTGCGGAGATCATCACCGGCAAGGTGACGTCGATCGACCACGCGAACCGCACGGTCAACGTCGACCCCGAGCTCGGTGACGACTTCACGCTCGAGTACGACCACATCGTCATGGCCGCCGGCTCCGTGCCGCGCGCGCTGCCGATCCCCGGCCTCGCCGAGGAGGGCATCGGTTTCAAGACGATCGAGGAAGCCGTCACGCTGCGTGACCACGTCCTCGCGCGCCTCGACGAGGCTGCCGTCCTCACCGATCCCGAGGAGCGCAAGCGTGCGCTGACGTTCGTCTTCGTCGGCGGCGGGTTCGCCGGCATCGAGGCGATCGCCGAGATCCAGGACATGGTGAAGGACGCCATCAAGCACTACACGCGCCTGTCGCCCGAAGACCCGCGCTTCGTGCTCGTCGAGGCCATGAGCCGCGTCATGCCGGAGGTCAGCGAGGAGCAGGCGAAGTGGGTCGTCGCCTCCCTGCGCGAGCGCGGCGTCGACGTCTACCTCGACACGCAGCTCAAGAGCTGCGAGAACAAGCACATCGTGTTGTCGACTGGCGAGGAGTTCGACGCCGATACGATCGTGTGGAACGCGGGCGTCAAGGCCAATCCCGTCCTCGTCGACTCCGACCTGCCGATCGATGACCGCGGCCGTCTCATGGTCGGCACCGACCTGCGTGTGCGTGATGACGAGGGCAACGTCGTCGAGGGCGCCTGGGGTGCCGGCGACAACGCCGCCGTCCCCGACGTCACGGGCATGGGCCCCGGCGGGTTCTGCGTGCCGAACGCCCAGCACGCGCTGCGTCACGCGCCCGTCCTCGCCGCGAACATCCTGACGACGATTCGCGGCGGCGGCGAGATGAAGCAGTACAAGCACAAGACGATCGGCTCCGTCGCCGGGCTCGGCGTCGGCAAGGGCGTCGCCCAGGTCGGCAAGTACGGCCTGCGCGGCCTGCCGGCGTGGATGATGCACCGCGGCTACCACGCGTACGCGATGCCGACACTCGAGCGCAAGGCACGCATCCTCGGCAACTGGGCCGTCGGCATGATGTTCGGCCGCGACGCCAGCGCCCTCATGGACCTCGAGACGCCGCGCCACGCGTTCGTCGACGCCGCCAACTCGAAGCCGGCGCCGAAGAAGGAGCCGAAGCACGTCGAGGCCGCCAAGTGAGCTGACGCCCGACGTCGCCGTCAGCGCGCGTGGTTCTGCGGTTCTGCCCGCGGAGCACGCGCGCTGTCGTGTGTGATGGGTGGCGCCCCGCCAGCTGGGTGAGGCTGACGGGCGGGCCCGGCCGCGACGGCCGTGTCTGAGTGGCCTGACGTGGCGGTCTGAGTGGCCTGACGTGCAGGGCGCCGGGGCGATGGGTTCCGGCGTCACGGGCGTCGAGAACGACGAAGGCGCCGCACCCTCGCTGGGGTGCGGCGCCTTCGTCATGGGCGGCGCGATCCGGTCGGTGACGCAGACCGTCGTCGCGGTGAGATCAGTTGCGGTAGTGGCGCCCGTCGGTGGCGCGCTCGTCGACGACACCGTCGACACGGTTGCCGATGACGTCGCCCTCGCCCGCGCGACGACCCTCGGCTGCGCGGTCGGTGCCGACACGCTCCGTGCTGATGTGCTCGGTGGTGCGGTGGTCCTCGGGGTAGCGCTCGACGTCGCGCTGCGCGACGCGCTGGCGGGCCTCGGCGGTCTCGCGCAGATCGTGCTCCTTGTCGCGCTCGGCGGCGAGGCGCTCACGCTCGCGCTCGGCCTCGAGGCGCTGCTTCTCGCTGAGCTGGTGCTCCTTCTTGAGCTCCTTCGTCTCCTTGTGCTGGCGGTACTTGCGCTTCGTGCCGGCGGCGATCAGGCGCGTCGCGGCCCACACGAGCAGTAGCGTCAGGGCGCCGAGGAGGAACACGGTGAGCGGCGTGAGGTTGGCGTCGATGCCGAAACCGTGGAAGTGGACGTCGTTGTTGTTCTCTCCGTTGAGCCCGAAGAGGACCCACAGGACGAGGGCTGCTGCGGCGATGAGCAGCAGGACGGCGAGAGCGAACATGGCAACTCCTTGTGCAGATCTGGCCGATCCGGGCGAGCGTCGCTCCGGATGGTGGGGGCGACGGCGCCGCCCAGCTTGCTGCTCACAGTAGGCGGTTGACGCAGACGGGTACAGCCCCCGCGGGGTGAGGGGGCGTAAGAATAGACCTCGAACGCCCCGTCATGGCTGGAGAGTGTCATGAGGTTGCTCGGGCGCTGCGTGAACCATCTCACACGATGGTCGAGTCTGAGAGCGGCGTGGGCTCGAGGGGTGATGACCAACCGCGGTGTCGGGGTCGTGACCCCAGCGTCGCGCGGTGGAAGGGGGCTGGAGGCGGTCGCTCGTCGCCCCGACGAGCCGTGTCGTCGTCATGAGGAGTGATGGGGTGGCAGGAGCTCTGCCTGGGTGGTGACGAGTTGTGGCTGTGGCGTCCAAACGCGGCGCATCCGGCTGCTGCGGGCACGGCTTCTAGGATGGCGTGGTGACGACGCCTGCCCATCCCAGTTTTCTCCAGGAGTTCTTCCGCTTCGGCCCGCACGCGGGTGCTCACCGGGTGGCGGCGCGGGCCGGCGTTTCGGTCTTCGTCCCGCTCACTCTGCTGACGGTGACCGGGCACCTCGACTGGTCGGCGTTCGCGGCCTTCGGGGCATTCACGTCCCTCTACGGACGCGCCGCGCCGCATGCGGAACGCACGGCGTTGCAGATGACGATCGCCGGCGTCCTCGTCATGGCGGTGACGCTCGGATGCGCCGTCGGGCTACTGCCGCATCACCAGTGGTGGCTCATCGCCGCCGGTGCGCTCGTCGCCGCGGCGGCGTCGTTGTTGTCGGACGCCTTCCGCTGGCACCCGCCGGGGCCGTTGTTCGTCGTGTTCGCGTTCACCGTCTGCGCGACGCTGCCCGCGGCGGCGTCGAACGTCGCCGTCGGCTTTTTCGTCTCCGCGGCGTCGGCTGCGTTCTCGGTGCTCATCGGACGTGTCGGCCTGTTGCGCGAGACGGGGGAACGTCGTTGGATTCCGTTGCCGCGGGCCAGGATCCGTGAGGCGTGGCAGGCTGAGGGGACGCGCGTGCACCTCGCCCGGTTCGTCATCGCGGTGGGCGCGGCGGGCGTCGTCGGCAAGCTGATCGGGACGCAGTACGGCGGCTCGCATCCCTATTGGGCGATGGTTGCCGCCGTCGCGGGATTGTCCGGCGCGACGCACCGGGCGCGCATGATCCGCGGTGGTCAACGGTTCGTCGGCACGCTGTTCGGCGTGCTCGCGGCGGCCGCCATCCTGCCGTGGCACCCCCAGGGTTTCGCGGCGGTGCTCGTCATCGCGGCGCTGCAGGTGGGCGCCGAACTGCTCGTGGGCCGCAACTACGCGCTCGCGCTGCTGTGCATCACGCCGCTCGCGCTGATGATGGGGCAGATCGTGCACGAGGTGCCCGTCGGGCCGCTACTCGTCGACCGCGCGGTCGAGACGCTCATCGGCTGCGGCGTCGCCCTCGTCGTCCTGCTGGTCGTGCGCGACCCCGCGCACTGACGGTGCCTGGGGCGGGCGGAGCCGAATGTGGACGAAGATCGCAGATGGGTGAGGTGCATCGCCGTCAGAAGGGGCGATAGGGCGGTTTGGGGCGTTTCGCCGGCTTCGACAGTTCTCGGGCGTTGTCGGGGATGCGGACGTGGCTGATGTCGCCGAAGTAGCGTTCGCGCTGCTGCCGTTCGATGCGGGTGTTGATGATGAGCAGGAACGCGACGATCGCGACCATGAGCACACCCGAGACGATCATGAGCAACACTGCGGCCAGCATGTGCTTTCCTCCCTCGTCCCGTCGCTCCTCACAGGGTAGTCGCGCCGGCCCTGACGCGGCGAGGCATGCGCCCCTCCCGTCGAGAAGCGGTCGTTGCTGAAGACAGTGAGGAGCGGACGTGGCTCGTCGAAGTGCGGGAACGGGGCGAGCGGGCAGGGACGAAGGGCCCGGACGCGTCTTGCCCCATCGGCGGCTTCGACACGGCAAGCTGGTGATGTCGAGAACGGCACGAGGACACGCCCGCCCGAAGGAGACCACCATGCCCGACTTCCAGGCCGACCACGACGTCATCAACGCCCTCGCCGAGGACGAGTGCTGGGCGTTCCTGGCGCAGCACGCGTTCGGGCGACTGGCATACACGCTCGTCGGTGAGGCGCAGATCGTCCCGATCAACTACGTCAGCGACGCGGGAGCGATCTTCTTCCGCACGGCCGAGGGCAGCAAACTGCTCGGGGTGACGATGAACTCCGACGTCGCGTTCGAGGTCGACGACCTCAACGGCAGTGGACGGTTCGGCGACGGCGAGGCGTCGAGCGTCATCGTCCGAGGACACGCTGAGGTGCTCGAGGGCGCCGAAAAGGCTCGTGCGGAACAGTTGCCGCTGCGCCCCTGGGTGCCGACGGAAAAACACACGATCGTCCGCATCACCATGACCGAGATCACCGGCCGACGTTTCCAGCTCTCCAAGCCCTGGCGCCACATGCAACCCTGACCCCACTGCGATTTCCGTCCACGTCCAGCGGGCGCCGACCGCGAACGGTTCTGTGTCGGTGTCTACCGTTCAGACGGGCGTCCGAGCGTCGTCACGCGACGGCCGCGGCGCACGAGCATGCCGCCGGGAAACCGTTCGACGGCGACGCGGGACGTGCGCCGCACCGGCGCTGTCGGCATGCCGGACGTGTCGGTCGGAAACGTCCAGAACAGGCGTGCCTCGGCGAGTTCGAGGTTGGCGGCGAGGGGGAGGTCGCCGCGTCGGCGCAACCATTGCGCGAACGCGTGACCGTCAGCGCGCGAGCCACGCGTCGGACGCTCGCGAGCGAACTCGGCGAACAACGGGTGCAATCGCGGGCCGAGTGACGCGATGAGGATCGGCCACACGAACTGCAGCTCGTCCGCTCGCTTGCGCAGGAGCGCTCGCCGCGCGACGTCGAGATGACGAGCGTCGAAGCCGGCCGGGACGGACGCCAACCCCGTCAACGCTGCCACGATCTGCGCCTGGCGTGCGGCGAGATCAGCGTGTTCATCCGACGCAGAATCCATGGGGGACGCGGCCTCCGTCCCGCCGTCGAACTCGTGGGGGCGGCCCCCCTCGTCGGCGGATACGGGCGCGGACGTCGAACTGTCGCTGTGCCCGCCCCTCGACGATGCGCGGCGGATCGTCATTGCGGGGCCGTGACGCGCGGCATGCCGGCGGCGTCGGCGATGGCGTCGAGCTCCGTGAGCAACTCCTCGGCAGGCGGGTAGTCGCCGTCGCGTTCGAGCATCGCGGCCGGGAATGTCGTGCGTCTCGAGAGCTCCGAGATGAGGTGCAGCACTTCGGGGTTCACCGCGGCCGCATGCGTGTCGTGGTAGATCCCGTCGTTCTCGACCCCACCCGCGACGTGCATGTACGCGAGCCGTTCGAGGGGCATCGCGAGGGGCGTCTCGAGCGGATTGCCCCCGTGATTGCGGGCGTTGGCGTAGACGTTCGCGATGTCGAGCAGCAGCAGCGCGTGGGCGGCGAGGACGTCCGCGATCTCGGGGCGCCATCCGATGCCGACGCCCGCAGGCATCGACGTGGCCGGTGCGGGCTGTGCTGCGGCCGACATCGTGATGCTCATGTCTCGCATGATGCCGCACCGACAGGTGTGGCGTGACGTCATCTGCTCGACTCTTGTGCATCTGCTCGAGGTATATGACGCACATTCCTCGGGCAGATGAGTATTTCTCGCGCAGCTGCGGCTCCGGCCCGCCGTACTCGCGACGATTCGTGGTCACCTCTCCTCCGCCAGGACCGGCGAAACACCCGCGAAACATCGCCTCGCTAACCTCCTGCCATGCATCTGACGCCCGCCGACACCGAGAAGCTGCTCTTGTCCGTCGCGGGAATGGTGGCGCGTGATCGACTCGAGCGCGGCGTGCTGCTCAATCACCCCGAGTCCGTCGCGCTGCTGTCGACGTGGGTCATCGAACGTGCCCGCGAGGGTCGCAGTGTCGAAGAGTTGATGAGCGCCGGGCGTGAGGTGTTGACGCGTGAGCAGGTGATGCCGGGCGTCGCCGAGATGATCCCCGACATCCAGGTCGAGGCCACCTTTCCCGATGGTCGCAAGCTCGTCACCCTCCATCACCCGATCGCCTGAAGGAACGAGCCATGTCAGCGAACTCAGGCCGTCACGCTCACGACGACGCAACCGATGGCGCAGCCGACGGTATCGAGCACGACGCAGCCCCCGAGGCTCCGAGCGCTCCGGGTGCTATTCGCGTCGTCCCGGGGCACATCTCGCTCAATGCCGATCGTTCAGTGAACGAACGACTACGCATCGTCGTCGAGAACACGGGCGACCGGCCGATCCAGATCGGCTCGCACCTGCACCTGCCCGACGCCAACGCGGCGCTCGCGTTCGACCGCGAGCTGACGCAGGGCTACCGCCTCGACATCCCGAGCGGCACGTCGGTGCGCTTCGAACCGGGCGTCAGCCGCGAGGTGACGCTCGTCGCGTTGCGGGGCGAGCGGCGTGTGCCGGGGCTGCAGATCCGCGACACGGCCGCGTCTTTCGGAGACACTTCGCAGGCTGACGCAGGTGGGGCCGGCGAGTCACACGACGACATCGGGCCCGGTGTTACGGCCCCGCACGGAACGACGTCCCACCCCGAGGTGCCGGCCGTCCGCCCACGGCCGTCCGAACCGACGACCATCACACGTGACGCGTACGTCGCGCTCTACGGTCCGACGACGGGTGACCAGATTCGTCTCGGTGACACCGACCTGTGGATCGAGGTCGAGCACGACCACACCGTCGGCGGCGAGGAAGCCGTCTTCGGTGGGGGCAAGTCGATCCGCGAGTCGATGGCGCAGGGCCTCACGACCCGAGCGGGCGGGGCGCTCGACACCGTCATCACGAACGTCGTCGTCCTCGACCACTGGGGTGTGGTGCGCGCCGACGTCGGCATCCGTGACGGGCGCATCGTCGCGCTGGGCCGCTCCGGCAACCCCGATGTCGCGGACGGCGTGCACCCGGATCTCCACATCGGCCCGGGCACCGACGTCATCGCAGGGGAGGGCAAGATCCTCACCGCCGGTGGCATCGACATGCATGTGCACTTCCTGTCGACGTCGCAGGTGCACGAAGCGCTCGCGACCGGTCTGACGACGCTCGGTGGCGGTGGTACCGGCCCGTCCGAGGGGTCGAAGGCGACGACGGTAACACCCGGTTCCTGGCACCTCGGGCGCGTCCTGCGCGGCTTGGATTACCTGCCCGTCAACCTGCTGCTCATGGGCAAGGGCAACACCGTGAGCGCCGGGGGCCTCGCCGAGCAGGCGCTCGCGGGCGCGGCAGCGTACAAGGTGCACGAGGACTGGGGCGCGACGCCCGCCGCCATCGACGCTGCCCTGCGCGCGGCCGACGAGCACGGGCTGCAGGTGGCGCTGCACAGTGACTCGCTCAACGAAGCCGGTTACGTCGACTCGACGCTGCGCGCCATCGGCGGGCGCAGCATCCACGCCTTCCACACCGAGGGCGCTGGGGGCGGGCACGCGCCCGACATCATGTCGATCGCATCGCACCCCAATGTCCTGCCCGGTTCGACGAACCCGACGCTGCCGCACACCGTCAACACGGTCGCCGAGCACCTCGACATGCTCATCGTGTGTCATCACCTCAACCCGGCGGTGGCGGAAGATCTCGCGTTCGCCGAATCGCGCATCCGGGCGACGACGATCGCCGCCGAGGATCTGCTCCACGACATCGGCGCGTTGTCGATGACGAGCTCCGATGCTCAGGCGATGGGTCGCATCGGTGAGGTCATCACGCGCACCTGGCAGGTCGCGCACGTCATGAAGTCACGCTATGGCTCGCTCGGCGAGACGCTGCCGGCCGACAACGAACGTGCCCGTCGGTACGTCGCGAAGTACACGATCAACCCGGCGGTCGCGCACGGCATCGACCATCTCGTCGGGTCGATCGAGCCCGGCAAGCTGGCCGACCTCGTGCTGTGGGAGCCCAAGTTCTTCGGCGTGCGGCCGTCCGTCGTCCTCAAGTCGGGCGCCATCGTGTGGGCTGCCCTCGGTGACCCGAACGCGTCGATCCCGACGCCACAGCCCGTGCTGATGCGCCCGGCGCTCGTGGCGGACGACGCTGCGTCGCTCGCGGTGTCATTCGTGTCGCCGGCGGCTGCAGAGAATGGTCTGCGGGAGTCGCTCGGGTTGCGGCGGAAGGTGGAAGCCGTGCGGCCGACACGCGAGGTGACGAAGGCCGACATGATCAACAACTCCGCGACACCGCGCATCGACATCGACCCCGAGACGTTCGCCATCGCCGTCGACGGTGAGCTCGTCACCCCGCAGCCGGCGACAGAACTGCCGCTCGCGCAGCGGTATTCGCTCTTCTGATCGCCATGTCCTGCTGCGGCTCAGCTCCCACGTCCGACTTTCTGCGTGCAAGTGCACCCGGGTGCAGCTGCACGCAGGGGCGGGGCGGTGGCGTCATGAGGCACAGCACGACGACGGACGGTGCGGGGATGGCGAGCCTGCTGCTCGCTGATTCGAGGCTGCCTGTTGGCGGCTACACCGCCTCAGGTGGTCTCGAACCGGCGTTGCTCGGGGGATTGCCGGTGCAAGAGGTACCCGCCTTCATCGCGATGCGCCTCGCGACGGTGGCACGCGTCGAGGCGGGAACGGCCGTCGTCGCGTCCGCCGCCGTCCGTCATCTGCGTGCAAGTGCACCCGGGTGCACTTGCACGCAAGGCGGGGATGCCACCACGCCCGAGCCCGTGTCCATGTCCGAGCCCGCGTCCGAGGACGTCGCGTGGGCCTGGGCAGCCCGCAACCCCGTCGCGGCGGTGCGCGATTCATCGATCGCCCAGGGGCGGGCGATGTTGCGCCTCGTGCACCGGCTGCGTCCTGACGGCCCCGCAGCACAGTGGCTCGAGGGGTTGCCCCGCCCGCTCACCGTCCGCGCCGTCGTCCTCGGCGCTTTCGCCGGCGAGCTGGGCCTCGACGGTGCGTCCGTCGCCCGCGTCGTCGGATATGACGACGTCCAGAGTGTCACCGCCGCCGCGTTGAAGCTCGAACCGCTCGACCCTGTGGATGCCGTGGCCTGGACGCTCGATTCGGCGTCCCATCTCGACGACCTCGTCGCGGCCTGCGCCGACCTGGTCGCGCCGTACGACATCCCAGCCCATTCCGCACCCCAGCTCGAGGCGTGGCATGCCGCTCACGCCGCCACCGAGAGGAAGTTGTTCCGTGTCTGAGATCGCCATGACCTCGCGCCCCGGCAGTGAAGCCACCGCCACGTCCGGCATCGATACGCCCGCCGCCGCCGGACAGGGCGCGATGACGTCCCAGAAGATCACGGTCGGCGTCGATTCGCGCCGTGACGCGGCATCGAATCCATCGCGCCCCATGCGGCTCGGGGTGGCCGGTCCGGTCGGTACGGGCAAGAGTTCGCTCATCGGCATGCTGTGCCGCGAACTCGGCGAGGAGATCTCGCTCGGTGTCATCACGAACGACATCTACACCGACGAAGACGCCCAGATGCTCAGGGCCGCAGGCGTTCTCGACGTCGATCGCATTCGCGCCGTCGAGACCGGGGCATGCCCGCACACCGCGATCCGTGATGACGTCAGCGCCAACCTCGTCGCCGTCGAGGATCTCGCAGCCGACCATCCTGACGTCGAGCTCGTCCTCGTCGAATCGGGCGGCGACAACCTGACGGCGACGTTCTCGCCGGCCCTCGCCGACGCGCAGATCTTCGTCCTCGACGTCGCCGGCGGCGGTGACGTCGTCCGCAAGGGCGGGCCGGGCATCGCACGCGCCGACCTGCTCGTCGTCAACAAGACAGACCTTGCGCCGCATGTCGGGGTCGACGCCGCGCTCATGGAGCAGCAGGGCCGTGAGGCTCGTGACGGACGCCCCGTCATCGCGCTGTCGCGCACCGATGCGGCCTCCGTCGAGCGATTGACGGCCTGGGTGCGCGAGGTACTCGCGGCCTACCAAGGCGGCGGGCACGTCGCGCAGGATCCGGGTCCGATGGCGCCGCACTTCCACGCCGACAGCGAGGGTGAGCACACGCATGACGGCGTCACGCACACGCACTGAGCGACGCGAGCCGTGTGCGGCCTGGGGGCCGAAACACCACATGGCGGAGTTTCCGGCCTCACGTCAGATGGTGAGGACTGAAACCCCGCCTGGCCGGGTTTCAGTCCTCGCGGAGCAGGAGGCGCGGGCGTGGGCTCCCCGGCCGGCCGGTGGTGAGCGATGAAGCTCCACGTCGAACGAGGCGCCGCGGGTTCAGCCGTTCGGGTCCGTACCCGCTCGAGCCTGCTTGCGCCGCGCATCCTGCGGGTGACGCCGACGTCCGCGCGCGTCGCCCTCGTCGCGACGACGGCTCTGCTGCTCGCGGGTGACGAGGCCGAACTCGACATCGTCGTCGGTGACGGTGTCGCACTCGAGATCGTCGAGGTCGCGGCGACGGTCGCCTACGCCGGGCGTGGGGGAGCGTGTTCCTGGTCGGCGAATCTGAGCGTGGCGGAGGGGGCGTCGCTTCGCTGGCCCGGGGAGCCGTTCGTCGTCGCCACCGACGCCCGCGCCGCCCGGACGACTCGTGCGGACATCGCCGACGGTGGGTCGCTCATGCTGCGCGACACCCTCGTCCTCGGCCGCCACGGCGAGGCGGGCGGCGAACTCGTCGCTCGCACGGACATCTCTCATGCGGGGCGCCCGGCGCTCGTCGAGGAGCTTCGTCTCGCAGCCGACGACGACGCGCCCGGCATCCGCGGCGGGCGCCGCGTCGTCGATCAGGTGACGACGCTCGGCGCGGCCGCCATCCTGCAGCGGGCGCCGGGGGCGGTGACGCTGGCAGACTCCGCGAAGCCGGCAGCCGCCGCGCCGGAGTCAACGCGCCCGGGCGCGACGATGCTGGGCTCGGCGCCGGTGGGTCATGACCTCCCGGTAGGCGTCACACGCCTCGACCTCTTCGCGCCTGGACGCATCGAACGCTGGCTGGGTGACGACGTCCACCTCAGCCCCTTACGGAGCTGACGGCGGGTCGCCGACGCGTCCGGCCCGCCGACGCCTCGTCCAGTCGCGATGTTGCCCGCTTTTCGCGGCGCGGGTGACCGAAAACGCGGGCAACATCGGGGTAGGGGGCTTAACTCTCGTGAAACATCGTCACGCATCCGTCGAAACATCGGCTGCCTAGATTCCTGCGTACCGAATGGTGATACCGCCACCTCGGTTGTCGAAGCGCAGGACGAGGGCAGAGGGGCGCACAGCATGGCGACGTCGCAACTGGAACCACAGGTCGACGAGCGGGCCACCGCGTCCGCCGTCGGGACCGCGAAGGCGAAGAGCGAGACGCTGGAGGACTACACGCTGCGGTTCGCGCCGCGCAGTTATCGGCGCTGGGCCCCGGGCATCGTCGCGACGTCGGCGCTCGGTGGGATCGCCTACCTCGCCGACTTCTCGATCGGCGCCAACATCGGCATCCAGCACGGCACGACGAACGCGATTCTCGGCATCCTCGTCGCGGCCGCCATCATCTTCGTGACGGGTGTGCCCCTCGCCTACTACGCGGCGCGCTACAACCTCGATCTCGACCTCATCACGCGCGGCAAGGGCTTCGGCTACTACGGCTCGGTGCTGACGAACGTCATCTTCGCGAGCTTCACCTTCATCTTCTTCGCGCTCGAGGGCTCGATCATGGCGCAGGGGCTCAAGCTGGGGCTCGGGGTGCCGCTGTGGGCGGGTTACCTCGTCAGCAGTCTCATGGTCATACCGCTCGTCGTGTATGGAATGAAGGCGCTGAGCAAGTTGCAGGTGTGGACGACGCCGCTGTGGTTGCTGCTCATGGGTGTTCCGCTCGTCTATCTCGTTCAGGCGCACCCCGGCTCGGTCGGCACCTTCCTCGACTACAAGGGCGCCCATGGTGGTGGCGTCAGCTTCAGCGCCGTCATGCTCGCCGCAGGTGTCTGCCTCTCGCTCATCGCGCAGATAGCCGAGCAGATCGACTACCTGCGCTTCATGCCCGCGAAGACCCCGGAGAACTCGCGACGCTGGTGGACGGCCGTCATCGTCGCCGGCCCCGGCTGGGTCTTCTTCGGTGCACTCAAGCAGATGATCGGGCTGTTCCTCGCCGTCTACCTCATCGCCAACGTCGCGGGCGGTGCGTCGATCGCCAACGAGCCCGTGCACCAGTTCCTTTCGGCGTACGAGCAGATGATGCCCCACTGGCTCGCGATGACGCTCGCCGTCGTGCTCGTCGTCATCAGCCAGATCAAGATCAACGTGACGAACGCGTACTCCGGCTCGCTCGCGTGGACGAACTCGTTCACCCGCGTGACGAAGCACTACCCCGGCCGCATGGTGTTCGTGTTGTTCAACGTGACGATCGCCCTCGTCATGATGGAGGCGAACATGTTCGACTTCCTCAACGACATCCTGGGCTTCTACGCAAACCTTGCCATCGCGTGGATCGTGACCGTCGCGAGCGACATCATCGTCAACACCTATCTGTTGAAGCTCTCGCCGAAGACACCCGAATTCCGCCGGGGCATGCTGTACGCGATCAACCCGGTCGGGTTCGTCTCCGTCATCGTCGCGGGGGGCCTGTCGATCGTGGCCTTCTTCGGCGGCCTCGGCAGTGGGTTGCAGCCGTACTCGCCGATCATCGCCGTCGTGCTCTCCGTCGTTCTGCCGCCCGTCATCGCCGTCGCGACGAAGGGTCGCTACTACCTGCGCCGCAACACCGACGGGCTGGCGCACGAGATGTTCGACGAGCACGGCAACCCGTCGGCGGCCGAGATCGACTGCGAGGCCTGCGGCGACGTGTTCGAACGCCCCGACATGCTGGCTTCCGCGACGGGTGACGGTGCTGTCTGCTCGCTGTGCGTCGCGACCGACCGCGACGGTAAGCACGTACTGCCGGCACGGTGACGTGACTTCCGTCGGATGGCTGACGGGAAGCTCCCTGCGTGAGTCAGCGTCGACGTGAGGAGCTGCGAAGGCTGTCGCGCACCCGCTGCCGTTGCATGAGAAATGCGCATCTGCCCGAGGAATACGCAGCATATTCCTCGGGCAGGTGCGCATTTCTCATGCAGCTGACGCGGCAGCCGATGGTGCGGGCCTTGACGACGCGGTGGCCGGGCGTCGTGTCAGCTCGAGCAGCTGCTGCCGCCACCGCAACTCGAACCGCACGACGAGCCGCCGCCGCACGAACCCGAATTGCACGATCCTGCACTGCCGCAGCAGTTTCCGCCGCTGCACCAGGCGTCACCGGAACCGCCGGAATGGCCGGAGTGGGTGTCGTACGACCAGTCGGAGCTCGACGTACCCGGCGAGCACGTATACCCGTTCGTACTCGACGGCTCTGCGCCCGAACTCGCCCTCGCGTGACGCTGCATCTCCTCGTCGACGACGTGGTCGCTCAGCCCCCATCCCAGGGCCGCGGTGGCCGGGAACGCGATGAGCAGCGGCCGCGTCCCGTACAGGCCGACGGAGTAGCCGAGCCCGCCGCGCATCGGTGGCTGCGTGAGCCCCGCCGCAGGGCTCGGCACGCGCAACCGTATCTGCTCCAGGGCCGCAGCCCGGCCTGCGTGCGGCGCCCCTGCCGTGTGGTGCGCATAGCACGCACGAGGTTGTACGCCCCGAAAACACGTGAAGCCCAAGCCGACCAGCACGCCACCCACAGACTTTCCGGTGGCGGCGATGATCGCCATGGCGACCCCGAACAGGGTCATGAACGTCATCTTCAGGGCCTCGCCCTTGCCGCCTCTGCGCGGCGGATTGAGCAGGCCGCGGCGCACGGCGTCACGCTGCAGTTCGTCGAGTGCCGCACGCACGGCGGGGACGTTCTCGAGGCGTGGCGCGCGGCAACGGACGGCGTCGACGACCGCGCGCTGCAGGGGCGTGACGTCGGCGGGTGGGATCGTCCACGCCTCGAGGCGCCCGTACGCCGTCTGACGCAGATATCCCCGTTCGAGCAGATCCGCCGTCGCCGCCTGCAGCCGGGCGGTGCGCGACGGGCGAGGCCCCTGGCGTCGTGCGGTGTGCGCAGCGGCGCCGGCGTCGGTGAGAATGGCCGTATGACAACAGGGTTCGGCTGGCACGTCGTCGTCGCCATTGCATGTCTGCTGGTCATGATCCAGGTCGGCTACCGGGCTTCCGGCGTCAAGCTGACGCGGGCGTCGCTCGTCGCCGTTGCCCGTGCCTGTGTGCAGCTGACGCTCGCCGCCCTGCTCATCACGAGCGTCGTGCGCTACCTGTGGGCGTCGGTGCTCGCGGTTGCCGTCATGTTCATCGTGGCTGTGCTGACGACGACGAAGCGGTCGGGCGCGACAGACGTGCGGGCTCGGCTCGCTGCGACGCTCGCGATGGCGGCAGGGCTCGTGCCTGTCCTCGTCATCCTCACCGTCAGCGGTGTCGTGCCGATGAAGGGTGTGTCGATCATCCCGACGGCGGGCATCGTCATCGGCAACGTCATGAGCGTGCACACCCTCGTCTCGCGGCGCGCGTTCGACGGGCTGCGCGAGGAGAAGAACATGTATGAAGCGGGGCTGTCGATCGGCATGCTGCCCCGCGACGCGATCAGCGAAGTCATTGCGCGACGCCTCCCCGAGTCGCTCATCCCCGTGCTCGACCAGACACGCACAGCCGGCATGGTGACGCTGCCCGGCGCGTTCATCGGCGTCATGCTCGGCGGCGGATCGGCCGTGCAGGCGGCGACGGCGCAGGTCGTCGTCTCGACGTCGATCCTGGCTGCGCAGGCCGTCACGTCGGCCGTCGAACAGCGCATGATCTGCGCCCGGCGGTTGCTGACGTCCGAGCTGCGCGAGACGCTCATCGACTGACGGGATGCCCCATCGTCCGGCTGGCGGCTTCCGCCTCGACGGCTGGTAGGTGACGCGTGACGTCTGACGTCTGACGTTCGTCGGCCTCGCACCTGCCGTCGGTGCCGCCCCGGACGTGACGAAGCCCGCGTCACCTGTGGTGAGGTGATGCGGGCTTCGTCGTCGACCACTGCGAACAGTGGCGCTCGAAGGCTTTGGCCTTCGAAGCTGACGGCCAGGTAGGCCAAGATCTTTTATAGCAAGTCGATCGACGCCGTCCTGAGTCGGGGTAAGTCGACTCGCTCGTCTGACTGAGGCTGCGCGGGTGGCCGGTGCATCCGCGGCGGCTGCGTCACTGCGTGACGACGAGCCGTGTGCGACGGGCTGGTGACGGGAGGCGCGGAGCGACGTACCTGGCGACGAGCGGTCTGCGTCAGTGCGCGGCGACCATGCGGCCGTAGTAGCTGGGGATGCTCTCGTGGCGTTCGAGGCGCACGGGACGGTTGGCCTTGACGATCTGGGCGCCCCACGTGGCGAGGAAGCCGAAGAAGGCGACGACGCCGACGGTGCTGATCGTCATGAGGATCCAGAAGACGGTGTTGAGGTTGTCCATGGGAAACGCTCCTTCTACATCTGTAGTGCTGGTGTCTGATGTGAACACTACGCCTGTAGTAAGAGTGTGGCAAGCGGGGGTGGTGTCACCTCCGACACAATGGGTGCCCGCGCCCGCGCCCGCCGTCCCCTTCTGCGATTCGCGTCCACATAGGCGACCTGCGTCCCCTTCTGCGCTTTTCGGTCACCCGTGCACGCCGTTCGCAGAGGTGGACAGGAACCGCAGATGAGGACGGGGGGCCTCAGAGCTCGGCGAGCAGCTCGGTGACGACGGTGGTGTCGTGGAAGTCGACGTCGCCTCCGGGCAGGTGCTGCACGCGCTCGTGGCCCTTGCCCGCGACGACGACGATGTCGCCCGGGCGCGCCTGCGTCAGCGCCTGACGGATGGCGTCGCGGCGGTCGAGGACGATCGTCGTGTTCGACGGATCGGCGCCCGCCATCACCTCGTCGGCGATGGCCTGCGGATCCTCGTCGTACGTGTCGTCGTTCGTGATGATGTTGACGTCCGCGAGACGACTCGCCACCTCTCCCATCTTCGGGCGTTTCGCCGGGTCGCGCCGCCCCGCTGCGCCGTAGACGCAGATGACGCGCCTGCCTTCGCTGCGGAGGCCGCCGTCGGCGTGGTCGCGCCCCACGACGGCGCGCGCGACGTCGAGGACGAGTTCGAGGCCGACCTCGGTGTGGGCGTAGTCGACGACGACCTCGAAGCCCTTCGCGGTGGCCGCTGGCACGCGCTCGAAGCGGCCCGGCACCTGTGCCATGTGGGCGACGGCGTCGACGAGGGTGTCGAGCGGCATGCCCATCTCGAGCGCGATCGCGGACGCGCCCGCGACGTTGTGCACGTTGTAGTCACCGAGCAGCGGCATCTGCAGGTCGATGACACCGGGGGCGTCGCGTCCGTCGAGGAAGCGATCGGGCGTCGTCAGCGTGAACGCCGTGCCGCCAGCGCTGGGGTGAACATTCGTGATGCGGTAGTCGGCGTTCTCGCTCACGCCAAACCCGAGCGTGCCGGGCACCTCAACGACGATGCGCGCTCCGTAGGCGTCATCGACGTTCGTCAGCTTCGGCCCGTCGGTCCACTCGAAGAGGCGCCGCTTCGTCAGGAAGTAGTCCTCCATCGTGCCGTGCAGGTCGAGGTGGTCGCGGGTGAGGTTCGTGAACAACGCTGCGGCGTAACGGGTTCCGGCGACGCGATGGAGATGGATGCCGTGCGAGCTCGTCTCGAGGACGACGTGCTCGACGCCCGCGTCACGCATCCGCGCGAGGTTGCCCTGCACCTGCGGAGCCTCACCCGTCGTGCGGACGGCCGGCTCACGTTCACGCCCGACGACGATCTCGGCGGTCGTCAGCAGGCCCGTCTTCTCATCGCCGTACGCGGCGCTGAGGATGCCGTGCAGGACGTAGCTGCTCGTCGTCTTGCCGTTCGTGCCGGTGATGCCGTAGACGGTGACGTCGTGGCTCGGATGCCCGGCCGTCGCGGTGGCGAGGGCGGCGAGCGCGACGCGCGCGTCTGGCACGACGACGGTCGGCGCGCCCTCGACGTCACGTTCGGCGACGACGAGACTCGCCCCGTTCGCGAGAGCCTGCGGCACGAACGTCACACCGTCGACGGTGAATCCGGGGATCGCGACGAACGCGCCACCCGGCTTCGCGGCCCGAGAATCATGGGTGACGGCGTCGATGCCGTCGACGCTCTCGGGCACGCTCGCGCCCAGCATCTTCTCGAGTTCTGCGCGGCTCACATACACCCCGCGAGCCTAACAACGCGTGGCCGAACGCCCGTGGCGCCGCGCGGGGAACGGTGATGCCGTCTGGTGCGTCGCAGTGTGGACATGCTCGAGCGGTGGCTCGAGCGGCGACGCGAGGAGAGGCAGAGTGCAATGGGCGAGATGACTGGCACAAGGCCTCAGGAGGGCGCGGCAACCCACGGCCGAGAAGGGCGCTTCGGGCCGGAATCGGCGTCGTCAGCGCCGCCGCGGCGATCGTCGGCCCCTTCTTGATGCTCGCAGCCCGGTCATGACGACGAGTGCCGTGCTGACCTGCGCCGAACCCGACGGTGCGTGCGTTCGACGCCCGTACCCCTTTGCGTGCAAATGCACCCGAGTGCATTTGCACGCAAGGGGGATGAGGACGCACCGTTCGCCCCACAGCCGCGCCACAGGCGCGCACGAGGTGTCGCCTGGGTGTGACGCGCATCGTCGAGGCATGAACCTCGCCCCGCGCTCACGCTTCACCGACCTCGCTGTCGCCTGGGTCGCCGCCGTCGCCGCGATGCTGGCGCTGGGCACCGTCGTCGGGCAGCTGATCGGCGACGTATGGCCCGCGTCGGCCTGGGGGTCGCTCGCCTCGTCGACGCTGCTCCTCGCGCCCGTCGCACTCGCCATCGGCCTCGCCGGATGCTGGTGGCTGACGCGCCGTCGCGCAGCCGTCGAACCGCTCGAGGTGCTCGGCATCGGGCTCGTCGCGCTGCCCCTCATGCTCGCCGGGTGCTGCATCGTCACGTCCTGACGCATCGCGTCGGCTCACCGGTGTCGTGTAGACCTGGGGCATGACGATCGACGCGCGTGAGGAGGCGGCATGAGGGTTCTGCTGGTCGAGGACGAGAAGCACCTCGCCGACGCTGTCGCGAGCGGTCTGGGGCATGAGGGATTCGTCGTCGACGTCGCCGGTGACGGCATCACCGGCCAGTGGCTCGGCACGCAGAACCCGTACGACGTCATCGTCCTCGACATCATGCTGCCCGGCCGCAACGGTTACGACGTGCTCGCCGGGCTGCGCCGCGACGGGGTGTGGGCGCCCGTGCTCATGCTGACGGCGAAGGACGGCGACCTCGATCAGGTCGACGCGTTCGACCTCGGCGCCGACGATTACCTGACGAAGCCGTTCAGCTTTCCCGTGCTCGTGGCGCGGCTTCGGGCGCTCGCGCGACGCGGGGCGCCGGAGCGGCCGACGGTGCTCGACGTCGGCGGGCTGACGATCGACCCGGCGCGCCATGTCGTCATGCGTGGTGATGTCGAGATCTCCTTGACGGCAAAGGAATTCGCGCTGCTGCTCTACCTCGCGCGACGTGGCGGAGAACCCGCGTCGAAACCTGAGGTCCTCGACAACGTGTGGGGCGCCGACTTCGAGGGCAACGACAACGTCGTCGAGGTGTACGTCGGGTATCTGCGTCGCAAGATCGACGCGCCGTTCGGCACCGCCAGCCTCGAGACGGTGCGGGGTCACGGCTACAGGTTGGTTGAGGCGGCGGAGTGACGCTCGCCGAGCGGTGGGCGCCGCAGGGGTGACGCTGGGGCCAGGGGTGGACGCGGCGGGCCGCGTCAGGTCGGAGGGCGCATGAGGCTCAGCCCAGCGGCAACCGGAGTGTGAAGCGGCACCATCCGTCGGGTGATTCTTCGGCGACGAGCGTCCCGCCGTGGGCCTGAGCGATGGCCCGCGCGATGGCGAGCCCGAGGCCGCTGCCGCCGGCGTCGCGGCTGCGGGCGTCGTCGAGGCGGACGAAGCGGCCGAAGATCGCCTCACGATCGCCGGCGTCGAGGACGCTCCCGTCATTGTCGACGGTGAGAACGGCCGTTCCGCGTGCGTCGTCAGGGCGCTCGTTCACTCGGCCCGCCGCGTCCCTGTCCGTGGCCGGCTCGCGGCTTCCCGCATCCTCCACCCGCGTCGTGACGCGCACGGCACTCGTCGCGTGACGCAGTGCGTTGTCGACGAGGTTGCGCACGACCTGCGCGAGACGCTCGCCGTCAGCGACGACGCGCACGGGCGCGAGGTCCGCGCTTACTACGACCGGCTCGCCGTCACGGGTCGGGGAAGCGCTGCGGGCGCGCAGCACCTCGGTGTGGGCGACGTCGTCGAGATCGACGTCTCGAAGGGTGAGCGCGAGGGCGTCATCGTCGGCGCGCGCGAGGGCGAGCAGCGATTCGACGATGCCTTGCAGCCGCAGCGTCTCGGAGTGGATGACGCGCGTCGATTCGGACGGTTCGGGGTCGGTCTCGGTGAGCGTGCGGATCGTCGCGAGGGGGCTGCGCAGTTCGTGAGAGGCGTCGGAGATGAACGCGCGCTGGCTCGCGTCGGCGGCGTCAAGACGGTCGAGCATCGCGTTCATCGTGATGGCGAGCCGCTCGATCTCGTCGCCCGTCGCGGGCACCGTCACGCGTTCGGGACGGTGGGAGGAGCGGATGCGTTCGACGCCGAGACGGATGCGTTCGACGGGGGCGAGCGCGCGCCCGACGACACGGTGGATGCCCCAGCCGGTGACGACGAGCAGGCATCCCGCCGTCAGGGCGAGCAGGACGATCGTCGTGTCGACGATCGTGTCCTCGTGGTCGATCGGCGCGGCCGCCACGACCCAGCGCTCGGCGCCGGATCGCGTGTGCGCGCCGAGCGTCGCGACGACGTAGTGGTCGCGGTCGCCATCGAGGGTGATCTCCGTGCGACGCGTGCTCTCGTCGGGGCGGGCGAGGGGCGTCGAGGCGTGGGAATCATTGGTCGCGAGCAGCGCGCCCGAAGCGTCGAGCACCTGCACGACCTGGGTGTGGACGCCCGCGGCACGCAACGCTGCAGAGGCGTCATCCGTCGTGCTGAGTTCTTTCGCGACCTGCTGCGCCTCCGTCGTCGCGCTGTCGCCGGCGCTCGAGGTGAGGATCTGCCTCAGCCCGAACGTGAACGCCGCGAGCGCGATGGCGAGTGCGACGAGGGCCGCGACGACGAACGTCGCGACGACCCGCACGCGCAAGCCCCGCGCGCGGCGAGGGAGGTGATAATGCACCCCCTCACCGTATGCGGGGCCTGTGGGTGGGGTGGTCATCGATTCGTCCTCGACGTGCGGCGGGCTCGGCCGGATCGTGGGCGAGTTCGTCAGTGGCCGAACCGGCGCGCAACGAGCGGCGCGAGTGCTGCGCCGACGAACGCGAATCCGGTGACGAAGACGAGGGAGGCGGCGACGTCGCCGAGGAAGTGAGCGCCGAGGTAGAGACGCGACGCCGCGACGACGAGCGCGAACGGGATGCCGATGGCGAGGACGAGGCGCGTGGGTCGACCGAGCGAGCGAGCCGCGAAGAACGCCCCAGCGATGATGGCTGCGGCGAGCGCGGTGTGGCCGGACGGGAAGCTGTCGCGCGCCGTCTCGTGCACGAGGGCGTGCACCTGATCGGCCGGCGGGCGCGCGCGGGTGAAGACGAGCTTGAGCGACGACGTCGCGAGCCACAGGCCGGCCGTGCTCAGCGCGAAGATGACGGCTGCTCGACGGTGGCGCACGAAGAGCAGCGCCGCGACGGCGGCGACGAGCAGCGGGCCGACGATGGGGCCGATGACGACGTCGATGTCGTGCGCGAGGCTGACGAGCGGGCTGAGGCGGTCGTGCGAGAGAGCCGTGTCGAGGCCGAGCTCGCCCGTCGCGGCAGCACCTTCGCGGGTGACGACGGCGCCGAGGCCGAGCCCGCCGGCGACGAGCGTCGCGCCGGCTGCGCCGGCCTTGGCGGTGAGGTGGTGTGCAGCGGGGGCGCGGCGGGCGTCGGTGGTCGACGAGCGACGGGGGCGGGTGGCGACGACGGACGACATGGATGGCCTCTCTCGGCGAGCGAGCATCCACCGGGTGCTCGCCTGGGTGGTGAATGGTTAGACCTCATCACCGGGTGGCTGAGAAAGACCTAAGAGAGGGTGTTAGGGCGGGCCTCGGCCATGTGCAGGACCGGGTCCGCCGTTCGAGGAGCGGGGGCGCACGCATCAGCCGAGGAGCGAGGTTTCGCTCCTCGGCTGCCTGACGCGTGCTCCTGCGAGGTCAGCGGGCTTCGGCGAACTCGACGATGCGGCGCGCGATCGGGTCGTACTTGCGCAGCACGAGACGGTCGGACGTCGTGCGGCGGTTCTTGCGCGTCGTGTAGCTGTAGCCCGTGCCCGCGGTGGAGCGCAGGGTGATCTTCGGGCGGTTCGTCGTGCGGGTCATGATCTTCTCCTTCGTTCGACGGTGGGTTCAACATCCCTCTAGTGAGAATCATTCCCATATAGGCGGGCGTGGCGTTGGGGTACGTGGCAATCGCACGAGATGGCGGGTAACTCATGAGTAGGCGGGCAACTACGTTCCTACGTGTGAGTTACCCGCCATCCTGTGGAAGTTCGCTGCGGGTTGCCGGGACCCCCTGGACAGAGCGAAGCGACGGAGCACCGCTCGTGTGACAAGCTTGCACGAGCCCGTCGATGCGGGCCCGGACGAGGGAGCCGTACCCGGCAGTGCTACAAGACGGCCATCAGGAGTGGTCAGTGATGGCGTGGTTCGTGCTCGTGGTGTCCGGTGCGATGGAGGCCGTCTGGGCGACGGCGCTCGACAAGTCGGACGGGTTGAGTCGCCTCGGCCCGAGTGTTGTCTTCGCCCTCGGGTGCGCCCTGAGCATGGGTGGTCTGGGCTACGCGATGAAGACCCTCCCTGTCGGAACAGCCTACGCCGTGTGGGTCGGCATCGGAGCCGTGCTCACCGTCGCCTACGCGATGATGACGGGCGCCGAGTCCGTCTCGATCGTCAAGATCTGCCTCCTGCTCGGCATCATTGGGTGCGTGATCGGACTCAAGCTCGTCCACTGACACGGGCGTGCGTCCGAGCGCTGGCGGACGTCGTCAAGATGGCGGGTAACTCACGAGTAGGCGGGAAGTTGCGCGCCTACGTGTGAGTTGCCCGCCATCCTGCGCGAGCACCGGGATGCGACGCGCTCGTGACCATGAGGACTGTCTTCACCCGGGGCGTCGGCGCAATGGCCGTTGAATGTGGACAAGAATCGCAGATGAGTACACGCCAGTCCCCAGGCGAGGCCCCGGCGACGCGATGAGTGCCCCACCGGCGTTCCGCCAAAGGGTCAGCCCTCGAACAGGCGCGCGACGTCGGCGTCGCTGACCGCGTCGAACGAGGCCTGCGACCACATCGGCTGGCGATCCTTGTCGACGAGTTGCGCGCGCACACCTTCGACGAAGTCGCCGTGTTCGATGAGGCCGCGCGCGAGCACCATGTCCTGGGCGAGCACCTCGTGCACCGAGTCCATGCCCGCTGCGCGCCGCATCGCCTCGGCCGTCGCGGCGACAGACAACGGTGAACGCTGAGTCAGCAGGTCGGCCGCCTCACGTGCGGCCTCGACGTCGGACGCGCGCAGCGTCTCGAGCACCTCGGACGGCGCGCGCAGGTGCTCGCCGGAGCCGAAGGCCTCGTCGATCCAAGCCCGCTGCGCACCGAGAGGTGCATTGCCAGCGGCATCGAACGACGCGAGCCGGGCGACGGCTGCGTCAGCGTCAGCACCCTCGGCGAGACGCTCGATAACCGTTGCCCACGAGTCGGATTCGATGACGACGTCACTCAGCCCGACGTAGCAGGCGTCGGCGCCACCAACCGTCGTGCCTGTCAGTGCGAGGTAGGCGCCCGTGCCGCCCGGCGCGCGCGAGAGAAGGTAGAGCGCGCCCACGTCGGGGAAGAATCCGATGATCGTCTCGGGCATCGCGACCTTCGTGCGCTCCGTCGCGACGCGCAGCCCGGCGAACGCCGAGATGCCGACGCCGCCACCCATGACGATGCCGTCTTGATGGCTGACGATGAGCTTCGGGTAGTCGGCGATGAGCGCGTTCATGCGGTACTCGTCGCGGAAGAACTCGAACGCGCGCTCGCCGTCGCCGTCGACGAACGCTTCACGGACGCTGCGCACGTCACCGCCCGCGCACAGGCCGCGCTCGCCGGCGCCCTCGATCGTGACGGCGGTGACGGAGTCGTCGTCGCGCCACTGCTCCAGCGCGGCGCTCACGGCATTGACCATGTCGGTCGTGAGCGCGTTGATGGCCTTCGGCCTGTTGAGCAGGATGCGTGCAAGTGAACCGCGACGGGCGACGAGGACGTCCGGCGTCGCGGTCTCGGTGAAATCGTCGGTCGTCGTGTCGGGCATGCGCGCCTCCTCGGGCGGGTGCGGCCAGTGCGGCTGGTGATCCCGGTCACCATAACCTCCACGCCCGACAACCCCGCCATTTCGCGGAAAGGGAGGGAGCGCCGAGCGTGTTGGCCCGTACGAGACGCACCCCCACCCGTCGGAATCGCCAGATCGCTGACCGTTGCCGGCCGACGCGAGAGGCGCGCGCCGCGGACTGGGCGCCTGCGATGAACCGCGAGGAGCGGTGGCCCGCCCGCGAGGTGCGTTCACGAATGAGAGCCACGCGCCGAGGCCGTTGCGTCCGTAGTGGACGCGTGCCGTGCCATTAACCCGCTATTCATGAGCGGGGGGTAGAGATGTGGCGGTGAGTTCGTCGAAGTCTCGTCTTGCCGTCCCGCGCCCGACCAAGGCGCTCGCTGCTGGCTACCGCGCCGCGCGCCCGGCGGTGGAGCCGCTCGATCTGCCGACGCTGTCCGGCGAGCGCCCGCAGGTGGTGGCGCACCGCGGCGCGTCGCACCAAGAACCTGAGCACACACTCGAGGCGTACGAACGCGCCATCCGCGTCGGTGCCGACGCGCTCGAGTGTGACGTCCGCCTGACCGCTGACGGTCATCTCGTCTGCGTGCACGATCGCACGGCGAAGCGGACGTCGAACGGGCGCGGCGCGATCTCGAACCTGGAGCTTGCAAAGCTCGAGGGCCTCGACTGGGGGTCGTGGAAGGCGCGTCTCGAATCTGACGACACCGACGACGACCGGGAGATCGCCGACCGCAGCGGCTCGCACCTGCTCACGTTCAAGGAGTTGCTGCGCACGACGCTCGACGCCGGGCGCCGCGTCGACCTCGCCGTCGAGACGAAGCACCCGTCGAAGCACACGGGGCGCGTCGAGAAGGAACTGGCGCGGGTGCTCGCCGAATTCGGCCTCGACACGCCGGACTCGTCGCGCTGCAACGTCCGCGTCATGTCGTTCTCGCTGCCGGCCGTCTCCCGCATGACGACGCTGACGCCGCCGGTGCCGCTCGCCTGGCTCATGGAGGGTGTCGTGCCACAGCGCATCCGCGGTGGGCAGCTGCCGCCCGGTATCTCGATCGCGGCGATGAGCGTCGGCATGCTGCGCCGCAACCCCGGCCTCGTCGCCGAACAGCACGCACGCGGACACGAGGTGCACGTGTGGACGGTCGACGACCCCGACGACATCCAACGCTGCCTGCGCAACGGTGTCGACGCCATCATCACCAACAAGCCCAAGAAGGTGCTCAAAGCTCGAGAGGCGTTCTGAGGCTGACGCCTCTGCGACGACCACGGCCGTCTGACGATCGCCGCGGCGCCCGGGGCTCTCCTTGCGCAGACGGCAGCTTCGGCGCAGATTCGGAGTCTGGGGCGTCGGGGGAGTCAATCGCGCAGGGCCAAGTACGCGTCCGCGATGAGCCGGACTTCTTCGACGCTGAACGGGACGCTGACGTACCCGTCGTCGATGGTCACACCCATGTCACGCTGTGCCGCTCGAATGAAGAAACGTATGGCGGAGTCGCCTTCGACTTTTGTCCACCCGGCAACGAGCGGGCTGGCGGACAGTGCGGCATGGCTCATGAAGAGCGGGATGACGGTTTGCTCGTTGACCCTCGCGATCAGCAAGTCGTTGTCATCGCGGGCTGCGGTGACGAGGAGGCTGGTCAGAGTGGCGAGGGTGGCGGGCTGGTTGAAGGGTGCACCGTTCACGGCACTGTTCCTTGTCTCGAGGGGTGGAGTGCTGGGTGTGAGTGAGTCTGTCTGCCGCCACCGACAACGTGGGCAGCAGTAAGAGGCAAGCGGTCTGTGTGTTGCCCGGGATCTGTGGTTCGAAATGGCTGCGAGGGGCGCGGCGACAATCGTGATGCACGGATGGCGCGCGCATCGTCAGGCAGCGGCGAGTTCGCGCATCGATGTCAGGTGGAACCCCTGGCACATCGCGCAGCCGTAGATGCGGCTCTCGCGACGATGGGTGTCGTGACCGGCCAGTTCGGCGAAGTGGCGGGCTGTCGCGGCGCTGTGCAGGGCGCTGACGGCGGCGGCGTGATCGCGGTAGCGGATCTTGCCGCTGTCGCAGCTGCGGTCGGGATGCTTCTTCGCGAAGTGCCGTGGGGCACGGCGGGTGGTGCGGATGTGGGACGGGGTGCGGCGGCTCATCGTCAGCTCTCCTTCGTTCGGTGCGGGTGGTGGGTCGTGTCTCCACCATCAGTCCCCGACGCGGAACAGTGGAACCAGCAACGCGATAAGACCTCTTATCGCGCACCTCATATGCAAGCTAGCTCAGCCCCGTAGAGTCAGTGCCGAGGGGCGACCGCAGCCGCCGCACCGGTCAGCTGTCGCCACCAGCCCCCCGGAGAACCGCCCGAGACCCACGAGAGGAGCCATCGATGCCTGACACCCTGACGATGCAACAGGTGGCCGACCTCGCGGGCGTCCGACGAGCCGTCGTGTCGATGTGGCGATCGCGCTACCCCACGACCGAGGGCGGGTTTCCCGCCCCTGTCGACGCACGGTCGCTCACGTTCAGCGCCGACGCGGTCGGAGAATGGCTCACTCGCACGGGCCGTGGCAACAACCCGGACGCGGCTGTCGATGCGGCGCTCCATTCGTCCCGTTTCGCGACGATCCGTGAGCATCTCGACGCCGCGTCGAGCCTGCTGCTCCTGCAGGCCCTCACCAGCGAACTCCTCGCCGACCTCGACGCGGAGACGGCGCTCGACGCCATTCTGGATGCGCAGCTGCCGGCGTTGCTCCCGCCGCGCGAGATGCTCGCGGCTCTCGATGACGCAGCCCTCGTCGCCGACGTCGACACGCTCGCCGAAGCCGGCTACGGCGGTGAACGCGTGTTGTGGCGGCTCGTCGCGGCGGAGCACGCACGGGGCGGAGCCTTCGCGGAGCACTCGCTCACGGTCGACGCCGCCGCGATGTTCACGTCGCTGCTGCGTGCGGTGGCGACGGCTGACCATCACGTCGTCCTTCACGGACAGGGCGCGCTGGCGCTGCTGACGCAGGTCGCGGCGGACATCCCCGCCGACGGAACGTCATCCCTCGGCCAGGGCACCATGCCGCTCAACGCCGGGCTGAGTGTGCGCGAGAAAGGCGCCGAGGTGCCACCGGCCCGGGCCTCGGCTGCGTCACGCCTGGCTCTACGCGCCTTCGCCGCGCGCGGAATCGAGACGACGGGCACCGACGCAGGCGACAACCTCCACGTCATCGTCGAGAACCGCTCCGACGCGCATGCTGCCATCACGCTGTTCGAGAAGGTTCGCGCCGTCTCCCATGACCTTGCAGATCGCGACGTGGCCTTCGTCCTCGCCCCCGCCGAGCTTCTCGTCGGCACCCTCGGCGAGGGATCGAACCTCGACGAAGCCCGCCGCGGGTGCTTCAACATCAGCCAGGCCCAGAGGGCGGTGTCACGTCATCGTCAGGAGCAACGAGCCGGCCTCGCGCCGGATTACACGCTGCCGCTACGCTACGTCGCCACGCTGCCGAAGGGGATGCTGCGCGCGACGGGTCGCCGCCGCCTCGCACTGTGGGCACTGGCCCCGAACATCGACGACACGCGCCCGGCTTTCACGACGTACGGCGACCACGCGAACCACGCGTTCGGCCCTGGTGAGTGCGATGCTCTTGCTGCTGATGTCGCCGCCGCCTGTTCGGGTGATCGCGCGACGCACGCGTTCTTGCGGGCGCGTCATCGCGCGACGTACAACCTGCTCGACGAGCCGTCGCTCGTCATTCCGCCCGGCGTGCGCGAGCCGCGTGACGGCGGTGAGGTGCTCGCCCAGGCATGGGGTCACGAAAGCCGCGCCGGCGCGCCGTTGGCGCCGGGCGTCGACCTCGTCTCCGCGGGGTTGGTTGCCGCCCAGGCGCCCAAGGCCTGGGCTGACATCGTCAGCACGTGGGCGAGCGTGCGTCGCGGCCACCGCGTGCCGGACGAGATCACCGCGGCGACGCGAGGCGCGCTCGTCGACGTCATCGGAGCTGACGAGGTGCGGGGCCTGGGCGCGGTCGGTGCGCGGCGCGTGGATCGTCTCGAGGTCGAGCGTGTCGTGCCGCAGGTGCGCTACACCGAACCGGGGGACGTCGTATTCGTCGCCGTCGAGCGGCCGGCCGCGATCGTCGACGAGCGGGGCGGAAGTGTCGTGCAGACGCCGGCACGCATCCTGCGACCTCGAAGTGGCGCGCCCGACGGTTTGCGCCTGATCTCGGCGCAGGCTGCGCTCGACATCAATGCTCAGCGCGGCGTCGACACCGCCGGTTGGCACCTGCATCTCACGCCGGCCGAGCAGGCTGACGCAGCGCAGCGTGTCGCGACGACGGTGGCCGCGCGTCGGCGGGCCTTGCTCGACCAGGTCACAGCGCTCGACGCGTACGAATCGACGGTTCTTACCGGCATCGCCGAGGGCGTCTTGCGCGCCGAGATCTCGTCCACGCGTCCTATGCATGACATGCACGAAGAAGCGGCATCGAGGGGCGGCGCCGCATGACCGTCCGTGATTGGCAGTGGCAGGGGCAACTGTCCACCTGCCTTGTAAACAGGTGGTTGTGGAACACCTATGAGGTCGGCGTTTCGACCTACGGAGCAACAGTCCGTCGATGGCCGCAGGCAGAAACGCCGCGAGTAACGGGACTTGAACCCGCGACTCGAGCGGCGCGTTTTCTGCAACCGGGAGCAATGTCGTGTGATCAGTTTGGAAGACTGATCGTCCGATCCGCGCGACCGCCACTGCAGTGGCTCGTCCCAGCGAGGCCACAACACCGATGTAAAGGGACTCGAAGCCTTGACATCGATGGTAGGCCCCAGGCATGCCCCCACTCTGCCGAGCAGCGCGTGTCCTCCTGTCGCCGCAGGGGATGGCCACATCAGCAACAAGGACTCGAACCTCGTCGGTGCGTCCCCGATCCCGCCACATCCATCTGCCGTGAAACGACGCTCACACGTCTCGACGCGGCACCGAAGACTCGAAGCTCGTACCTGCAAGGAGAGACCCCGTGACCCCACCCAAGGCCAAGGCTGCCGCGATGGCGCCGTCGTCGAAGAAGGAACTGCACGACACGCTGTGGAAGGCCGCGGACAAGCTGCGCGGCTCGATGAGCGCGAACCAGTACAAGGATGTCGTGCTCGGCATCGTCTTCCTCAAGTACGTCTCGGATGCGTTCGAGGAGCGCCGCGAGCAGATCCGTGAGGAGCTGGCGGGTGAGGCGGAGAACTTCGTCAGCGACACGCTCGAAGACCCCGACGAATACGTCGGCAACGGCGTGTTCTGGGTGCCGACGAACGCGCGCTGGAGCTTCATCGCACGTCACGCCAAGGGCATGGAGGCTGCGGGCGGGCAGGAGAGCAAAAGCGTCGGCAAGATCATCGACGAGGCCATGGCGACGCTGATGAAGCAGAACGAGTCGCTGCAGGGCACGCTGCCGACGATCTTCGGGCGCGACAACATCGACCAGCGTCGCCTCGGTGAACTGATCGACCTGTTCAACTCGGTGCGCTTCACCGGCGAGGGCGCAACGAAGGCGCGCGATCTGCTCGGTGAGGTGTACGAGTACTTCCTCGAGAAGTTCGCGAAGGCGGAGGGCAAGCGCGGCGGCGAGTTCTTCACCCCGCCGGTGCTCGTGCGCACGCTCGTCGAGATCCTCGAACCGCACTCGGGGCGCGTGTACGACCCGGCGTGCGGCTCGGGCGGCATGTTCGTGCAGGCCGAGAAGTTCCTCGAGCGGCACAAGGAGGATCGCGACGCGATCGTCGTCTACGGCCAGGAGAGCATCGAGGAGACGTGGCGCCTGGCGAAGATGAACCTCGCCATCCACGGCATCGACTCCCAGGGCCTCGGCCCGCGTTGGGGTGACACGTTCGCGCGCGACATCCACCCCGGTGTCGTCGCCGACTACGCGATGGCGAACCCGCCGTTCAACCAGAAGGAATGGGCGCGCAACACCGAAGACGCCCGCTGGAAGTACGGGGTGCCGCCCGCGCGGAACGCGAACTACGGATGGATGCAGCACATCCTGAGCAAGCTCGCGCCGCACGGTGAGGCGGCCGTCGTCATGGCGAACGGCACGATGGCGTCGAACAGCGGCGGCGAGGGCGACATCCGCAAGGCGATGCTCGAGGACGACGTCGTCTCGTGCATGATCGCGATGCCCGGCAACCTCTTCCGCGGCACGGCGATTCCGGTGTGCGTGTGGTTCTTCGCGAAGGACAAGAAGGCCGGTACTGCCGGCGCGAACGATCGTCGCAAGCAGGTGCTGTTCATCGATGCCCGCGAAGTCGGCCACATGGTCGACCGGGTGGAGCGCACGTTCTCCGACGACGACATCGCGCGCATCGCCAACACGTTCCGCACCTGGCGCGGCCGCGCATCGGCAGACGGCGAGTACGAGGACGTGCCCGGTTTCTGCAAGAGCGCGACACTCGACGAGATCCGCGCCGCCGACTACGCGTTGACGCCCGGGCGGTACGTGGGTGCCGCTGCGGCGGAAGAAGATTCCGAACCCATCGACGAGAAGATCGCGCGTCTGACGAAGGAGCTGACGGCGGCGCTCGACGAATCGGCACGCCTCGACGCCGTCGTGCGTGAGCAGTTGGGGAGGCTGGCATGAGCAGCGCATGGCCCACTAAATCGCTTGGTGATGTGGTCGGCCTCCGCCGTGGATTCGATCTTCCGAACTCCTCGCGTGTGGATGGGCCCTACCCGATCATTTCTGCTGGCGCCCAGGTCGGCACTCACCACGAGGCGAAGGTGCGTGGACCGGGGTTTGCAGTTGGGCGGGCAACGAACCTGGGTGTTCCCCAATGGAGCGATACCGACTTTTGGCCACTGAACACAACGCTTTATGCGGCAGACCACAGAGGTAATGACCCTAGGTGGCTTTATCGGCTCTTTCAGGTTCTCGACCTCACCGGGTTCGACTCTGGCAGTGTCCAGCCGATGCTCAATCGAAACTACATTGCCCAAGTGCCAGTGTCGGTGCCCACTCTGCCGGAGCAGCAGCGCATCGCCGAGGTGCTGGGGGCGCTGGACGACAAGATCGCCGCCAACGGACACATGATGAACGCCGCTGATGATCTTATCCGCGCCAGCTACACGCAACTGTCGTCCAGTGGAAATGTCGTTCTTGGCGACATTGCCCGCTCGGTACGGCAGCAAGTAGGTGTTACCGATATTGCGGCGAACGCGGTTTACGTGGGCCTTGAGCACTTCGACCGGGAGCGGCTGTGGCTACAACGTTTCGGTGTAGGTGGCGATGTCACGTCTGCCAAGAACATCTTCGAGGCCGGAGATGCGCTTTTCGGCAAGCTTCGTCCGTACTTTCACAAGGTCGGGGTCGCTCCTACGAACGGGGTGTGCTCCACTGACGTCCTCGTCATCCGCGCCCTGGAGAGGATGAATCGGTGGCTGGTTGCGGCTGCGTCGAGCAGCACCGAGGCAATCGCCCGTGCGGTGCAGAACTCCAATGGAACGCGTATGCCGAGGGCAAAGTGGGAGGACATTGCAGATCTGGTTGTACCTGATCCTGGATCCCGTGAAGCGATGGCGTTCGAGGGGCTGGCCGAGTCATTGGGGAAGCGTTGTTTTGCAGCTGTTGCCGCAAACGAGACCCTCGCGAAAACTCGCGATGAGCTGTTGCCGCTGCTCATGTCGGGCAGGATCACCGTGAAGGATGCGGAGAAGCGTGTGGAAGGGGTGGTGTGAGTGCCGGTCATGAGTGAGGCCGATTGGGAGCAGCTCGTGCTCGACGAGCTGGCCGATCTGGAGTGGCAGCCGAAGCACGGCAAGGAGCTGGCGCCCGGCTCGAAGCAGCGCGAGTCGTGGGCCGACGTCATCTTGCACGGCACACTGAGCCAGAAGCTGCGCGACCTCAACCCCGGGGTGCCCGAGGAGTACCTGCAGCAGGCGAAGGCGGAGGTGCTCGCGCCGCAGTCGCAGGACGCGCTGGCGGAGAACAAGCGCCTGCACGACATCCTCATCCGCGGCTACACGGGCATCACGTACGTCGACGACGAGGGTCGCGAGCAGAGCCCGACGATCCACTTCATGGCGCACGGCGACGTCGCGAAGAACGCCTACTTCGCGGTGCAGCAGGTCACGATCCGCAGCCGTGAGCGCGAGCGTCGCTTCGACGTCGTCCTCTACGTCAACGGCCTGCCGCTCGTCATCGTCGAACTCAAGCAGGCCGCCGCGAAGAACGCGACGGTCGAGGGCGCCTACAACCAGTTGCAGACGTACCTGCGCGAGTTTCCGATGGCGTTCCGGTTCTGCGCGTTCGTCGTCGCGAGCGACGGCATCAGCGCGAAGTACGGCACGCCGTGGACGCCGTACAACCACTTCGCGCCGTGGAACGTCGACGAAGAGGGCCACCTCATGGAGTTCGGCGAGACCGACCTCGACGGGGAGGCGACGACCGAACTCGACCTCACACTGACGGGCCTGTTCAACATCGACCGGTTCGGGCAGATCATGCGCGACTTCATCGCGTTCGATCAATCCGAAGAGGGCTTCGGAAAGCGCATCGCCAAACCCCACCAGTACTTCGCCGTGACGAAAGCCGTCGCGTCCACCATCAACGCCGTCGACAGTGACGGCCGCGCCGGCGTCGTCTGGCACACGCAGGGCTCCGGTAAGTCGATGGAGATGGAGCTCTACACAGCCAAGGTGATGCGCCATCAGCGCCTCGCGAACCCGACGGTCGTCGTCATCACCGACCGTCAAGAACTCGACACCCAGCTCTTCGACGGGTTCCGGGTGAGCGCCCTGCTGCCGGAGGAACCGAGGCAGGTGGCCTCGCGCGACGAGCTACGGCGCCTGCTCAGCGAACAGCTGACGGGCGGCATCTACTTCACGACGTTGCAGAAGTTCGGCCTCACCCAGAGCGAACGCGAAGCGGGCGCCGACCATCCGCTGCTGTCGGATCGGCGCAACATCATCGTCATGGCCGACGAGGCGCACCGGAGCCACTACGACACCCTCGACGGGTACGCACGTCACCTCAAGATGGCGTTGCCGAACGCGACGCTCATCGCGTTCACCGGTACCCCCATCGCCGAAGGTGAGCGCGACACGCGGCGCGTGTTCGGCGACGACATCGACGTCTACGACCTGCTGCGAGCCGTCAAGGACGGCGCGACCGTGCCGGTCGCGTTCGAGCAGCGCCTCATCCAGGTGCAACGCGTCGACGGCTTCGGCGATGAAGACATCGACGAGCGCGCCGAGGAGGCGTCCGCCGGTCTCGACGACGCCGACAAGGCCCGCCTGCAGCAGAGCATCGCGAAGCTCGACACGATCTACGGATCCGACGAGCGCCTGACGACGTTGGCGCAGGATTTCGTCGCGCACTGGGAGACGCGCCGCGAGCTGATGACGCCCTTCATCGGTGGGCACGGCAAGGCGATGATCGTCTGCGCCACACGACGCACCGCGGCGCGGCTGTACGCGAAGATCATCGAGCTGCGGCCCGAGTGGCACGACGACGCCGACGACAAGGGCGTCATCAAGGTCGTCTACAACGCGGCCCCGAGCGACGCCGCGGAAGTCACCGCGCACCTGCGACGGCCGAGTGCGACGGCCGCCGTGAAGAAGCGGATGAAGCAGGCGGACGACCCGCTCGAGATCGTCATCGTCAAGGACATGATGCTCACCGGGTTCGACGCGCCCGCGCTGCACACGATCTACATCGACCGGTCGCTCAAGGGTGCCCTGCTCATGCAGACGCTTGCGCGCGTCAACCGGACGTACCGCGGCAAGACCGACGGCCTGCTCGTCGCGTACGCGCCGCTCGTCGACAACCTGTCGAAGGCTCTCGGGGAGTACACGCGGGATGCCAACGCGAACGGTGAGAAGGTCGTCGGGCAGACGGCCGAGGAAGCGGCGACGATCGTCTTCGACCTCGTCGGATCGGTCGAGGAGGTCATCGCCTCCACCGGCGTCGACTGGCGGGCGATGACAAAGGCCCCCGGGCCGGGTGCGTGGCGTGATGCGACGCTCGCCGTCACGAACGCGCTGCGTTCGCCGCTGACACCGGGCAACACCGAGCCCGACGACCCCGAGGCGCGCCCGATCGGCGAGAAGTTCCGCGTGCTGAGCGCCAAGCTCGCTCGCGCGTGGGCGCTGGCTGCCGGCAACCCGGGGGTGGAGGAGGTGCAGCCGCAGGTGCGCTTCTTCGAGGAGGTGCGCGGCTGGATGGCGAAACGTGACGCTGCCGAGCGCGTGGCGCGGGGTGAGCCGATTCCCGAGGACATCCGCCTCCAGCTCGGGGCGCTCGTCGTCGAGTCGACGGAGGCGACGGGCGTCGTCGACATCTATCGCGCGGCCGGTCTGGACCTACCGACGCTGATGGACCTGTCGCCCACGTGGATCGAGGGGGCCTCCCAGCCCGACCGGGCGCAGGCGGCGATCGAGGCGTTGAAGGCGCAGCTGTTGACGGACGCGCGCAAGGCGACGTCGGGTAACGAGGTGCGTTCGAAGCTGTTCTCCGAGCGCGTCAACGAGCTGATGTTCAAGTACACGAACCAGCAGCTGACGTCGGCCGAAGTCATCGCCGAGTTGGTCGAACTGGCGAAGGAAGCGGCGGCCGAGGGGCGTCGTGGTGAGCGGTTCTCCCCGCCGCTCGAGCACGACGAACTGGCGTTCTACGACGTGGTGGCCGAGAACGAAGCTGCCGTCAATGTCATGGGCGACGACGTGCTCGCCCAGATCGCGCGTGATCTCGTGGCTGCCATGCGACGCGACACGCGCATCGACTGGACGGTGCGCGAAGACGTTCGCGCCAAGCTACGCACCACCATCCGACGGCTGCTGCGCAAGTACGGCTACCCGCCGGACGAGCAGCCCGAAGCGATCGTGAGGGTCATGCAGCAGATGGAAACCCTCGCGCCGAAGTATGCGGAGGACACGCGATGAGTGACCCAGTGCAGACGAGGCACGAGGTCCGCCGGGCTCTCGACGCTCTCGAAGAAAGACTCGAGCCGCTGATCGACGCGCGTCTTCGTGAGTTCCTCCACGGTCTGGAATGGACGGAGATTCTCCGAGCCCTCGACGAATCCCGGGGGCGTGCACGCGGCCAGTACTCGCGAAACGACCTAGCCGCGCAGTTGCGCATGCTCACCGAGAGACTGGGTGAACTCGGCTACCCATTTGACTACGACCCGCGACATCCCCGACGCGTCTCGTCCCTCGGCACCCAGCTGCGACAGCTCCGGAACACGGAAAGACACAACGACGTTCTCGAACCCCACGACGCATGGCGCGCCGGTGACCATGCTGCGCAACTCCTCGATGCGCTGGGAGACGTTGAAGGGGCGCGCCGTCTCGCTGCGATTCGTGACGACGTTGGACGCGCACTGTACGGGGGTGGGCAGCCCATGCCAGCGCGGCGCGAGCTTATGCCCGCGGAGGACATCGACGGGGCCGTCACGCCGGAGGTCCCCATCCCCGCCATCCCCGCAGTGCTGGACGGTGCCCCACTCGGCGACGAACGGCTGGCATACGAACCGTGGCACCCCGTCATCCTCGGGGAGCGTTCGGACATCGAGAACTTGAAACGGGACGCTTGCCGTCAACGTGTGCAAGGCACGCTGAAGATCATCGTAGAGACAGAAGGGCCGGTGTCGACGGAACGGCTGGCGCGGCTTACTGCCGCAGCCTTCGAGCGTCGCATCTCACCTGCCCTGCGGCGGAGCCTGATGCGCCAGATCAAGCAGCTCCCGGGCGACATCGACAGTGATGGC
Organism: Dermacoccus sp. GAS27A; assembly: GCF_044909235.1. NCBI lineage: Bacteria > Bacillati > Actinomycetota > Actinomycetes > Micrococcales > Dermacoccaceae > Dermacoccus > Dermacoccus sp. GAS27A. Next base: position 11,427 of record NZ_JBIYDW010000012.1, on the reverse strand, counting down.
TTCATCTGGCCGGTGGATATCAAGCTCGCGGAGTGGACGCAATTCCGGCCCGGGCCCCGGACAAAACCGGAGGATCTGTGTCCACGCGAAGTAGCGAACGCATTGCGCTACTGGACCGACCAGCTCGGCGCTCCGGCGTCAGCCCCCGAAGTCCAGGCCGCCACGCTCGCCACGTTCGGCCGCCAGCGGCGTACCGCTTCGGTTCGTGAGGTGCTGAACCGCGCTGAGGCCCTACTCGAGTGAGCGTTGAGCGTTGTCGGTGGCGAGTGGCACTCTCGGGATCATGATGAGTGAAGGTGCCGGATGAGGCTGGCGTGGCCGCCCGGAGTCCGGTCGACGCGTGACGGCGCCGCGATGTGGGTGACGCCGGATGTTGCTCGAGCAGACCCTGGCCTGCGCGAGATGCTGGCGTCCCTGCCGCCGGCGGTTCGCGCCGACCTGCGCGCTCAGATCAAGCGCAAGCGCGACCGGGCGCTGGAAGGCACATTGCAGTTCTGTCCCTGCGGCCCGTCGCAGAGGGGATGCGCGCACGACGTCAAACAATCCGTGCGGCGGCCACTCGTGCTCGAGATGCGGTGGAAGAACGTCATCGACGAGGACGGTGCTCACCTGGCAGCCCGGCTGTATTTCACCGAGCCCGAGCACCTCGATGAGCTCACCTTTTTGACGTTCCGGGCCAAGTACCCCGACACAGCAGGGTGGCGCGCAGCCCAGAACGGGCACATGGACGAGGCTGAGGCGGTGCGCCTCGCGCATTTCAGTTCATGAGTCATACTGGGGGTATATGACTCTGAGTGCATACGTGGGGGTGTGTGATGGATTTTCTCGATGACATCTTCGGGCCCGAGACAGACGAGGATCGTCTCGCCGAGCGCAACCTCGTGCACGAGGAGGAGTGGCTGAGCCGCCTCGTCGAGCTGCGCAAGGGGAAGAATCTCTCCCAAGGTGACGTGGGCGAACGCATGGGGATCTCGCAGAGCGGTGTCGCGCGCATCGAAGCAGGAAACCGCGATCTCCACCTGTCATCGCTGCGTCGCTATGCCATCGCCGTGGGCGCAGAGGTGCGACACGTCGTCAACCCTGCCCGCCCGACGTTGACCGTCGACATCGAGCCCGAAGATGTCGCTCCGGTGGTGGGAGTGCCTCGCGCGCGACGCGATGCCCGCACCATGATCTTCGCCGTGGGTGGCTGACCGTGCTGATCGCCGGGGTCGACGTGGAGCTGCGAGCGGTGACGGTGTTGAGCACCAGCGCGGCTGTGAAAGCTGACGACGAGCTACCCGAGTGGGCTCCTCTCGCGGGCAAGATGAGTGCGAGTTTCGACGCGGCCCACTTCGAGAAGGCGGCCCGGGTTCGTATCGACATCACCGCCACCGGGGACGACGGCATGTGCGCCGTTCGCGCTGAGCTTCTGTGTGAGTTCGCAGTGCCGAATGATGAGAGTTTCGCTCGGGATTGGCCCGAATCCGACGCTCACGGAGCCCTGGATGCCGTGTGGCCCCACGCCCGCGGAGCCCTGCAGGCGGCAGCATTCAGCATCGACCAGCGCCTGCCTCTTCGGCGACTGCCTCCCGAACCGCACAGCCACTGACACCGAGGCCGGGATGCCAGCTCCATCCCCGGCCGGTGTGTCACGTCGAGCGAAATGGGTGAATCCGAGCGCTCTGCCGCTCGAAGTCACCCATTTCGCTCGGATCCGTCGCGGCGCACCTGTGGGCCCGCGCACCCAACCCCACGCCCGTTGCGATGTGTGGCAAGGTTGAACGAACGCTGAACACCACCCCGCCCCGCGAGGTCCGACCGCACGAGGTAGCCACGACATGTCGAGCGACGCCCGCGTCCGCACCGTCCGCCTGGACTGGACGCTCGAATCGGTCCCCAGCATCCGCCGCACCATCGTCGACGACCTCTCCGACGGCGAGATCAGCGACGAAGTCATCGGCGAATGCGAGATCGTCGTCAGCGAACTCGTCACCAACGCCATCCGCCACGCCAAGCCCCTGCCCGACGGCAGCATCCGCGTGCACTGGAAGGTGCGCGCCCCGCGCGTCGAGATCGAAGTGACCGACGGCGGCGGCGAAGACATCCCCATGCCCAAACCCAAGAGCGAATGGGTCAACTCTGGCCGCGGCCTGCGCATCGTCCGCTCCCTCGCCCACGAATGGGGCGTCAGCGACGAACGCAACGGCCGCACGGTGTGGGCCAGTTTGGGCGGGCCATCGCGTCGGCGCGCCTGACCTCGCACGCTCGGGCAGGCCGCCTCCGCGGCGGCCCGCCCAAACATTCCTCTGCGCGTCTTGCGGCGCATCGGCCTCGCACGCTCGGCAGATGCACTCGCTGCGACACGCGTGTGGCCCCAGCCGACGCCGCGCGCCAGACGACATTCCACTACCGCAGCGAGATGACGCATCGCGCCGCCGTGGGCACGCGACATCACTAGACTCATCGACCATGGGTAAGGCTTCACGCCGCAAGGGCAAAGAGAACAAGCGTCCGCTCGATCCGTCGCACATGCCGGCGCCGTTCGTCGCGCGTCCATTCGAGGGCCTCACAGGTGAGACGGACTGGGTGGCGATGCGCGAGATCGTCCCGTCGGCGACGGCGAAGGTCACCTTCGAGGTCGACGGGCAGGAGCACGAGGCGGTCATCGCGACGATCCTGCCGATGGCGTGGCCCGGACTGCGTCGCGAGGACGGCGACATGATGGTGGCGCTGCAGACGGGCGGTGGATCCGGCGATGCGAGCCGCGACCTCGCCGCGCAGCTCATCGCCGTCACGCAGCTCGAGAATGGCCAGCCGCTGCCCGCACCGCCGCGCGTCAGCGCTGCGACGCCGCGCCTGCAAGACATCATCACGAGCACGACGTTCGAACCGACCGTCCACGAGACGTTCGACTTCTGGATCCCCGAAGAGCACGAGATCGGCGAAGAGGCCTCCGTCTCGATGGAGGACGCCAACGAGTCGATCGCTCCGACTGCGCCGATCGACGGCGTCGACTCCGCCTACTGGTGCCTCATCGGCGATCGCGCCTTCATCCGCTGGGTGCTGCCGCACGACGAGAACAAGGCCACCGACGCGCTCGCCCGCCTGTCCGCATCCGGCAAGGCGCGCATGCCGGAGAACGACGACGAAGGCCGCCTCCTCGGCGCGTTCCGTGCGTGCGGCGTGCTGACGCCCGTCTGGGAGGTCGCGACCGACCGCCTGCCCGAGCAGCAGGCCGCACCGATGGCCGAACTCGCCAAGGCCTTCGACGACGCGTTCGCCTCGCTCGAGACCGAGCCGCTCACCGCCGACGAACGTCGCGCCCGCAACGGCATCGTCTCGCGGCAGATCACGCTGCGCTGACGCCCGCCGTCAGGTCGCACTGAGCTCGGCTCTCACCGTCAGATCTGGTGAGTCAGGGCTCAGCGTAGGGCGTCTGCCGCGTCGACTCCGTCGCCAGGCGCTCACCTTGCCGGAACTCTCCGTGAGGCCCCCACATCGTCAGGTGCGGGGGCCTCACGCGTGTCGCTGCCGGGGCGTCGTCTGACGGAAGGGGCCGAGCGCAGCGCGCGTCCGACGTCGGTTCCACGTCGGCGACGGTGTGAAGAGAGCAGTGGAAAGGGCTCGAAGCCCGCGGCAGCCTGTGCACTTCTGCGATTTTCGTCCACCTTCGCCTGCCCGCAACGTCCGTTGGATGTGGACGTAAATCGCAGATGGGTACGGCCGTCAACCCTTCACGGCAGGCACGCGAGGGGCTTCGCTCGTGCGTGGCGATCCGAGGCGCGCCGCGACGATGACGAGCAGCGGCATGATGACGAGCGCCCCGGCGGGCGGGATCGAGGTTCCCGAGTCGTTGGCGAGGAATCCGGCGGCGAGCATGATCGTGATGGCGATGAGGCCGTGCCGCATCATGGGCACGCGCACGAGCAGTGGCTTGAGGAAGCGCCCGGGCCCGTCGGGAAACGCGAGCACGACGATGCACGCGACGAGCCAGATCGGCACGAACCAGTAGAACCAATGGGTGTTGAGCATGTGCCAGTTTGCGTACAGCACCCGCCTGATCGGGTTGACCTGCCCGTCGCCGACGAGGCCGGCGAAGATGTCGCCCAGGTGTGTGCGCGCACTCTCGCCGCGCAGGTAGTCGAGCCAGCCGATGACGAAGACGAACGCAGCACCGCCCAACGCGGCGAGCAGCAGTCGCGTCAGCGTGATCCGCCACCCGCGAGCACGCATCGCCAGGTAGATGATGGCGGGCACGAACGCTGCCGAGCCGCCACCCTCGTTGCCCCACTGCGGCACCCCGTTGACGAGGATGGCGGGCACGCCGATCGCGAGCACCGTCAGCAATGCGAGCCGCGGCCGTTTCATCGCGCGATAACGCCCCGCGAGCATCGCCGCGACGAACAGGCATGACGTCATGAACAGCGCGTATCCGACGTTGCCCATCCCGAAGAATCGGCCGCCGTACACCGGCTGCAGCCCGAGCACGCTGACGAGTTGCAGCGGCGAACCCTGCACCGCGTCCATCGCGAGCACCAGCGCGGTGCAGGAGGCGACGAAGACGGCAGGGCCGGGCGTCCAGCGATGCCACGGCCCGAGCAGTGCGAGCGTCGCGATGACGACGATGATGACGACGACGCACCCGCCGAGCCACGCCAACGCATGGTCGTGGAGGTACCAGGCGTAGAGGTTCGCCAGGAAGGTTGCCGCCGGCACCGCACCGAGCAGCGCACCCGTCGTAGCCCACCAACCGCGCGCCACCCGCAGCCGGCGCGTCATGACGGCGCGGGCCGCGGCGTCGCCGTCAGCCGCGTCGCGTCCTCGCCATGGCCACCACGCCACACCAGGACGTGGGCCCGCACCGACGCCCGCGTCGTTGCCGTCGGCCACGGCACGTCCGCTCCAGGGCCACCAGCGCGCGCGGACCGACAGCCACGCCCCGATGGTGACGGCGAGCGCGCCGAGGGCCGCGACCCAAACGAAGAACGGCCCGACGAGGTTGCGCTCGGTGCGCAGCAGGGTCTGGGTGTTGCGCACCGAGCGCAGTGCGGCGGGCGTCGAGACGGGTTCGATCGACAGGGGGCGCCCCTCGCCGAGCACCGGCGGGCGGGGGGTGCGTTCGAGGACGAACGCGGAGATATCCGTCGTCGTGACGATCCCGCGCTGACGCGTCTGGCGTGAGCGCAGCATGCCCGAGCCGACCGTCGGCCCGTCGAGCATGATCGCGCGGGGCGACTCGGGACGTTCGTCATCGGTGAGGCCGGTGACGAGGACGGTCGTGTCGATGGGTGCCGCGTCGAGCACCTGACGCAGTTGCGCGTCGCTGCGCCCCTCGAGCGAGACGTACGTGACGGGGCACGCCGCGAGGTCAGCGCCGGAGATTCTCGGCCAGTAGTGCGAGACGACGCCCTGACGGTTCGCCGCACCGAGCGTCGCCCGTTCTCCGACGGCGCTGACGCACTGGCCGTCCTTCTCCAGTGTCGAGGTGACGAGCCCCATGCGTGAGGGGATGTTGCGTTTCAGCGCGTCCTTGGCCCACGTGCTCCACTGCGGGTAGCGGTAGGTGTGGTGCGTCGCGTCGTACTCGCCTTTCACCGGGGGCGGGCAGAAGTCGTTCGTGCCGGACGCTGCCGCCATCGGCGGGCTGTAGCCGAGCGGGGTGCGTGTACCGGAGCCCAGCGTCACCCATGCCGCGTCGCTGCACGAGTGGTCGCTGATGACGCGGACGAGCTGGTTGCCGACGGCGGCGTGCTGCGACATGTCCCACAGCGTCGGTGTCGTGTCGGGGTTGATGTCGCTCCATGTCAGCCCCGGCATGCCGACGACGACGAGGTTGCCCGGCAGCGCGCGATGCGTGGGGGAGGTGTCGGACTTGGCGACGGAGATGCCAACGGCGAGCGCCGCGAACGTCACGGCGGCGACGAGAGCAGTCACGAGCCACCGACGGAACACCGCTCAAGCGTAGTCGCTGATCCTGGATCCTCGCTGCGACCCGGTAGGCTCGTGGCCCGTGGATCTCGCTCTCGCCCTGACCGTCTTCGCGACGCTGTTCCTCGTCGAACTCCCTGACAAGACCTTCATCGCGACGCTCGTGCTCGCCACCAAGTATCGGCCGCTGTACGTGTGGATCGGCGTCGCGTCCGCGTTCGCGGTGCAGACGGTCGTCGCCGTATTGTTCGGCCGCGCCCTCACCCTGCTGCCGGAGAAGCCGGTGCACGCCGTCGTCGCGCTGCTGTTCCTCGTCGCCGGTTTCGTGCTGATCAAGGGCGCGAAGGAGGCCGATGAGGGTGAGGCGGAGGCCGAGGAGGAGTTCGGTGCCAAGGCCAAGCCGGCCGAGGGGCTCAAGGCGATCGGGGCGAGCTTCCTCATCCTGTTCCTCGCCGAGTGGGGCGACCTGAGCCAGCTCGCGACCGCCGGTTTCGTCGCGCGTGGCGGCAACCCCTGGCTCGTCGGCCTGTCGGCGTTCCTCGCGCTCGCCCTGGTCTCGGCGCTGGGCGCCGTCGCCGGAAAGGCGCTGCTCAAGCGGCTCAGCCTCTCCGCCATCCGCACCGCCGGTGGCGTCGTGTGCCTGCTGTTCGCGGCGCTCATGGTGGCCGCCCTCGCCGGCGTCGAATTCCCGGCCTGGGTGCCGGTCTGATCGACCACGCCCGGTTGCATAGGCTGACGTCGTGATCGCCGTCGCTCTCGCCGTCGCAGTGTGTGCTCTCCTGCTCGCCGGGTGGGCGCTCGTGCAGGCGCGCGCGAGCGAGGCCCGCCTCGCGTCCATCATCGGTGACGACGACGGCGGCCCGCGGCAGCTGGCGCGCGAGATCGCCTCCGCCCGAACCGAACTCGCCGCAGCCCGTGCCGATTCGCGACGCGCGCTCAAGCACGTCGCCGTCGTCCGCTACGACGCGTTCGGCGACATGGCGGGTCAGCTGTCGTTCTCGGCGGCCCTCGTCGATGACGCCGGTGACGGGCTCGTCATCTCGTCGATCCACGGGCGCGCCGAGTCACGCACGTACGCCAAGAGTGTCGAAGCAGGCGCGAGCTCGAGCGAGCTCACGCCCGAGGAGAAGCAGGCGGTCGCCGCGGCGCGCGCCGGTGAGGGGAATGCCCGATGACGCACGACGAACCGACCTACGGCTACCTCGGCCCCGCCGGCACGTTCACGCAGGCTGCGCTGCGGGGGTGGCTCGAGCAGCAGACGCGTGACGTCGCCGCAGCGGTGCGTCCCGCCAGTGACGAGGGGGCGGCCGCGACCGCGCCTGCCGCGGGTGCTTCGACCCCAGGTGAGGCGAGTTCGCACCCGCACCAGACTCCCAGCTCGTCCGGCGCCCCGACCACGACGGACGGCCTCGTCGCGGCTGCCCTGGAACGTTCGGTCCCGTTCGCGACCGTCCCGGCAGCGCTCGACGCGGTGCGTTCGGGTGGCGTCGACGGCGTCATGGTGCCGATCGAGAACAGCGTCGAAGGTGGCGTGAGCTCCACGCTGGACGCCCTCAACGCGGGAGCCGGCGCCCCCACGGACTCGCAGTTGCTGCTCGTCGGTGAGGTGCTCGTGCCGATCACGTTCGTCCTCGCGGCCCGCCCGGGCACGCGCGCCGAGCAGATCACGGGCGTCGGGTCGCACTCGCACGCGTGGCCGCAGGTGCGCGGCTGGATGGCGTCGAACCTGCCACAGGCGACCTACGTGCCGACGCTGTCGACGGCCGCCGCCGCGCAGAGCCTCGCCGATGACGCCGCCGAGAACTTCCAGGCGGCCGTGTGCGCGCCGATGGCCGCCGACGTCTTCGGCCTCGAGACCCTTGCCACGCACATCGGCGACAACGCGGGCGCCGTCACCCGATTCGTCCTCGTGACGAAGGCCCGCGACGCCGCGGGCCGCCCCCGCACCCCCGCGCCGACGGGCCACGACAAGACGACGCTCGTGCTCTACCAGCACGCCGACCGCGCCGGTGGGCTGCTCGAGCTGCTCGAGCAGTTCGCGACGCGTGGCATCAGCATGTCGCGCCTCGAATCGCGCCCGACGGGCGAGGCGATGGGCAGCTACTGCTTCTCGCTCGACATCGAGGGGCACATCGCGTCCGAACGTGTCGGGGAGGCGCTCATGGGGCTCAAGCGCGTCGCCGCCGACGTGCGTTATCTCGGCTCATACGCGCGCGCCGACAAGCGTCCCGTCGACGTCTCCCCCGAGACGAGCGACGAGGCCTTCGCGGGCGCCCGCGCCTGGCTGCACGCGCTGCGCTGAGGGCCGGCCGCCTGAACGGGGTCTCCTCGTCGCAGGGCGCCGCGCGTCAGTCGCCCGTCAGTGCCGCGTGCGGTGACGCGACTCGACGAACGGCGCGTCGTGGTCGGCGAGCCAGCGCAGCACCTGCGGTGCGACCTGCGGTTCGGTGCGCGCGAGTCGCTCGTGCAGTTCGGTGAGGTTGAGGCGCACGCCCAGCTCGTCGAGCGTGTGCAGGATCGTCAGCGTCATCTCGAACACCAGCGCCCAGCGGTCCTCGGCCTCGGGCGTGAAGGCGTAGTCAATGCGTCGGATGCGCGGGTTGTCCTGCATGCGCTCGAACCGAGCGTCGAGTTCGGCGCGCGTCGCGCTCGTGCGGGCGACGGCGGCGTCGAGCTCCTCCGGAGAGACGGGGTCGAGGCGGCCCGCCGGGTGCTCGGCGGCGTGACGCAGGGACGCATCGTCCTCGCGCACGTAGAAGTGCAGCAGCTGGCTCGTCGCGCGGCCCTGCGCGTCGCCGAACGGCGCATGGTCGTTCGCCGGCGGAACGACGGCGCCGTGGTGCGTCCACACGCGACGCAGCGGGGTCGCGGCGTAGAGCAAGTTGTCATGGATGTCGGCGCGCAGCGGTTCCGCCGCATAGGGGTCGCACACGAGCTCGCGGGCGAGCTCACGCGTCGTCGTGAAGCCGTAGCCGAGCACCATCGCGATGAGGTCGCCGACTTCGTCGGGCCACGGCGTCGTCGTGACGGACGTGATGGCGATGGCGGGCAGGCCGGCGTGGGGGCGATGCACCTCGCTCGTGCGCGGGCAGCCGACGTGCTGCACGGCCCAGGCGGCGTAGGCGTCGGGGTTGGGCTGCAGGCTCGTGTCGGCGAAGCGCGGTGCGCGTCGGCTGCGGACGGCGAACGCGTCGTGCAGCGCGTCGTGGACGAGGGGGTACTGGTTCGGTTGCGGCGCGGTGGCCTCGGCGCCCTGTGCGCGTAGGTCGATGCGGTCGGAGACGTGCATCGGGTAGCCGCGCGGGCCCTCGAAGACGGGCAGGACGGCGGCGCCGAGCCCCGACGCGGTGGCCGTGCGCACGACGTTGACGGCGCCCTCGTCAGCAGTGATCGCCGTCAGGGTGCTCTGGGCCTCGGCGATCTTGGCGCGCACCGTCTGCAGCCGGTAGGCCGCTTCGATGAGCTCGGGGTTCTCGGGGGCGGGGTCGAGGATGCCCATGACGCGCGGCAGGTGCGTCGGGTCGTAGATCGCGCGGCCGGTGGGGTCGCTGCTCATGCCGAGGATGCGTCCGATGACCTTGAGCGTCATCAGGGGCGGTGACGTCGAGTGCCGCCAGCGCTTGATGATCTGCTCGTCGACGGGTGCGCTCAGACCGCTGGAGGACAGGTCTGCGTTGATCGCCTCGGCGAGCGCCTTGTTCGTGAAGCGGCGCAGTTCCATCCAGTGCTTGAGTTCGCTGCGGAAGATCTCCCAGCTGGAGTCGTGCGCTGCCATCGTCGGTGGTCCCCTCGTGAGCGTGCCCGTGTCCGACGCGGGCGCATGCCGTGGCTTCCGGCCGGTGTAGGAAGGCGCGGCTCGCTTCGCCGCCCACTAAGTCGGTTGTCCGACCTGTGGGCAGAAATTGTCGCCGACCCTCGTCAGACCCTAGTCGACCAGGACGAGAATTTCGGGTTGACCAGAGGGCACTCGTGGTCGGCCAGCCACCGCAGCAAGGAGTGGGCGATGTCCGGTTCGTCTCGCAGCAACCGATCATGCACGGCGTCGAGGCCGTCGGTGCGCTCGACGCCGAGCTCGGCGAGAAAGCGCGTCGCGGCCAGCGCCGCGCCGAGGGCGTTCTCCCACCGCTGCGCCGACGTCTCGGCGAACGGTGTCGGCACGAGCAGGGTGCGTCGTCGCACGTGGGCGAGCGCGCCGCTGTGCAGGCGGGCCTCGACGGTGGACGCGGTGGTCTCCGCCAGCGTCAGAGCCTCCTCGGCGCTCATGCCGAGCTGCCCGCCGAGCCATTCGGACGTCCACTCGATGAGCCGGTGATCCTCGACGAGTCGGATGTGCACGAGGCCGGGCGAGCCGGTTCCGTCGGCTGCGGCCCACGGCGAGTTCGGGTTGTCCTCGGGCACCATGACGCTGTGGTGTGACCACACGTGGTGCGACGGCGGGCGCGCGACGAACTGATCGTGCACCTCGCTGCGCAGCGCGTCCGTCGCGATCGGGTTGCGCGTCAGCTCACGCGCGATCTCGCGGGTGGAGACGAAGCCGTAGCCGAGCAGCCACGCGATGATGCCGCCCACGTCGTCCGCCCACGCACTCGTCGTCGAGGCGGTGACGGCGATCGCCGGCGCGGCGGGGTGGATGGCCTTGCCGTTGCGCATCGAGGGGCGGCCAATGAGCTGGATCGCCCAGTGCGATTGTTCAGCCAGATCATCAGGCTGGGTGCTGAATCGTGGATGGCGGGTGCCCGGTACGGCGGCGTTGGCGACGAGCGCGGCGAGCATCTCGTCGTTCTCCTCGACGGCAGGGATGTCGTCGCGCGGGGTACGGAAGTCGATGCGGTCGGCGACGTGCATCGGATAGCCGACCGGCCCCTCCCAGACGGGGAAGACGGCCGCGGCGTACCCATACGAAAGCGCCGTCTGGACGAGCTGGCCGGCGCCGGTTCGCGCGGCGTGGCGGCTCAGCTGGCCGCGCACCTCACTGAGGCGCAGGCGAAGCTCCTGCAGGCGCAGGCTCGTGTCGAGAAGTTCCTGGGCCGGCGCGGCGGGCGCGAGCAGGCCCATGCGACGCAGGATGAACGCGGGATCGTAGGGAGCCTGACCGCTCGGATCGTCGCTCATCGAGAGCAGGGAGGCGATGTGACGCACGGCTTCGAGGGGCGGTGACGTGGAGTGGCGCCATCGCTTGACGACGTGCTCGTCGAACGGCTGGTCGACGGAGAGTTCGTTGAGGCGAGCGGCGAGGGCCCTGCTCGTCATCCCCCGAAGCTCCATCCAGTGGCGGAACTCCTCGCGGAACGCCTCCCACCCGGCGTCATGGCTGGCCATGCAGCAGCTCCTCGTTCTCGGTTGCGCTTCCCCCGTGCGCGGCGCCGTGGCGGTTCGCGCGGGCTGTCGTCCGCCACCACCCGGTCGGACGTCAGACCCACTAGGGGCCTGACCCCGGTTCTTGGACACGCTGAATCCAGCACCTGGTGCTGGGGAAGCGAGATGATCGAAGAACCATGGCCAGGAAGAACTACTCCG
>NZ_JBIYDW010000011.1:0-119586 GCF_044909235.1 Dermacoccus sp. GAS27A | reverse complement strand
ACCATGGATCCACCAGTACAACCACCACCGGCCCCACTCAGCCATCGGCAGAGTCGCGCCCATCACCCGGTTGGACAACCTGGCTGGTCATCACATCTAGACATGGAGTCACACGCTGCGGGTCAGACGGCGGGCACGGCCGCGTCTTCTCGCTCGGCCAGCGGCTCAATCCACAGGCAGTTGCCGTCGGCGAGACCGATTCCCTTCTCGCCGACGAGACATCCGCCCGCTCCCGGTGTGATAGCCCGGACTGAATGAGGTGCTGCCCCGGGCGCTCGCTCGCAGCCTCACGGGCAACAGGGTCCAAGAAGCTAGCGGACCGACCACCCCTTCGAAGGCCTCACTTTCCACGACGTGCCCGCCATCGGCCACCTCGACAGTGCACTGCGCACCGTCTGGCGTTGCATCTCGACGGTTGGATGCGGCATCGAGGCGTCCTCAAGCCCACTCATAACCTCTCAGGAGGACCGCATCCTCACTCGGCTGACGATAACGCTGACGGCATGGGCTCAGCGATAACGGCTGAGATCTCACGCCATTGGTCGTAGAGGCCAGCCGCATCCACTAGCGCTGTGAATCCAGCGCGCGCCGGACGAAGGGAACGACGGAGGGCGGTGCTCATCGCCTCGGGCACTCGCATGGCGTCGAGGAGTCCCTGGAGCGAAGCAGCTTCTTCTGTAACTGAACCGCTTTTCTCGAGTGCTACCTGAATCTCATGAGAGAACTCATCACCCATTCCCGCGTATGCGGCCGCCATGGCTGCACTACGAAGTGCGACGTCCGCGCTTTCCATAGCGTCTCTAAACGCGCCCGCCTTAGCGTTGATCTTCTTGGAGATTGGATCTACCTGCCGACTCAAGATGACGGCATCCCTTGACGCAAATCCAGCGCTAGGAGTGGCATTCTCGAATAGCTGGCCGAGCGACGTGATCAATTCCCCGATTTCGGCGCCGAGCCGCGCAACGTCTTCACAGGCGGCGGCGAAGCATTCCTGCGCCTCAATCAGGCCCGGCTCATCGCCTTCCCTGCTTTCCTCCTCTTCTCCGTCACCGCTGTACGGTGGCGCAGAACCCGAAAGCCCCTTGGCAGCCGCGCCGCTGCCCTTCTCAAGCTCCGCTACCTCTCTGCCTGCCGTTTCCAACTCCGCTTCACGGACTGCATCATCAAGCCGTGCACAAGCCGTTCTTATTGCCGCCTTGAAGGCTGGTGACTGTGTACCGTTTATCAAAGCTTCGTCAAGATCTACGGCTTGGTGGTCGGCGGCGTATGCCGCAATCTCATCCGACTCCCCGAGTCGGCGCAGTGGCGGGATACCGTATGGGCCACGGGTATCAGAAGTTTAGAGACGTCCATAGCTGCCGCCGCCTGACGGAACTCGATGAACTCGTCACGACAGTTCTGGCTGGTCACATAGTTTCCAGACACGCATGCGAGAAATACCATGCATTCGCCCACGCCCTCGCGGAGCTTTTCACGCCAGTTGTCACCCAGAGCGATGTCGTCGCGGTCCAGGAAGACGCGGAGCGTCCGCCCTGTTGTCGCATGGAAGCGCGATTCGAGCATCTGCTTCATGGGCTTTGCGAAACCAAGAGCTTCGTCATCCACGCGCGCGTACGACAGAAACACCTTGGTGGGGAGATCGGCTGATAGATCCATCTAAGCTCCTAGGGGCAACACGACGTCGTCCTCCGTCGCACCCACAGGATATGACCAAATCGATCGATTCTGGCGCGACAGAACCTCGACGACCGGCGGGTGCGGGTTCCTGCGGGACGCAGGTGGACAGAAACCCCCGCGAAACTGACAGCACCGGGACCCCCGTTTTTGTCGGGTACGCCCGGGTGTCTACCGGGGGGCAGTTCGTTGATCGCCAGATCGATGCTCTACGCGACGCAGGGTGCCAGCGGGTCTTCGTCGATCATGGGGTCACCGGCGCGCGAATGGACCGCCCCGAACTGCAAGCCGCCCTCGAATGGATGCGCCCGGGCGATGTCCTCACGATCCTGAGTCTCGACCGGCTCGGCCGCAACGTCCGCGGCGTCCTCGAACTCGTCGACGACCTCGAGCGTCGGGGGGTGGGTCTTCGTGTCCTGCAGCTTGGCCTCGACACATCCACGCCGAGTGGCAGGTTGGTGCTAACCGTACTGTTGGCCGTGGCGCAACTCGAGCGTGACCATCTATCCGAGCGCACGCGCGACGGGCTTGCCGCCGCCCGCCGCCGTGGCCGGGTCGGCGGGCGCCCTCGAGCGCTCTCGGAGAATCAGATCCGCGCTGTGTGTGCGATGCGTGCCGATGGTGCCTCGATTGCGGAATGCGCCGAGGCGTTTGAGGTCTCTGCGCGCACCATCACCCGCGCTACCGCCCCACGATGAGAGCGTCCGCCAGGCTGGGGCAACCTGAACGCTGCGCACTGGTGACCAACTGACGTAGCTGGCCACCAGTGCGAGAGGGTCATTCGCCACGATGTGAGCGCCTGCAGTCAGGGCACCGGCATCCGTCACGCCACCCCCGCCAAGTCCCGTGCTCGACGGACTCAGACCTCCCTCACATCAGCGCAGCGTCGACAGCGCCCGCGAAGCGAGGGTCTTCAAGGCGCCGCTTCGCCAGACCCTGAGACGTCACCCCGGCGAAGGCCAGCGCCTCTGAGAACGGCATGCCCGCCGCGAAGGCAGCCAGGAGCCGAGGGCCCCGCGTGTCCCAGTAGGCCGACCGCGTGCGGGCGAGACGCTGCCGCGAATCGTCGACATGGGCCTGCCTGCAGGAAGCGCACGTGCAGCCGCCGCGGTAGCGGGAGGCCGTCCCATGGCGTGCCGTGCGATGGCCGCGGGCACCCGACGCCACTGCGACGTCGTGCAACTCCTTGCACTTCCAGGGGCCGGGGCCCACGTGGCCCCGGGCAATCCAGAAGGCGAAGGTCATGGGCGTGATGCCGACACAGCGGGCGGCACTGCGCTGAGAGTGATGGGTGGTCGCAGTGCACGGGACATCAGAGGTGAGCGGGAACATGAGGGGTCCTTACCGTAGTAGGTGTCGCGGAACCGGTTGGTGCTGCGACCTACTAGCGCGACGGATCCACTAATTCCGCTCGCAGGAACTCCGCGTGATCCACGGAAGCTGTTGGTGTCGAGGGCAATTCAGGAGGGCGCGCGCCCCTTCACCGCCACAATTCAATGGATGGGGGTCATCCATTGAGGAGTCACAGGCGATCAAATCGGCGGGTAAAAGCCTCGACGATGTCCGGGCGCCCGCCCAACCGAGGGTCCCGCAGCGACAGGGACAGAGAGGCGATCGTGTGCTTTCGTAGCGCCCGTCGGGCGTGATCAAGGGAATCGTCGAGGGCGCGGTCGATGAAGCAACTCGTGGCGAGGTCGCTGTGGTGATACAGGCCGGGGGCGGGGGCCGCATCTAGCTGTACTGACCGGGGACGTTGATCAATCGTGAGAAGGGCGGCTGGTTCCCGCAAGCCGTGTGCGGGCGGTGCTGGTTGTAGTGATGCAGCCAGGCATCGAGGGCGTCTCGGCGTTCCTGCTCACTGGTGTAGCAGCGGGCGTAAGCCCATCCGTCGGCCAGCGTGCGATGAAAGCGTTCGACCTTGCCGTTGGTCTGCGGGCGGTATGGGCGCGTGAACTTCGGACGGATCGACAGTGCTTCGCAGGTGTCACGCCACAGGTACGACCGGTAGGCGCCGCCGTTGTCGGACAGGACTCGCTCGATGGTGACGCCGCGGTCGGCGAACCAGTCGACGGCCCGGTGCAGGACGCCGGCGGCGGTGGCGGCGGTCTCGTCGTCGTGGACTTCGGTGTAGGCGACGCGGGAGTGGTCGTCGATGACGGTGTGGACGAAGGCGTACCCGAGTTTCGGGTTGCGCCACTTGCTGCGGGGCTTGTCCGGGGTCGCGGCGCGGTTCTTCTCGCCCTGGCGGCGGCCGACGTAGCGCCAACCACCGCCATCAGGGATGTTGCCGAGCTTCTTCACGTCCACGTGGACGAGCGCGCCGGGGTGGTCATGTTCGTATCGCCGGATCGGTTCTCCGGTCGCACGGTCCACATAGGAGAGACGATTCAGGCGCCCGGCGACGAGGATTCGGTGCACGGTCGATGGCGCGATCCGCAGGCGGGCAGCCAGCTGGGTAGGACCTTCCCGTAACCGCATTCGCAGGCTGATGCATCGCTTCGTCGTCGCTTTGCTCGTCTTGTGCGGCGAGGATTTCGGACGCGAGGAACGGTCTTCCATCGGTTCGCCTGCACGGTAGCGATCAACCCACCGCTTGACGGTGGGCCAGGAGACCTGGAAGCGGGCGGCGACTTCACTGATGGGCCAACCATCGTCGACGACGAGCTTGGCGACCTTGAGCCGATGGCGAGGTGTCAGGGCTGCGTTGGCGTGCATCACTGGCCTCCTGACTCGACGGGCGTCGTCTCCGGCGTTCGGAGTTGCCCCAGGACGGCAAGGAGGATCGCCGTGGCGAGCGGCACGAGGCCGGCGACGATGAACAAGCTGCCGGTGTTGAGGTGTCGGCTGAGTAGTCCGGTGAGGGCGATGGACAGGGGCATGAAGGCGATGGAGATGAAGAAGTCGAGGCTGGCGATCCGGCCGAGCATCTCCAGCGGGACGTGTTCCTGCAGGACTGTGCCCCAGATGACCATTCCGATCCCGATGCACGCTCCGTAGAGCGCCAATCCGGCGCCGATGGCCCAGGGATTGCTGGTGATCGCGGGAACTGCCAGTGGCAGGCAGCCGAGTGTCCAGGCACCGACCATCGCGGGCAGGAAGCGTGAGGGGGTGGGCCACGAGCCGGCGAGGAGGGAACCCGCCAGGCCGCCGATGCCCAGAGCTGCGATGACCGTTCCGTACACAGCGGCACCGTTGTCGTGGCCTGAGCGGAGGAGGGCGGGCAGAAGGACTTCCAGCGGGCCGGTCACGACCAGGCCCATGGCGGCCGCGAACAGGACGCTGGAGCGGACCCAGCGCGTGCGCGCTACGTAACCGAACCCGTCGAGCAGGTCCCGCAGTGGCGAGGGGGCCGGAGCCTCGGCTTCGGACTCGGCCGGACTGGCCGCCGGAAGGCGCAGGGCGGCGATGAGAGCGATCCCCAGCGCCCCGGCGATGAGGTACCCGCCCGCGGCGGGCAGGCTCGCGCCGATGACGGCCCCGACTGCGGCGGGGGCCAGGCTCTGTCCGACCAGCGGTCGGATGGCGCCTTCGAGCCCGTTGACGGCCATCAGGTCGTCGCTGCCCACGAGGACGGGGACGAGCGCGGTGTAGGCCGGGAAGAAGAAGGCGGTCGAGGCCCCGATGATGAACGCGGACACCGCCAGTATCCAGAAGGTGACCATGCCGACGATCGCGGCGGTGGAAGTCGCTGTTGCAACGGCGAGGTTGAGCGTGAGGACGGCAACGATGACGGACTTCTTGGAGATCCGGTCGGCAAGTACCCCGGCAGGCAGAGACCCGGCGAGCAGACCGGTGCCGCTCCACGCCACGACACCCGACAAGGTGGCCGGCGTTGCGCCCAGGTCTAGGGTCTGCACGGCCAGGTAGAGGGCCCAGGCACCCTGGGCGAAGACGGTCAGCACCATCGCAGTGAACAGCCAGCGGTAGGTGGGAAGGGTCAAAGGGCGAAGCGGGTTCATGCCAGGTCCTTGGGGTCGAGGCTCAGGTGGGGCCAGTCGGCGAGGTCGGCGAGCATCTGCCGGTCGTGCGTGGCGACGATCACGGCACAGGAAGTCCGCACGAGCTCGGTGGTGATGTCGTCGACGAGGCTCGACGACAGATGGTTGGTGGGTTCGTCCAGGAGCAGCAGGTCCGGGTCCATCGCCAGGCACATGGCCAGATGAAGGCGGCGTTGCTGCCCTTGCGACAGACGCCCCACGGGGGTGCGGGTTGCCGCAGGCTCGAGCAGCCCGAGCGATCCGAGGGACGGTGCCTGTGACCGGCGGCCCTGCGTGGCCAGGTACGTCTCGAAAACCACGTGGGCGGGGCGGGCGTCGTCCCAGTCCGGGACCTGCTGCGACAACAGGGCGACGCGCGCCCCCGGGTTCACCCTCAGCTGCCCCGCACTCGGGTCCAGCCGCCGACCGAGCAGCCCCAGTAGCGTGGACTTCCCCGCGCCGTTCGGCCCGGTGACCAGCAACCGGTCTCCACCACTGATGTCCACGGACACCGGCACGGCCAAGCGGTCCATCACGGTGACCATGGCGGCGGTCACGATGCTCTTACCAGGGCGGGCCGACGATACGGGCCAGCCCAACCGCAGTGGCGGCGTCGGCACGTCGATCTCATGACGCTCCAGATCCTCGACGCGGCGGTTGAACGCCTGGACCACCCCGGCAGCGCGGGTGGCGCGTTGATGCTTGCCCGTGCCCTTGTCAGGTCGCCATCCGCCCTGTGACAGGCGGGAGCGCGCTTCGGCTGCAGCGCGCGTCAATTCTTGGTGCTGGGCGACCTGGTCAGCGTGGTCCTGCTCCCAGGCGGCTCGTTCTCGTAGCCGCCCTTCGCTCCATCCCTGATAGCCGCCCGAGTACACGCGGGGGCGGCCGTCGCGTGTCGGGTCGAGATCCAGGAAGCTGGTCGCCACGTCCCGCAACAGGGCGCGGTCATGGCTGACCAGGGCAAGGCCACCTGGGTGCTCGCGCAGGCGGTCGGTCAGGAACGACAGGCCTGCACCGTCGAGGTGGTTGGTGGGTTCGTCCAACAGAAGCAGGTCTGGGGCCGAGCCGAGTGCCACGGCCAGGCGGACCCGGTACCGCTGGCCGACCGACAAGGTCGACAGGAGGCGACCGCGGTCGCCGCATGCGTCCAGACCGGCCAGCGCGATGTCCACACGGCGTTCGGCATCCCACGCATCCAAGAGCGTGGCTGTCTCCAGCGCGGCCGAGTACGCGTCGGCCGCGTCTTCTCCTGCCCCCAGCGCCGCGCTTGCGACGTCGAGGGCCTGCAGGGCGGCCCTGGATGGGGCCGTCGCCTCGGCGACGAGGTCGCCGACCGTTTGGTCGCCCTCGGTGGGCATGTCCTGCTTGACCAGGACGAGGGAACCCGCTCGGGTCACCACGCCTGAGTCGGGCGTCACGACTCCGGCCAGCACGTGGAGCAAGGTCGTCTTGCCCCGGCCGTTGTCTCCCACGATCGCCAGGCGTGAGCCGGCAGAGACCGTGACGTCCACCCCGTTCAGGACATGTCTGTCACCGAGGGTGACGTTGATGGATTCAGCGCGGAGGTGTGCGGCAGCGCCCTGAGGCGTTCCATTCCAAACACACGACCGCGACGATTGCGTCGTTGGCATTGCGTACTCTCAGCTCGTCAAGGAGCCGGGCAACGCAAAGCGGCCGCCCGGCAGATGGCCAGGACGGCAGACGAGAGATTAGAAGGGGTCCCGCCGCCGTCAGCGGGCGGAACGCAGCTTCATCGAGGCAATGCCTGAGTACATGCGTTCGAGGCTACACAGCCTGCGGACCGTCGGCGAATCAATTAACGTCTCCGGTCAGTACATCTAGCTTCAGGCCGAGGGCCTGCGCGATGGTGAGGAGACTCTGGCCACCGGAGGGGTCTGCTAGTACGTACCCGCCGCCGTGGCCGCGGGATGACTCCACGATCTCGGCGCGTACTAACGCGGCAAGGATCTTGTGCAGATAGGACTCCGAAATCCCTGCGTAGCGGGCCAGCTGCGCGGCCGTCGCCGGGCGCCCCCCCGCCAGTAGAGTGCGACGCAAACGTGCGCGGCCTCACTGATGCTTTTGGGGAGGCTCACACGCTGAGGATACGACTCAGGGTGTCGCCTTGATCGCACAGGCGCTCAGTGGCGCGCTAGTTCTAGCTAGCTGGGGTGGTTCCCTCTGCGGCAGCCAAGAACTGGGCCCGAAGGGCATGTAAGAGGTCGCCGTCTCTGGTGCGCCAGCACTCCCACCCGGGGTAGCTGCCGTGCCCGACACTCATCGTCGCCGCGGCCGACAATGATGACGCGCGCCGTCCGTCCGGCAAACGGAGGCGCCCATCGCGTTCGACCGTCACCGTAAACGTCTGCCCGCTCTGGGGCCGCCGCCAGGCAAGGGTTTCACCCTCATGCAGCAACCCGGCGCTGAGCAGATCAGCAAGCGTCGCGGGGAAAGAACGCTTCGCCGAACCGCCGTCTCCGTTTCCCGTCTCGGTGTTCCCGACCGACGTGGCGGTGGGTGGGCCAAGCTCCCCGCGACGATCGACGTCGAGGAACTTCTGCCCGTCGGCGTCCTGATACATGCCGACGCTCAATACGACCAAGGGCACCCCAGCGCCACGCAAGAACGCGATCGCGGCCTCGGTGCGGCGGTGGAAGGACGCCGCCGCCAGGACAATATGTGGATTAGGTGAGATCGGCACGGGCTGCTCGGTGCCGGTGAACTCCTGCCAGTCCGCCCAGAACTGCTGAGCACCGTTCGTGTACAGCGTCGCAACCTCCTGCAGGTTGCTCTCTCGCGCCCACCCCGCATACTCCAGCGACTGTGACAACAGCTGCCGATCGACGTCACGCTTGACCTCGATGACGACGATCCGACCCGTCTCGTCGAGAGCGAGGATGTCGGGGATACCCCCGTGCGGAAGGTGCGCTTGACGCGCCACGCGAAACAGCGTCCGCCCGAGCATCTCCTCGAGGTTGTCCCACAACAGGTCTTCAACCTCGCGCTCGTACAACCCGTCGGCCGCCGCGTACTGCGCGAACGGCACCAAGCCCTGGCCCTCTTGTTCGATGCGGAACAGCGCCATCTCACTGCACCTCCCGGATCGCCAGGGGCGGGAGGGCGTCGACGATCCTCATCGTCTCCAGGCTGACGGTGACGATGCGGGCGAGCAGATCGATGATGTACCGCGGGTCGCCAACCTCCTTCGACCAGTCGTTCGGGTCGTTGACGATCCCAGAGGCCTTGTCCGTCTTGATGTAGTAGCGATCGATGATCCACTCGACCGCCGAACGCGAGCCCAGCATGTACCGGTACGCCTCCTCCGGGATACCCGAGAGAGTGATGCGGCCGTTGTACTGGATCGTCGAGTGGTCGTGACGTTGACCTGCGGCCTTCTGTTCGGGTGACGGCTTGCCGAAGCGCATCTTTTTGTCGCCCACCGCGTAGAACGCGTACGGATCCTGACCATCGGCAGGCTGCGCGTCCAGCCCCTCGAGCGGGTACGGCTCGACGCTCTCGTATCCGAGGTGCAGCTCCGAGAGCTTGCATCCTGCGTCGATGAACGGCTGGGCGTCATCGACGAGGGGGATGCGCGGCAGCATCTTCTTCAGATCCGCCGCGTACGTCTCGCGGTAGTCGGACGAGTGCAACAGCCCGTAGACGTAGAAAAAGATGTCGTCCTTCGCAACGGCCGATCCGTAAGCCGCCTGGAACTTCGTCAGTACTTCATCGGTGATGTTATTGGCGACCGCGTCTTTATCCCCAAAGAGCCCGTCGCTCTCAGTGTCCCCAACAGTGAACAACGGGGCGACCCTCGTCGTGGCACCAAACAAGTCCAGAGATGTGGGCTGGCCAACCATCAGAACACCTGGCGGACGATCAGTCTTCGGTGTAGAGAAAGCAATGGCAATATTTTTACAGTCCGTACCACTGAAAAATCCTGGCACGCGTCCCCGAACTTCAACTAGTGGGCCGCTACTGAAGATCAGTTGTTTAAAGAATGGCCGATACATAGCTCGCGAAAGTGCAGGCTGATCTGCGATGTCCCGCCCCCGCGCAAAACGTTGACGCAAGCCGCGAGACCATGGGATCAGTGTTTCGCGATCCGCGTCAGCCCCCGCCAATGCCTCGTTGTACAGGCGGATTAGCAACGACGCATGTGCCCGAGATTCATCAGCAGAGGAGGCGACAGCCCAGGAGTCTCGACTGGTGGAAATCCCTAGAGCTGTGACTCTCATTACGTCGGTGTCAATTGAGGGGGCGTGGAGGAAGTCCTCTCTGCGCGGGTTGATCCAGTCGCCGTGTTCATTCGGGGTAATGCGCGTCGCGGGCTCGAGTCCCGTTACTGACCCCGCCTCTGCAACCTTGGCGAGTTTCTGTTCGCGGGTGAGGTAGTCGCCGATGTCGGTGTAGTGGATCGTCGCAGGGCCCGACTTTGCAGGGTCCTTGACGAGGATCGTGATGGTCACAGTTGCGCGGGAGCCCGCGTTGAAGACCTTGCCGCCCTCCTTGCGTGACTGCTCACCCGCGGTGCGCTGGTTGCCGCGCAGGTTGTAGACGTAGATGTCGCTGAACTCCTCGGTAAGGCTCTTACGCATTCCGTCGAAGGCGTTGGACTCTAACCAGCCGCCATTCGTCACGTACGCGATGACGCCACGGTCCTTGATCCGCAGCGACGCCCACTTGATGGCGCGCACGTACGAGTCGTACAGGTTCCTTAAGAGTGTGGCGGAGGAACTCTCTGCATAGGACCGTCGAATCGCAGCATCGAGGTCGGGATACTTCTCGTTCGCGTTGTTGTCGTTCGCCGAGTCCTGGCCCACCGAGTACGGCGGGTTACCAACGATGACCTGGATGTCGAGCTTCTTGAGCTTTTCCAGGCGCTCGTTGTTCTGCACGAACACCTCGGTGTCGAGGCGGTCGTCGTTCTCCCACGACTGGAACGTGTCGGTGAGGATCAACCCTTCGAACGGCTCGTAGTCCGTGGGCTGGTCCAACGATCCCCGCAGGTCCTGGTAGGTCGTTTCGATGTTGACCGCGGCGATGTAGTACGCGAGCAGCAGGATCTCGTTGGCGTGCAACTCGTTCGCATACTTGCGTGCCAGGTCATGCGGTTCGATGAGGCCCAGCTGCAGCAGCCTCACCATGAACGTACCCGTGCCCGTGAACCCGTCAAGGATGTGCACGCCCTCATCCGACAGCGTCTGCCCGAAGTGCTCGCGCAGCACGGCGTCCGCGGAGCGCAGGATGAAGTCGACGATCTCCACGGGCGTGTAGACGATGCCAAGCTTGTCGACGGTGCGCTTGAACGCCGTGCCGAAGAACTTGTCATACAGCTCGACGATGATCCGCTGGCGGCCCTGCGCGTTATCGATGCCCTCCACGCGGGAACGCACGGACGCATAGAACCCCTCGAGGCTGGAGTTCTCCGTATCGAGTGAGTGCTCATCGAGCAGGGCGAGCATCTTCTCCATCGCCTGGGCGACGGGGTTGTGCTCGGCGAAGTCATACCCGCCGAACAGGGCCTCGAAAACGGGACGGGTGATGAGGTGCTGGGCGAGCATCTCCACCGCGTCCCCACGCGTGATGCCCTCGTTCAGGTTGCCGCGCAACCCGTCGAGGAACCGCTCGAACTCGGTCGTCACCGCGGTGTCGGGGCCATCGAGGATGCCGTTGATGCGGGCGATGTGCTGCTCGGCGATCTTCGCGACATCAGCCGCCCAGGACTCCCAGTAGCGACGCTCGCCGACCTTCTGCACGATCTTCGCGTAGATCGCGTCCGACCACTCGCCCCACAGGAGGTCGAGCTCGCCCTGGGTCGTTCCCTCATCAGGTGTGTGAACGTTGCCATCGGCATCGATGCCCGCGATGCCGATCTTCTTCGTCGGCTTCTTCTTGTTCAGCTCGATCTGGTTGACCGTCGAGGTGAAACGGTCATCGTGAGCACGCAGCGCACGCAACACCTGCCAGACCGTCGCGTACTTCTTGTTGTCATTCAGCGCCTGCTCAGGCGGCGTGCCCGCGGGAACGGCGACGGGCAGGATGATGTACCCGTACTCCTTGCCGGGCGCCTTGCGCATGACGCGCCCAACGGACTGCACGACGTCGACCTCGGACGAGCGCGGCGTGAGGAACAGCACCGCATCGAGGTTCGGCACGTCCACGCCCTCGCTCAGGCATCGGGCGTTCGTCAGGATGCGGCACGTGTTGTCGGCCGGCTCGGCCTTGAGCCAGTCGAGACGCTCGTTGCGAGCCAGCGCATTGAACGAGCCGTCGACGTGCTTGATCTCGATGCGCAGCGAGGTCGACTGGTCCGAGGTGTCGTCATCAGGCAGATCCACGGCAGCAACGTGCTTGTTGACGACATCAGGGAAGGCCTGAGCGATCGCCTTGGACGTCTTGATGTCCTTCGCGAACGCCACCGCGCGCTTCATCGGCGCGGAACTTTCGCCTTCGACCGTGTCGAAGTGCTTCGCCAGGCCTTGCCAGCACCCGACCATCCGCGCGGCATCCCCGAGCTGAATCTCCCCATCCTGGGCGAGCTCAGCCTGGAAGTTCTTCGTCACGTACTCCTCATCGACGGCGAGGATGAGCACGCGGTAGTCCGTCAGGAGGTTCTTTTCGACGGCTTCCCCGAACCCGAGGCGGTGCAGCTCTGGCCCAAACTTCGTCTCGTCATCCATCGACGCGAGTTCTGCGGCGCCGTCGAGCGCCTTCTTCTTCGACTCCTCACCGAAGATGCGCGGCGTTGCCGTCATGTACAGGCGCTTCGTGCCAGTGATGACGTCGTTGTTGTGCACGCGCACGAACGCCGACTCGTCCTGCCCCGCAACGCTCACACCCGTGGTGCGGTGAGCTTCGTCGCAGACGATGAGGTCGAACGGACCGAAACCGCCCTGGGCCTGTGCGGCCGCGACCACGTCGATCGACTGATACGTGGAGAAGATCACCGTCATTGACTCGGTGTCCTCCGAGGCTTCCCGCCAGCGATTCTGAATCAGGGCAGGGTCTGTCGTCGCGGGCAGCGCGACATCGACGGCGGAGATGTCCTCAACAGCGTTGGAGCGGCTCGTCGACTTCGGATCCGAGCAGATCGCGATCCTGCGCTGCGGAATCAGCTCATTAGCCGCCCACTCGCGCACCGTCTGGCTCAACAGGGAGATCGACGGCACGAGGAACAACACGCTGCCGACCGCGCCGACCTGCTGTTCCGCGAGGCGCAGCGAGGTGAATGTCTTGCCCGTGCCGCACGCCATGATGAGCTTGCCGCGATCATGCGTCTTCAGGCCCTCGATGACCTTGTCGATCGCGGTGCGCTGATGTGGGCGCGGGGTTTTCTTCCCGACCGTCGGTAGCGTGTCAGGTGCTGACCAGGTGAACTTGCCCCAGTCAACGTTCGAGTTCTGCAGGTCGGCGAGGCTGATACGCCGCACCTTCACCGTTTGATCACGGATCGTGTCCTCGGCGTTCTTGCCCCACGGCGCGCCCGTGTCGACGACGATGCGCTGCCCGAACTTCGAGGTGCCCGACGCTGACAGGAACGAGTCGATGTCGCCCTTCGACACCGTGTGATTTTCGGCGTAGAACTTGCACTGGATGGCGACGTTCTCCCCCGTCACCCGGTCGACGGCGACGAGGTCGATGCCCGTATCACTCTTGCCGTCACGCCCTGGCCAGTCCTGCCACAACCACACGTCGGAGAACTGGTCGGCGAACAACGGATCTGTCTGCAGGTAAGCGGCCATGAGCTGCTCAAACCGCGAACCTTTGTCTCGCTCCGACGTCGCCTTCGCCCGCAGATCGTCCAGAACTTCATGCACTGTCACGCTCATGGGGGACAGTGTCTCAGGGGAAGCGGTGGGCGCGGGCGCTGTTTCCCGTCCGAATACGAGCCAGATGGCTGGATGCGAGCGACCCACCGCTCGCATCCAGCCATTTCGCTCGCATTCACCGCCGAGGTGGGACCTGGTGCTCCCGGGCAGATTCGAACTGCCGACACCCGCTTTAGGAGAGCGGTGCTCTATCCCCTGAGCTACGGGAGCGTGCGCCGAAGCGCGCCCGTCAGCCTAGCCGATCATCCGAGCGCGCTGGCAGGCCTCTCCCTGGCGCCCGTCCTAAGATCACCCCATGCCCACCTGGCGAAGCCGTTACGTGCCCACCCCGCTCGGGGTCATCCGCGCGACCCCGCCTCCCGCGTCGACGCCGCCCGAGGAGACGTCGTTCGAGCCGCTTCGCGACGAGGACGACCAGCCGCCACCCGAGGCGACGATCGTCAACTCGGCGATCTACGCGGGCGAGCAGAAGGTCAGCGACGCCGGGTCGATCGCCGAGGCGTGGCGCGAACTGCACCACCCGTCACACCACGACCACGGCCCGCGCATGGCGTGGATCGGCATGACGCAACCGACGCCGCGTCAACTCCAGCAGGTCGCGCGCATCTTCGACCTGCACCCCCTCGCTGTCGAGGACGCGATCGTCGCGCACCAGCGCCCCAAGCTCGAGCGTTACAACGAGACCCTCTTCGTCGTGCTGCGCCCCGCGACGTACGACGACGCGACGGAGACGGTGAAGTTCGGTGAGATCCACGCCTTCATCGGCCCCGACTTCGTCATCACGGTGCGCCACACGGCGCAGCCGGTCCTCACGCCCGTGCGGAGCCGCTTCGAGAACAACCCCGACCTGCTCGCGCGCGGGCCGCAGGCCGTCCTCTACGGCCTGCTCGACTTCATCGTCGACGGGTACGCGCCCGTCGCCGCCGGCCTCGAGAACGACATCGACGAGATCGAGACGCAGGTCTTCGAATCCGACCCGACCGTGTCGCGCCGCATCTACGAACTCTCCCAAGAGGTCATGGAACTCCAGCGCGCCGTCAAACCCCTGCAGACGATGCTGCGCGGCCTCGAAGCCGGCGCCGCCAAGTACGGAACCGACGACGAGATCATCACCGCCCTGCGCGACGTGCGCGACCACGTCACCTCGATCGTCGAACGCAACGACAACTTCCGTCAGTCACTGTCGGAGATCCTGCAGCTCAACGCAATCCTCGTCGCGCAGACGCAGAACGAGGAGATGAAGCGCCTCGCCGAGGTCGCCAACAACCAAGCCGACGAGGTCAAGCGCGCGTCCTCATGGGCCGCCATCCTCTTCGCCCCGACGATCGTCGCCGGCGCCTACGGCATGAACTTCGACGACATGCCCGAGCTGCACTGGGCCTTCGGCTACCCCTTCGCGCTGCTCCTCATGGTCGCCGTGTCGTTCGGCATGTGGCTCGTGTTCAAACGCAAGAACTGGCTCTGACGGCGACGCGGCACGGCGCGCTCGAACGCCACTCGCCCGCGACGCGGTGACCCCGCCCACGCTCACGACCACGCCCATGCCAGGGCAGCCTCACCCCGCGAGCGCCTCCTCGACACTGACGAACGGTCGGTCGGTCGCCTCGGCGACGGCGGCGTTCGTCAGCTGCCCGGCGTGCGTCGTCAGCCCGCGCCCGAGAGGAGCGTCGCCCTGGCACGCGGCGCGCCATCCGTCGTCGGCGATCTGCAGCGCGTGGCGCAGCGTGACGCCCGCAAGCGCATGGGTCGACGTGTGCGCGACGGCGCCCGGCATGTTCGCGACGCAGTAGAAGATGCTGTCGTGCACCCGGAACGTGGGGTCGGCGTGCGTCGTCGGGTGCGAATCCTCGAAGCACCCTCCCTGGTCGATGGCGATGTCGACGAGCACCGAGCCCGGCCGCATCCGCGAGACGAGCTCGTTGCTCACGAGGGTCGGCGCCTTCGCACCGGGCACGAGCACCGCGCCGATGACGAGATCCGCTCGCAGACAGGCCTGCTCGACCTCGTGCGCGTTGCTCATCACCGTCCGCATCCGCCCACCGGTTGCCGTGTCGATCGCCCGCAGCCGTGCGGCATCGAGATCGAGGACGGTGACGTCGGCGCCCATTCCGAGCGCGACACGAGCCGCGTTGAACCCCGACACGCCGCCGCCGAGCACGACGACATCCGCGGGGCGAACCCCCGGCACGCCGCCCATGAGCACGCCGCGCCCGCCGTACGGCTTCATGAGCGCCTGCGCGCCGACCTGCGGGGCGAGGCGCCCGGCGACCTCTGACATCGGTGCGAGCAGCGGCAGCGACCCGTCGTCGAGGCGCACCGTCTCGTAGGCGATCGAGGTGACACCGCGCTCGAGAAGCTCCCCCGTAAGCGTCGGGTCGGCCGCGAGGTGCAGGTAGGTGAACAGCACCTGGCCCTCGCGCATGCGGTGATATTCCTCGGCGACCGGCTCCTTCACCTTGAGGATGAGATCACTGTCGGCCCACACCTCGTCCGCGTCGTCGACGATGACGGCGCCCGCCGCGCGGTAGTCGTCGTCGGTGAGGCTCGAACCGTCCCCGGCGCCGCGCTGCACCCGCACCTCGTGCCCGTGCAGCACGAACTCGTTGACGCCCGCCGGCGTGCACGCCACCCGGAACTCGTTGTTCTTGACCTCGCTCGGAACACCGACCCGCATGATCTTCTCCTCCGACTCCTTCGACGTGACCGTGATCACTTGCCACGCTAGGAGTTCACCGCGCTACGAGCGAGTAGGGCCGGGCCGAGCGCCGTCAGAGCCGTCACATCCGCCCGCGATCCCACGCGGGCAGGGCTGCGATGAACGCATCGAGGGCATGGATCAGCAGCCGCCCGTCCCCCCGTTCGAGCAGCCACCCACGCCCCATCCGGCCCAGCGAGCGCGCCCGCCATGCAAACACCGGCCATGCAGCTGAGTGAGCTGACGAAGAACTTCGGCAGCCACCGCTAGGTCGATGACCTGAGACTCACCGTGCCGCGCGGCTCGATGTTCAGCGTCGTCGGCCCGAACGGCGCCGGCAAGACGACGACCCTGTCGATGGCGACCGGGCTGCTGCGCCCCGACGGTGGCCGCGTCGAGATCCTCGGCCACGACGCATGGCGCGACCCGGCACGCGCGAAGTCGCTCATCGGTGTCCTGCCCGACGGCCTGCGCACCTTCGACCGCCTCAGCGGCCGCGAACTGCTGCGTCACACCGGCCTGCTGCACGGCGTCGACGTCATCGACGTCAATGCCGCAGCGACCAACTGCTCGACGCACTCGGCCTCGACGAGGCCGCCGACAAGATCGTCGCCGACTATTCCGCAGGCATGACGAAGAAGATCGGCCTCGCCTGCGCGCTCATCCACGCCCCGCGCGTCTGGGCGCGCGGCAGCTCGAGCAGACGCTGCCCGAACTGCTCGCGAAGATCAACACCTGAGCCGTGCGACGCCCTGACGGGCGCGTCCAGGCATGCTCGTGATTGCATGGGTACTCACCGGTAACAACGAAAAGGACCGCATGAAGCACTGGATGCGCCCCGCCCTCGCGATGCTCGCCGTCGCCTGGGGCGGCAACGAGTTCACGCCCCTGCTCGTCATGTACCGCACGCAGCATCACCTGCCGCAGGTGACGGTCAACGTGCTGCTCTTCGCGTACGTCCTCGGCATCATCCCCGCGCTGCTCATCGGTGGGCCGCTCTCCGACCGCTACGGCCGACGGCGCCTGCTCGTCCCCGCGCCGTACATCGCGATGCTCGCGAGCGCCGTCCTCGCGTTCGCCCACGCCAACGTCACCGTGCTGTTCCTCGGGCGCGTGCTGTCGGGCATCGCGCTGGGTCTCGTCATGGCCGTCGGCTCCTCGTGGATCAAGGAGCTGTCGAGCCCGCCGCACGACGACGCGCCCGACGGCACCGGCGCCAAGCGTGCGTCGATGTCGCTGACGGCCGGCTTCGGCCTCGGCGCCGCGTTCGCCGGCCCTCTCGCGCAGTGGGCGCCCTACCCCGACGAGCTGTCGTACCTCGTCAACATCGTCGTGACGGCGATCGCGGCCGTGCTCGTCCTGCGCACGCCGGAGACGGTCGACGCGGCGTCGCGCTCGACATCGTCGTTGCGTGACGATCTGCGCATCCCCGCCATCGGCCACCGTCGGTTCCTGTTCGTCGTGCTGCCGATCGCCCCGTGGGTCTTCGGCGCCGCCGCGTGTGCGTACGCCGTCCTGCCCGCGCTCATGTCGTCGCACGTCTCGTCGGCGCCGATCGCGTTCTCGGCGCTGCTGTGCGTCGTCGGCCTGACGTGCGGCTTCCTCGTCCAGTCTGTCGGGCGCCGCATCGACTCCCCCGGCACCACCCGAGCGGTGCGCGTGGGGCTCGTCGTCCTCGTCGTCGGCATGCTCGCCGGCGCGCTCGCAAGCCGCGAGCTCAACATCGCCACCGCGATCCTCGGCAGCTTCTGCCTGGGCGCCGGCTACGGCCTCGCGATGGTGAGCGGCCTGCTCGAGATCCAACGTATCGCCGGGCCCCGCGACCTCGCCGGGCTGACGGCCGTGTTCTACGGCGTCACCTATCTCGGCTTCGCCGTCCCCGCGATCATGGCGACGCTCGCGCAGGACGCCGGGTTCAGCTACCCCGCGATGTTCGAGTTCGGCGCGATCATGGCCGCGCTGTGCCTCGCCGTCGTCGTCCTCGCCGACCGTCGGATGCCTGCGAACGGCTGAACGGCTTGCGGGCGCAGCTCACACGACGATTCACTCGAAGACCGTGAGGAGCACGATCGCGACGACGGCGGCGATGAGGAAGCTGCTGATCGACGAGGCGAGCAACCGCTCCGACGTGCGCTGCGGCACGAGTTCGGGGTGACGCTCGCCGTCGGCCCGGCCCGTGAACGGCGACAGGATGACGGGCGAATCGACTGGAACATAGGCCCGCGCGGCGCCCTCCAACGCGTCGAGGTCGGCGGGCGCGAACATCGAGATGCCGGCGACGAGCAACGGACGATCGCCCCCGTCGAGGAAGACGATGGCGTCCTCGGCCGTCCACCACCGGAAGCGGCGCGGCACGATGCGCGCGGTCTCGTTCCACGCGATGAAGACCTGATCACGCCCACCGGCGAGATACTCGACGCCGTCCTCGTCGACGCGCAGCCGCGTGCGCATGTCACTGAGGAACGAGAAACCGAAATAGGCGACGAAGAAGACGACGACCGCGACGATGTTGCCGACCGACGGGCGAATGGCGAGCACGGGCGCCGCCAGGACGGCGAACAGCACGACCTCACAGGCGTGATGGCGCCAGAACGCCCACGGGCTCGCCTCGATGACCACGGGGCCTAGTCAACCAGACCGCGCCCGCGGCGACGAAGCGGGCGCGGGGGGCCGGTCGAGCCCCCAAGACTCCACCGACCCCGCCCATGCATCGCCCAGCCTGCACACCCCTGAGCATCGAGCGCGACGCACGGCTGACCGCCGTTCATTCATACAGACGCCCGACATCCTGAGCCGGTTGCACCCCACCGCAGACTTTTTTTCGACCCGGAGCTTTTGCTCGGGCCCAGGACGCTCGCGCGAGCGCCCGCCATGGGAGACAATCCCAATGACGCGGGGAGGCACCCTGCGACGAGCGAACCAGGGAGCCACCCGACGATGCACCGCCTCACCCCCAGCACCCACGCCGGCCTTCGTGCCGGCTCTCGTGCCGGCGCAGCCGCCCTGCTCGCCGCGGGAGCCATCGTGCTCGGCGCGCCAGCGGCAACCGCCGACCCCACCGCACCGTTGGGCTCGCCGAGCATCGGCGCGGGCGTGAGCAGCGCCGTGTTCCAGAGCGCCACGTGCAGCGCATCCGGCGGATACTCGGCCCTCGTCACCCTGACGAACGCCGCCCCTGAAGCCCAGACGTTCTCATTCACGACCGGCGCCGGAGGCGGCGCGACACCGGCAGCGACGAGTGTCGGCGCCGGTCAGAGCCTCACCGTGCGCGTCAGCGCACCCTCGCGGGCCCGTGCCATCTTCGTGACGACGGCCTCCGGCGGCTCCGCCGGCTCGCTGCCCCTCAGCGGCTGCGGTGACGCACCGTCCACATCTTCGACGTTGTCCGCGACCGCTGAGCCGACACGGACACCGCGCCAGAGCACCTCGCCCGTCCCGACGAGCGACGAGCCGATGCTCGCGCCCACGATCTCATCTACGGGCGCATCGAGCCCCGCATCCCCCCTGGCCCCCACGACGCCGATGGCACCGACGACACCGCGCAGCAGTTCGACGAGCGCCACCTCGTCGCCCGAATCGTCTTCGTCTTCGTCCGGGTCGTCTTCGTCTTCGTCGTCGAGTCGTTCCAGTTCGGCGTCGTCGACCAGCACCTCCAGCCCGTCGCTCGCCTCCTCGGACGCGGCATCAGCCGACGAATCCGACTCGAGTTCGACGAGCCCCCTGCTCGTCGCCGGCGGCGTCGGCCTCGCACTGCTCGGCCTGGCGCTCGCCGTCACCGTCATTCGCCGCGACTACCACTGACGCAGGATCGTCACGGCAGACCACCACGACCCCGCTCGAAGCACGCGCCACACGAAGAAGCGCCCTCCCCGTCACGATGACGGGGAGGGCGCTTCTCAGGTGGCCGCGCGGGCCGACCGATCAAATCGATCAGAGGCGACCGTAGGTCGAACCCGACAGCACCGGGTACAGGCCGGTGACGGTGCCCGGGTGGCGCGCCTCGTAGACCATGCCGTTGCCGGCATAGATCGCGACGTGGCCCGGCAGGAAGACGAGATCGCCGGGGCGCGGGTCGCTCACGGGCGTCGTCATCGCCTTGATGGCGCCCGACTGGTGCGGCAGCTGGATGCCGGCCTTCGCGAAGACCATCGCGACGTAACCGGAGCAGTCGGCACCGGAGGTCGACGATCCGCCGTAGACGTAGGGGATACCCGTCAGGCCCGCGGCGATGGAGACGACACCGGAGTTCGAACGCGAGGCGGAAGCCGTGTTCGTGGCCTTCCGCGCGCTCGAGGCGTAGGTCGGCGTGGCCGAGTGCGTCGTGGTGGCGTGACGCACCGTCGCGCGGTGCACGGGTGCCTGCTGGTGACGCGGCGTCTGGGCGACCGGGCGAGCCTGGGTGTGCTGCGAAACCGCCTGGCGAGCGTGCGTGCGATGCACGCGCTGGTGCGTCGCGGTAGCGCGGTGGGTGTTCGTCGACTGCGACGCGGCGCGGTGGGTGTTCGTCGACTGCGACGCGGCGCGGTGGGTGTTCGTCGACTGCGACGCGGCGCGGTGGGTGTTCGTCGACTGCGACGCGGCGGGCGCGGTGCGCTTCTTGACGACGATCGAGCGACGCTGCGCCGGCTGCTCGACGGTCTTCGCCTTGCGCTCGGCCTTGACGGGCTTCACGGAGGCCGACGTCAGCGCACTGCGGGCCTGCGAGCGCGACACCTGCTTCAGCGCCTGCGCCGTCGCGCGCGTCGACTTCTTCGCGGCGGCGGGCTTCGGGGCGGCCTTGGCGGCGGGCTTCGGGGCGGCCTTCGGGGCGACGACGAGCTTCTTGGCCGGCGTGACGGTCTTGAGCTCGAGGGGTGTCGTGGCGGCAGCGGCGGCCTCGTGAACGGCGCCCGACTCAGGGGCCGCACCGGCGCTCTGCGTGATGCCGAGACCAGCGACCAGACCACCGGAGACGGCGACGGTCGTGGTGAGCATGGCCAGGGTGCGCGTCTGCTTCACAGGACGCAGCGGGCCCGGCGTGTTCTTGATGGACAATGTGCAACCTCTCGAACGCCTGTGAGGTGAGCTGTCGGGTTCGGACCTGTTGCTCGGCCCGGCTCTCGGCGCTTCGTGCGTGCGACGCGAGCTTCACCCCGAGTTCTTGATCTGCGCTTCGCTGATCAGGAACGAAGAAGTGGGTCCCCCACCCCTGCCAGGTGGTGTAGCTGACATGACTCGCGCGCCGCAGGCAGGGCTCGGCGTGTCCGGCACGCGAGTGTTCGTTGTCGAACCAGGTAAGACGGTAACGAATCAGTCACGACGACGGTGAATCAGGAACCGGCGAGATAGGCGTCATTCCGGCGTCGAGCATCTGCCTCAGGCCCCGTTCGTCTTGCCACCAGCGGAGGTTTAGATTCCGTTACAGAGTGCGCTCGTGATGAACATCACATGCAACCTCAGGCCTGCTGACCCGTCACGGACACGAATACGTGCGAGGCGATGTCCTCGGGCAGCGACACGGCGTCGTCAGGCCGATCGGCGACGGCCGCGTGGACGCGGTCGCCGTCAGCACGCACGTCGAGGGCCACCCCGGGGCTCAGCCCGACGCTCGTCAGCACCGCGAGAGACTCGGCGTCCGCCTGCGCGGGCTCGCCGATGCGGCGCACCACCACGCGCAGCGACTCGCTGCCGGCCACCTCGACGAGCGACTGCACGCCGTCACGGAAACCCTCCGGCGCCTCGCCCCAGCCGAGCTCGTCGAGCCCGGGAATCGGGTTGCCGTACGGGGACAGGCCCTTGTCGACGATGAGCTCGAGGATCTTGCGCTCGACGCGCTCGCTCATGACGTGCTCCCACCGGCACGCCTCGTCGTGGACGTACTCGAGCTCGAGGCCGATGACGTCGACGAGCAACCGCTCCGCGAGGCGATGCTTGCGCATGACGCGAGTCGCGAGCAGGCGCCCCTCGGGTGTCAGTTCGATGCGCCGGGAGTTCGCGACGTGGAGCAGACCGTCGCGCTCCATGCGCGCGACCGTCTGCGACACCGTGGGCCCGGAGTGGCCGAGGCGCTCCGCGATGCGGGCGCGCAACGGGGGGATGCCCTCTTCTTCGAGGTCATAGATGGTGCGCAGATACATCTCGGTGGTGTCGATCAGGTCAGTCACGACGACAAGAGTGCCACCTCCGGCGCCGCCGCGCACGGGTGCTCGCAATACCGGCGTCGGTGGGGCGAGGCTCGGAGCGTCAGTCGCGCGAACGGATCGCCTCGAGCGGACCGCCGGAATGAGCAGGCGCGACGGGCAGCGCCTCGGAGGTGTTCGTCAGAGCGATGCTCGTCGTGGGAGCGACGTCGGCAGGGGTGAGGCCGGGCGAGCCGCGAGGGCAAGGGGGCCGAAAGAGAAGAACCCGAGGCGCGCGCTCACGAAGAGCGCTGCGGCCTCGGGGTGAAGCGCAGCCGCCAGGGGGGAGGGAGTGCGGCGCGCTTCGTGACGAGACGCTACACCCGCTCCCCCCATCATTGAAAGTTAAATCGGAAAGCCAGGGCTGTGAAGATGCTGTGAGCTTCGCAACGCGCTGTCAGAGCCATTCGCCGAACGCGGCCGGCTCGCGCGTGAAGCGGTATGTGGCCCAGTTGAGTTGGGTGACGGAGCCGTCGGCGTCGCGGGTGATGACGAGCCATTCGCCGCGCTCGCGACCCGCGACGGTGCGGTAGCGGTTCTCGTCGACGCGCTCGAAGACGGCCGGCGCCTTCCACTCGGGCATCCCCTCGACGCGAGCCTTGAGCGTGCCGCCCTCGACGACGAACGTGAACTGCGTCCCCTCCGAGAACCACACCCCGAGCAGCGGGACGAGTTCCGGGGGCACGGTGATCCCGGGCGTCCAGGCTGCGGGCAGCTCGGGTTCGCGCTCCTCGACGGCGCTCGCGAGGTCCGTGGCGAGGGCCGCGGGATCGGGGGTGTGCGTCGCGTTCATGAGAGCGACGCCCGTCGTCGCGCTCTCGCGGTGTGTGAAGACGCCGGTGATCGCGCCCGGCCAGCCGCCGGTGTGGCCGACCCAGATGCGATCGTCACGGCGCAGCAGCATGAACCCGAGACCCCATGCGGCGCCCCAGCGATCGACGTCGGCGACGATCTGCGGCTGACACATCTCCTCGAGCGTGTCGGCGGAGAGGATCGCGGGGTCGGGGTTCGCGACGAAACCGCCCCAACGCGCCATGTCGCGCACACTCGAGACCATGCCCGCGGCCGGCGCGATGGCGCGCGAGTCGAAGACGGGTTCGTCGACGGGGACGTCGCTGTACGGCGGCACGAAATAGGTGCCCGCAGCATGCGGGTCGGTGTCGACGCCGCCCGGGTAGCCGAGAGTTGTCGACGTCATGCCGAGTGGGTCGAGGAGCCGACGCTGCACGCTGGCGAACCAGTCGCCACCGTCGAGACGATTGATCATCTCGCCGAGCAGCGCGTACCCGAGGTTCGAGTAGTGGAAACGCGTGTGAGCGGGCAGGACGCGTTCGCTGTGGGCGAGGCTCGCGAGGAACTCGTCGCGACCCGGCATGACGAGCGTGTCGAACACGTCGCCGACGGCCTCGCGCTGGATGCCGGAGCTGTGCGACATGAACTGACGCGGCGTCATGCGCGCTAGCGGCGAATCGGCGGTAATGGTGTCAATGATGTCGCGGGCCGGAGCGTCGATGTCGAGCTTGCCCTCGTCGCGCAGGGCCATGATCGTCACCGCCACGAACGTCTTCGTGTTCGACGCGATCTGGAAGCGCGTGTTCTCGTCGGGCGCAGTCTGCCCGACGCGCTCCGCGCCGACGTTCTGGCCGAGGTGCGCCGCCCCGAAACCGTTGTGCCACAGCAGCGTCCCGCGTCGCGCCACCCCGGCGGCGAGGCCCGGCACGCGACCCGAGCGCTGAGCGTCGAGGGCGATGCGGTCGAGAGCCGTCGTCGTCTCGCGCGACAACCGCGTCGCCGTCGAGGGTTCGACGTGCCCGTCGACCTGAGAGACGCCGGGCGTGGCAGCACGATCAGCCTGCACGTCCCGCGCGGCCGACGTCATCGCGGCAGCGTCAGCCTGGGAGTCGAGCGTCGCGGTAGCCCCTTCGTCCTGCGCGTCGAGTGCTGCTAGGGCACGATCGGTCGACGGGTCGTGGGGTGTCGGCGTGGACGAGTCAGTCATACCTCCACGCTAGGTGGTGACGTCGTCCGCTCCGGATTTGCGGGCCGGCGAAATAACGACAGGAGATTCGCGGGCGCGGGACGCATCGTTGCCACGCCTCACCGCCACGCCGCGCCATGCCGGCGACGCCCCACCCGTATCCATCGGCGATTTTCGTCCACATTCGCGACCGGGCGAATGTGGACGAAAATCGCCGATGTGCACACGTCGACGGCTCAGGGCCAGCGACGTTCGATACGCCAGGCTGACGGGTCGTCGAGGTCGCCGTCGCCGACGCGCACGTAGACGAGGCGGTCGTGCAGACGGGAACGGCGCCCCGCCCAGAACTCGATCTCGTCGCAGTTGATGCGGTAGCCGCCCCAGAAGTCGGGCAAGGGGACGTCGTCGGCGCCGCCCGTGTCGGGGTAACGGGCCGTCATCTCGGCGTTGGCGGTCTCGAGCTCGGCGCGGCTCGTCAGCGGCCGCGACTGCTTCGACACCCACGCCCCGACGCGCGAACCATACGGGCGCGAGTCGAAGTAGGCGCGCACGACGTCACGAGGCAGCTCGACGGCGCTACCGGTGAAGCGGATCGCGCGAAACATCAGCGGCCACGTGAGCGCCCCGGCGATCTGGTCGTTCTCGGCGATGTCACGGCCCTTGGCCGATTCGAGGTTCGTGTAGAAACCGGGGCCGTCGGCCCCGAGGTAGCGCATGAGGACGGTCCGCACGTGCGGCGCGCCGGCGGCGTCGGCCGTCGCGATGCTGATGGCCTCTGGCTCGGGCACGTCGCCTTGGGCATTCTGGCGTTCGCGTGCTTCGCGCACCCACGCCTCGATCAGCTCGAGCGGCGCCGCGGGCAACTGCGACTCGTCGAGACCTTCACCGTCGTAATCCATGCGCACCTCGGTCATGCCCCCATCTTGCCCGCCCGGGCCGCTGCGCAGGGCGCCGGGGCGCACTCTGCGTCGGGACGAGCGGACAGGCCCGGTTCCGGAGGCACTCAGCGACGATTCTCGCCGCCTCCGCCGTGACGGTTCTCGCGGCTGCCCGGCTTGGCGCTTGGTTGGCATGCGAAACGGGCGGCGCGGGCTGCAGCGCCCGTCCTAGAGTCGACAACGTGACTGACGCGAAGAGCCCCGCCATCGTCATCCCCGACGCCCTCAAGCCGAGCGACGGACGCTTCGGTGCCGGCCCGAGCAAGATCCGCCCCGACGCACTCGCAGCGCTCGCGGCTGCAGGTGAGGGTGCAACTCCGCTGCTCGGCACGTCACACCGTCAGGCGCCGGTGAAGAACCTCGTACGCGAGGTGCAAGAGGGCCTCGCGCAGATGTACGACCTGCCCGACGGCTACGAGACGGTGATGGGTCTCGGCGGGTCGAACGCATTCTGGGACGTGGCCGCGTTCAGCCTGATCGAACACCGCCAGCAGAACCTCGTCTTCGGCGAGTTCACCGCCAAGTTCGCGACGTCCGCGACGGCGCCGTTCCTCGAAGCCCCCGACGTCATCGAAGCCCCGGCGGGCAGCGTCGCCGAGGCGCAGCCGAAGCCCGGCATCGACACCTACGCGTGGGCGCACAACGAGACGTCGACAGGCGCGATGGCGCCCGTCACGCGCCCGGAAAACACCGACGACGACGCGCTCGTCCTCATCGACGGCACGTCCGCCGCGGGCGGCCTGCCCGTCGACCTGACCGAGTGCGACGTCTACTACTTCGCGCCGCAGAAATCGTTCGCGAGCGACGGGGGCCTGTGGTTCGCGTTCATGTCCCCCGCCGCGATCGAGCGGGTCGCGCGCATTAAGACGTCGGGCCGCTGGATCCCACCGTTCCTCGACCTCGACGCCGCCATCACGAACAGCCGTCAGGCGCAGACGTACAACACGCCGGCGCTCGCGACGTACGTCCTCATGAAGGCGCAACTCGACTGGTTCAACGCGAACGGCGGCCTCGACTTCGCCGTCGAACGCACCCGCGCCTCATCGAAGGCCCTCTACACGTGGGCGGACGCGCACCCGCACGCGACACCGTTCGTCACGGACCCGGCGCACCGCTCCCTCGTCGTCGGCACGATCGACTTCGACGACGCCATCGACGCGGCGGCGATCGCGGCGACGCTGCGCGCCAACGGCATCGTCGACGTCGAGCCCTACCGGAAGCTGGGACGCAATCAGCTGCGCGTCGGCATGTACCCTGCCGTGGAACCCACCGATGTGGCGGCGCTCACCCACTGCATCGACCACGTCATCGAACGGCTCTGACGCCACCGTCACCTCAGGCCGCTCCAACGAAAGGCCCACCGCGTGCCCCTCGCTCACAACCTCACTCGCGAAACCGCCCAGCACCGTTCTCGCACAGTGACATTGAGCGACCAATCCATTCATCTGGATCTGACGGGCGCGCCGACGGAGGCCGCGACGTTCACCTCGACGTCGACACTGCGCCTCACCTGCACCGAAGGTGCGGTGTCGATCGACCTCGTCGCCGATGCCGCCCCATGCGTTCTGCTCGACGGCGTCGAACTCGACGCGAACGCCACGAGCTTCGAGGATTCTCTCGTCACCGTCCGCGGCCTGACGCCGGGGCGCGAGCACGTCGTCACCGTCATCGCCGAGTGCCACTACAGCCACACCGGCGAAGGCCTACACCGCTTCCGCGACCCGCAGGACGGCGAGACGTACCTGTTCACCCACTTCGAACCGACCGACGCCCGCCGCGTCTTCGCCTGCTTCGACCAGCCCGACCTCAAGACGCACTTCGCGATCAGCGTCACCGCCCCGTCGCACTGGCTCGTGCGCAGCAACGGGGCACCCGAGAGCGCCGAACCAGCCGCCGCGAGCGACGAGACGCACGGCAACACCACCACCGACCTCACCCTCACGACGTTCACACCGACGATGCCGCAGTCGACGTACATCGTCTGCGTCATCGCGGGCCCATACGCGCTGGTCGAGGACGAGGCTGTGCTGAGCGACGGACGCCGCGTGCCGCTGTCGATCATGTGCCGCCCGGCGATGCGCGCGAGCCTGCCCAGCGCGGACATGCTGCGCTGGACGAAGGCCGGGCTGCCGTGGTGCGAGCGCAAGTTCGGCTGCAGCTACCCCTGGGGCACCTACGACCAGATCTTCGTGCCCGAGTACAACATCGGCGCGATGGAGAACCCGGGCCTCGTCACGTTCAACGAGAACTACCTCAAGCGCGGCGACGCGACCCGCAGCGAACGCGAAGCGCTCGCCACGACGCTGCTGCACGAGATGGCGCACATGTGGTTCGGCGACCTCGTCACGATGCCGTGGTGGGACGACCTGTGGCTCAAGGAATCGTTCGCCGACTTCATCGGCGCGCAGGCCGCGTCCGAAGTCACCGAGTTCGACGACGCGTGGGCCACGTTCGGGCTGGGCCGCAAGGCGTGGGCGTACTCCGCCGACCAGCTGCCGACGACGCACCCCATCGTCGCCGACATCCCCGACGTCGAAGCCGCGCGCGCCAACTTCGACGGCATCACCTACGCGAAGGGCGCCTCCGTGCTGCGCCAGCTCGTCGCGTACGCCGGTGAGGAGGCGTTCTACGAGGGCGCGGCGCTGTACTTCGAACGTCACGCCTTCACGAACGCGACCCTCGACGACTTCCTCGACGCCCTCGGCGAGGCGAGCGGACGCGACATGACGGCGTGGGCGCAGGCCTGGCTGCAGACGTCGGGCCCCGACACGCTCGAGGTGGCCGGCGGCGTCATCACGCGCCGCGGCGACCGCACGCGCCCGCACCGCTTCCACGCCACCGCATTCGACGTCGAGGCGCCCGACGCCTCCGAAGCCGCCGCCTGGCACGCCACCGGCGACGCGTGGCTCGACCTCGAAGGCGAGAGCGACAGGCTCGAGCTGCCGGGCGAACTGCGTGGCGCGGTCGTCCTCGTCGACGACGAGGACTGGACGTACGCGAAGATCGCGCCGAGCACCGAGACGCTCGAGCTGTTCGCGACGCAGCTCTGCCACCTCGCCTCGGCGACGCATCGCGCCACGGCGTGGGGGCAGCTGTGGCAGGCCACGCGTGATGCGCGCCTGCCCGCCGAGACGTTCGTGCGCGCCGCGCTGACCCAGCTCGCGGACGAACCGTCGGCGACGATCGTCGACGGCGCGGGACGGTTCGCGATCGCCGCGATCACGTCCTACCTGCCCGACGCCGCCTCGCGCGCCGACTGGGCGCAGGCGTTCTGGCGTGTCGCGATCGACCGGGCCGACGCGTCGACGGGCACCGATCTTCCGGGCGTGTGGCGCCGACTGGCCCTCCTCGTCGCGGCCCTCGCCCCGAGCGTCGACGATGAACTGCGCGCCCTGCTCGACGCGCACACCCCGTTCGAGCCCGGCCAGGACGAGCGTTGGAGCGTCCTCACCTCACTCGCGGCGCACACCCGTGACGACGACGCCCGTCGCGACGTCGACGCCCGCCTCGCAGATGAACGCACGCGCGACACGACGCAGCGCGGTGCAGCCCAGGCGCTCGGCGCGACGGCAGCTCTCGGCCTCGACGACACCAAGCAGGCCGCGTGGCAGCGCGTCGACGACGCGTCGCTGACGAACGAGCAGGTCGCCGCGCTCGTCGCCGGGTTCACCCACCCCGCGAGCGTCGAGCTGGCCGGCGCGTACGCCGACAGCTACCTCGATCACCTCGAGACGTGGTGGCGCGAGCGCAGCCAGGTCATCGCCTCACGCCTCGTGCGCGGCCTGTTTGACACCCAGCCGAACACCGAAGCCGCAGAAGCCTGGCTCGCCTCGCATCCCGACGCGCCGGGGGCACTGCGTCGGATCGTCGTCGAGGAGGTCGACCAGCTGCAGCGTCGCCGCCGCGCGCAGGCGGTCAGCGACGGCTCGCGCCCCTGAGCCACATACCCGAAGGGCCGGGCCTCAGTTCGCGAGCTGCGCCACGAGCGGCACGAGCACGAACGCGGCGAGGGCGATGATGACGATGAGTCGGCGGGTCTTCGGGGTCATGTCGCCGATTCTCTCACCGCGAGATGGGTGGGCCGCATCGCGATGACGTCGCGCGCGGCGTAGTGCCGCACCCGCATCAGGGCGAGGCCGGCGACGAGCGTCGCGACGCCGACCGCGACGCTGCCGACGGCGATCGTCGCGCGGGCGCCGAAGGTGTTGCCGATCCACCCGATGAGCGGCGCGCCGACCGGCGTGCCGCCCATGAGGATCGCCATGTAGAGCGCCATGACGCGCCCGCGCAGCTGCGGGTCGACGGAGAGCTGGACGCTCGCGTTCGCCGTCGTCAAGGCCGTCAGCGCACACAACCCGACGGGCACGAGGAACGCGCCGAACAGCCACACGTTCGGCGCCATCGCGGCGAGTGCGGAGAACACCGTGAACCCGGCGAGCGCCGCGAGCAGAAGCCGCAGTGACGGCGACTT
Source organism: Dermacoccus sp. GAS27A (assembly GCF_044909235.1). NCBI lineage: Bacteria > Bacillati > Actinomycetota > Actinomycetes > Micrococcales > Dermacoccaceae > Dermacoccus > Dermacoccus sp. GAS27A. The sequence goes on along the minus strand of NZ_JBIYDW010000011.1, from coordinate 89,863 downwards.
GCGCCGGGCCGCGAGCAGCGCCGCGGCCAGCGACCCCACCGCCATCACCGACGAGATGATGCCGTAGGCGCGCGCGTCGGCGTGGAAGACGCTCGTCGCCATGAGCGCCGTCGTGATCTGGAAGTTCATGCCGAACGTGCCGAGCACGAACACGAGACCCATGATGAGCTGCAGGTCGCGCCGCCGACTCACGTAGGCGAAACCTTCGCGCACCCCGCCGCGGCCACGCCGTCGGGGCGCCGGCCGTAGTTCGCGCGGATTCATCGCGAGCAGCGCGCCGAGCACGGCGACGAACGACGCCGCGTTGAGCACCATCGCCCAGCCCGTGCCGATGCCCGCGATGAGCAGACCCGCGACGCCGGGGCCGATCAGGCGCGCCGCATTGAACGACGCCGAGTTGAGACCGACGGCGTTCGTCAGGTGCCCCTCGGGCACGAGTTCGGAGACGAACGCCTGACGCGTCGGGTTGTCGAGGGCCGTCGCGATGCCCTGCACGAGGGCGATGCCGAAGACGCTCGCGAGCGTCGCCGAGCCCGTCAGCAGCAGCCCCGCGAGCACGAGCGACGTCACCGCGAGCGCGCTCTGGCTCAGCATGAGCAGACGCCGCTTGGGGTAGGCGTCCGCGAGGGATCCGGCGAACGGGGCGAGAAGGACAACGGGCGCGAACTGCGTCGCGGTGATCGCGCCGAGCGCGGCGGCGTCGTGGTGCGTCAGTTCGGTGAGGACGACCCAGTCCTGCGTCACGCGCCCGATCCACGTGCCGACGTTCGACACGAGCGCGCCGCTCGCGTAGAGGCGATAGTTGCGGATGGACAACGAGGCGAAGGTGGGGCTCGTGGTGACTCCTCAGGACGACATGGCTGACGGCAACCTCGTCAACACCTGCCCCGCCCGGAATATTCCTTTTCGATCATTCTTCGGCGTCGGTCGCGCGGCCGTCGAGCACGTCCTCCTCGAGCACGTCGTCCCTGAGCCGCAGCCCGTACGTCGCGAGCGAGAGGTCGGCGAGCTTGCGCGTCGCCTCGGGGTCGTCGTCCTGCCAGGCGCGGGCGACGTCGTCGTCGATGGCGGCGAGCGCACGGGGCGAGGCGCTCGTCAGCGCTTCGAGCGCGAGCAACCGGCGTCCGCCCGGCATGGAACGCAGGCGGGCGAGGCGCCCCGCGGTGACGGCGTAGCGCAGGCGCGTCAGCAGCCACGGCACGAGCGCGAGGACGATCGGCAGCGCCGCCGTCAGGACCCCGAGCAGGACGGCGAAGCGGCCCAGCCCCGTCGCAAGGTCGTGCCCCGAGCCGGCCATGTCCGTCGCAGTGCCGGCGGCCTTGTCGAACGGGGTGCGCACCTCGGAACCGACGAACGGGACCTTCGCGACGGCATTCGCCGCGTCCGTCATGTCGAGCGCCAGGCTGGAGCTGCCGTGCTCGAGCTTCTGCGCGCCGCTCTGCGCCACGAGCGCCCGGTCGTGGACGACGGTGCCCGCCCAGATCGCGAGGACGCACCACAGCGCGAGGGCCACGTCGGCCACGATCTGACGGGCGCGGCGCGAACCGCGATCGGCGTAGAACTTGAGCCCCATGACGTGCCTTCTCTCCATCAGGATCGGGTGCGTGCCGCTGCGTGCCGTCCCATCGTAGGGGACACCTTCTCCAGCCGACTTCCAGCGAACGTCCAGTCGGGCGGGCGAGAATGACAGGCATGAGCACGCCCGAAGCACGCATCCTCATCGTCGAGGACGACACCAACATCCGCGAACTGCTCGCCACGAGCATGAAGTTCGCCGGTTTCGACGTCTCCGTCGCCGGCACCGGCAGCGAAGGGCTCGCCCTCGCCGCGACGCAGGAGTTCGACCTCGCCGTGCTCGACGTCATGCTTCCCGACATGGACGGCTTCGCCGTCACGAGCCGCCTGCGCGAGGGCGGACGCGAACTGCCGATCGTCTTCCTCACCGCGCGCGACTCCGTCGACGACACCGTCAAGGGCCTCACCGTCGGCGGCGACGACTACATCACGAAACCGTTCAGCCTCGAAGAGGTCGTCGCGCGCATCCGCGCCGTCCTTCGCCGCACGAAGGCCGACGACTCGGACGGCCCCACCGTCACCGTCGGCGACCTCGAGCTCGACGACGACAGCCACGAGGTGCGCCGCGCGGGCCGCGTCATCGACGTCTCCCCCACCGAGTTCAAGCTGCTGCGCTACCTCATGCTCAACGCCGGTCGCGTCGTGAGCAAGGCCCAGATCCTCGACCACGTGTGGGACTACGACTTCCGCGGTGAGGCGGGCATCGTCGAGTCGTACATCTCCTACCTGCGCCGCAAGATCGACGTCGACGGTCTCGAACCGCTCATCCACACCAAGCGCGGCGTCGGATACGTGTTGCGCGAACCGCGCTGACGTAGGCGATCCCCCTGGTCTCCCCCGACGGCTACACGCTGCGCCAGCAGTACCTGCGACTGCGGCGCGGCGTCCACCGCTGGCCGCTGCGCGCCCGCATCGTCGCCGTCCTCGCCGGCCTGCTCGGCGCAGCGATGTTCGTCGTCGGCACTGCCGGGTCCTGGCAGCTGCAGAGCTACCTCGTCCAACGCGAGGACGCCGACCTCGTCGCCGCCGCGCCCACCCTCGTCGCCTCGACGATCCAGCAACAGGCCGAGCACGCGCGCGTGACGAGCGCCGTGCCCGTCAACGTGTACGCCGTCCGCATCGTCGGCGCGCAGGAGACGAACGACTTCGTCCCCGCCACGGGGCCCCGCCCCGACTTCCCAGACGTGACGAAGGCCAGCGCCATCGCGCACGGCGGGCACCCCTACACCGTCCACTCGCAGGGCGAGAGCACCGTGTCGTGGCGCGTCGTCGAAGGCATCGACGAGACCACCGGCGAGCCGTACGCCGTCGCCGTCAGCATGGCGAACGTCGACACCGTCGTGCGACGCATGCAGGTGCTCACCATCGGCGTCAGCGCGATCGCGCTGCTGTTCGCGACGCTCGCGGCGCTGTGGGCGGTGCGGCGGGCGATGCGGCCACTGCGAGCCATCGAGGACACCGCAGCCGCCATCGCCGCGGGCGACCTGACACGCCGCGTCCCCAACCCCGACTCCGCCGACGAGATGGAGAGCCTCGCGCGCTCGCTCAACGTCATGCTCAGCCAGGTCGAACGCTCGATGGAGATCAAGGACCGCAGCGAGGAGAGCATGCGCTCCTTCGTCGCAGACGCCTCGCACGAGCTGCGCACTCCCCTCGCCACCGTCCGCGGCTACGCCGAGCTGTACCGTCAGGGCGCGGTGAGCGACCCCGACGACGTCGCCGCCGGCTTCCGCCGCATCGAGGACGAGGCGAAACGCATGAGCGCCATGGTCGACGACCTGCTCCTGCTCTCTCGCCTCGAGACGGAGCAGCGCGCCGCGACGATCGGGGCCACCGCGCCCGGCACGCCGCGACGCCATCACGACGTCGACCTCACCGTCATCGCCGCGGACGCCGTGAGCGACGCAGAGGCCCGCGGGGACGGCAAGCGCCGCTTCGCACTGCACGGGCTCGGCGGCGGCCTGGGCCCCGTCATCATCAGCGCAGACGAGCAGCGCCTGCGCCAGGTGATGACGAACCTCGTGAGCAACGCCGAACGCTACGCTCCGGGCACCGAACCCATCGAGGTCGGCGTCGGTGCGGTCGACGGGCGCGCCGTCGTCGAGGTCGCCGACCACGGCCCCGGCATCCCCGCCGACATGCGTGGCCGCATCTTCGAACGCTTCTACCGTGCCGACGTCGCCCGCAACCGCGCGAGCGGCAGCACCGGCCTCGGCCTGTCGATCGTCGCCGCGATCGTCGCCGCCCACGACGGTGAGGTGAGCGTGCGCGAAACCCCCGGCGGGGGCGCGACGTTCGTCGTCAGCCTGCCGCTTGCCGCGCCGGATTCACAGGCGCAGCACAGCTCGCATCACGTTGCCGACGAGACTGATGACGTGGAATAGCCTCGACTGACTACTCTCGTGACCCGAGAGGCCCCCTCAGCGCATCGGCCGACGCAGCCCGCGTCAGCGCCGATCCGAGACCAGGAGCAGTGCCATGACCGAGACGCCCGACAGCGCCCCGAACCCCGACGAGCGACCGGACGGCGCCCGCCGTCACCAGCTGCCGGGCCAGGCTCCACGCCCTGACGACACGCAGGTGATCCGCTCCGAACCGGCCCGCCTCGACGCCCCACCCGCAGGGGGGATGCCAGCGTCCGCCCCCGCGCCGACGTCCGGGCCTCAGCCCGGGTACCAGCCGAAGCCCGGGTACCAGCCGAAGCCCGGGTATCAGCAGCCGTGGGCTCAGCCGGGATACGAGCAGCCGGGAGCGGCGTACGGCGTCGGCTCGCAGCCTGCCGGTGGCGGGCGTTCGGGACGCGGCGGGCGCGGCCTCGCGCAGATCGGTGCGGCCTCGCTCCTCGCGGCGGCCTTCGCGTCCGCCGGGACGTACGCCGTCGTCCAGCGCGACGACACCGGCGCCGTCTCGGGCGGCGGCAACTCGACGGTCATCAAGGCCGACCCGGCCGACTTCGCCGACGCCGGCGCGATCAACTGGTCGGCGACGGCCGCGAAGGTCAACCCGAGCGTCGTCTCGATCGACGTCAGCTCCGGCTCCAGCGGCGGCGAGGGCTCCGGCGTCGTGCTCGACAAGAGCGGCAACATCGTGACGAACAACCACGTCGTCAGCGGCGCCGGGTCGAACGCGACCGTCACCGTCACGCTCAACAACAACCGCACCTACCCAGCGAGCGTCGTCGGCACCGACCCGTCCACCGACCTCGCCGTCATCCGCATCAAGGACGTCCCGGACCTGCACCCCGCCGAGATGGCCGACGACAGCAAGCTCGTCGTCGGTCAGCCCGTCATGGCTGTCGGCAACCCCCTCGGCCTCGCAGGCACCGTGACGACGGGCATCGTCTCCGCCCTCGACCGGCCGGTGACGACGAGCGAGAGCGACTCCGACAGCTCCTCGACGTCGACCTCGACCGTCGTGACGAACGCGATCCAGACGAGCGCCGCGATCAACCCGGGCAACTCGGGTGGCGCGCTCGTCAACGGCAGCGGCAAGCTGATCGGCATCAACTCCTCGATCGCGTCGCTGTCGAACGGCGCCTCGGGCGGCCAGAGCGGCAACATCGGCATCGGCTTCGCCATCCCGAGCAACGTCGTGAAGAACATCTCGGGCCAGCTCATCGCCAAGGGCAAGGCCGAGCACGCGCTGCTCGGCATCGGCACGTCGCCGACGGAGGTCAAGAGCGGCAACGCGACGCTGACGGCGGCGAAGGTCGCGTCCGTCGCCCCCGGCAGCGGCGCCGCCAAGGCGGGGCTGCGCAAGGACGACGCGATCACCGCGATCGACGGCGAACCCGTCACCTCGCCCAACGCGCTCGTCGGTCAGGTGCGCTCGCGTACCGTCGGCAGCGCCGTCAAGCTGACGATCATCCGCGACGGTCGCCAGCAGGAGGTCTCGGTGACGCTGGGAGCTCAGTCCGACGTCAAGAATTGAGCGCTCCCCGCAACGGGTGCCAGGCGTAGAGTGAGGGATTCTGCCTCCACTGCCCCCGAAGGTGGTTCGCCATGCCCGCTCCCGTGCTCGAGCCTGCGCTCGACCCCGCCCTCGACCACGAACGCGCGCACCTCGCCGCCGCACGCGCCCAACTCGCGCGCATGCGCGATTCGGCCGCCTCGCTCGACGCGTCGCGGGCCAGCGACGCCGTCAGCGGCGAGGCGCTCGGGGCCACGCTCACCCGCCGCGTCGCGGCGCTGACCGACGACCCGTCGACGACGCTCTTCTTCGGCCGCATCGACTGGCGCGACCCGGCCGCGGGTGACGCCGCGCGCGTCGAGGAGCTCTACGTCGGGCGCCGCCACGTCTCCGACGAGGCAGGCGACCCGCTCGTCATCGACTGGCGGGCGCCCGTGTCGACGGCGTTCTACCGAGCCTCCCCTGCCGAACCGATGGGCGTGTCGCTGCGGCGGCGCTTCGGCGTCGAACGCGGCGAGCTGACGGCGTACGAGGACGAGCGTCTCGCTGCTCCTGGGGGCGGCGACGAGGCGGGCGCCGACGATCGGGCGGGCAGCGACATCCTCGCCGCCGAGATCGAACGCCCCCGCTCGGGCCCGATGCGCGACATCGTCTCGACGATCCAGCCCGAGCAGGACGCGCTCGTGCGCGCCGACATCGCGACCACCGTCTGCATCCAGGGCGCGCCCGGCACCGGCAAGACCGCTGTCGGCCTGCACCGCGCGGCGTGGCTGCTGTACTCGTTCCGCGCCCGCCTCGATCGCGCCGGCGTCCTCGTCGTCGGCCCGAACGCGGCGTTCCTCGACCACATCTCCGCGGTGCTGCCGTCGCTCGGCGAAGCGCGCGTCGCGCACGCGACGATCGAGACGCTCCTCGACGGCAGCTACCGCGACGACACCCCGAAGAACCGACGCTGGCTCGTGCGCGGCGCGGACGAGGCGCAGGTCGCCGTCCTCAAGGGCGATGCGCGGTGGGCCGGCATCATCCACCGCGCGGTGTGGGCCCACGTCGGGCAGCCCGACGAGGCGCTCGTCGTCCCCCGTGGCGCGCGACGCTGGCGGGTGCCCGCGTACGAGGTGGCCGAGATCGTCGCCGAACTCCGTTCGCGCGGCGTGCGATACGAGGCCGCGCGGGCGATGATGGCGCAGCGCCTCGCGCACAGCGTCATGCTGCAGCTCGAGGCCGCTGGCGACTCCCCCGACGATCGCGTCCAGGATTGCATCGCCCGCAGCGCGCCGGTGAAGGCGTACGTCAAGGCCCTGTGGCCGCAACTCGACGCCGCCGGCGTCGTCCACCGCCTCCTGTCGGACGCCGACTTCCTGCACGAGTGCGCCGACGGCGACCTCGACCCGCACCAGGAGGTGAGCGCGGTGTGGGAGAAGCCGCCGCGCACCAAGGGGTCCGCGAAGTGGTCACCGGCCGACCTCGCGCTGCTCGACGAGGCCGCCGACTGCATCGAACGCACGACCAGCCTCGGGCACGTCATCGTCGACGAGGCGCAGGATCTGTCGGCGATGCAGCTGCGCGGCGTCGGGCGCCGCTGCTCGACGGGCTCGGCGACGGTGCTCGGTGACGTCGCGCAGGCGACGACGCCGTGGGCACCGGGGTCATGGACTGCGACGATGACACACCTCGGCAAGAGCGACTTCCACCTCGAGGAGCTGCTGCAGGGCTTCCGCGTGCCCGCTGCCGTCATCGAGTACGCCGCGCAGCTGCTGCCCGTCATCGCGCCCGGCCTCGCCGCACCGCAGTCCGTGCGCAGCAACCGCGGCGAACTCGACCTCGTCGAGACTGGCCCCGACGCGCTCGCGGCCGCCGTCACGGATGCGGTGCGCCATGCGACGACGACGCCCGGGTCGGTCGGCGTCATCGCCGTCCCCGGCGCGCTCGACGACATCGCGGAGGCGCTGACGCACGCCGGCATCGGCTTCGGGCGCCTCGGCGCGGATCACGGTGACGACGCCGACCATCAGGTCGAGCTCGTGCCCGCGCAGGTCGCCAAGGGCCTCGAGTTCGACCGCGTCATCGTCGTCGAACCCGCCGACATCGCGGACGCCGAACCCGATGAGGCGACAGGCCTGCGGCGTCTCTACGTCGTGCTGACGCGCGCCGTCAGCGCCCTGAGTGTCGTCCACGCGCGCCCGATCCCGGCGCCGCTGACGTCGTGAGAGCACACCCGATCACGGCGCGCTGATCGCGGCGAGAACGTTGAGTTTCGCGGCGCGCCGTGCCGGCCACCAGGCGGCAAGGACGCCGACGAGGGCGGCGAGCAGGAGGAAGAGCGCGAGCCGCAGCCACGGGATGACGAGCACGTCGACGCCCGAGTTCGCCTGCGTGCGCTGGAACAACACCCCGAAGATCGTGCCGAGCACGACACCGATGACGGCGCCGACGAGCGAGATCGTCACCGCCTCGAGGCGCACCATGGAGCGCAACTGCGAGCGGGCGAGGCCGACGGCGCGCAGCAGGCCGATCTCGCGGGTGCGTTCGATGACGGACAACGCGAGCGTGTTGATGATGCCGAGCACCGCGATGACGATGGCGAGACCGAGCAGGCCGTAGATGAGCACCAGCATCGTGTCGATCGGGGCTCGCTGCTCGGCGGCGTAGCCGGCCTGATCCTTGACCGTGACGGTCGGCAGATCGGCGACGACCGAGTCGAGCCCCTTCTTGACGTTCGCCGCATCCGCGCCGGGTCGGCGCAGCACGTAGAGGGTGTTGTCCTTCGTCGAGCCGCCCACCGTCTCGAACGTCCGCATGCTGACGACGTAGTCCGCCGCGCGCGGGCTCGCGTCACGGTCGAAGATGCCGATGACGGTGAGGCGCTTGACGTTCGCTCTGCCGATCGTCAAACGCGTCACGTCTCCGACCGTGATGCCGTACGCCTTCGCCTTCTCCGACGAGATGAGCACGGAGCGATCGTCGAGGGCGTCCTTGCCGGAGTTGAGTTCGACGGGTGCGACCTGACGGAACGTGGCGGCGTCGACGCCTTCGATCGTCGCGGGCGCATCGTTGAACGTGCCGTCACCGAGACGCAGGCGCGAGACGGTCTGTACGCCGTCGACGCTGCGCATCCGCGTCGCGATGGAGGCGGAGATCGGCTCGGAGAACTGCCCGCTGACGACGTAGTCGCCGCGGAAGTTCTTCGCGATGAGGGCATCCACGCTGCCCGAGGCGGACGCGCCGAACACCGTCATCATCGACACGAGCGCCATGCCGATCATGAGGGCCGACGCGGTCGCCGCGGTGCGGCGCGGGTTGCGCAGGCTGTTCTCGGCCGCGAGCTGTGCGACGATGCCCGAGCGCGGGCGCGCCACGGCGGCGATCGCACGCACGACGGGACGCGCGAGCACGGGCGTCGCCGAGATCGTGCCGAACAGCATGAGCACCATGCCTGCGACGAACACCCAGATCGAGGTGTCGGCCGCGAGCTTCCAGGCGGCCAGGGCTGCACCGACGACGAAGACGAGGGCGCCGACGACGGCGCGGCGGCGCACCGTCTGCTCGGGTTCGACCTGGTCGTCGCGCATCGCCGTGATCGGTGAGATGCGCGAGGCTCGCCGCGCCGGCAGCCAGGCGGCGAGCGCCGTCACGCCGAGCCCGACGAGCAGCGACACCGCCACTGTGCGCGGTTCGAGGACGAGCCCACCGGTGTCGATGTCGGCGCCCAGCGCTGAGAGCAGCGCCGAGATGCCCTTCGCAAGCAGCACGCCGACCCCGATGCCGACGAGTGAACCCACGAGGCCGACGACGAGCGCTTCGACGAGCACGCTGGCGAGGACCTGGCGTGACGACGCGCCGAGTGCCCGCAGGAGCGCGAGTTCGCGGCTGCGTTGCGCGACGAGGATGCCGAAGGTGTTGACGATGAGGAACGAGCCGACGAGCAGCGCGACGCCCGCGAACACGAGCAGGAACGTCGTGATGAACGACAGCGCCTTCTTGATGCCGCTCGCGGCCTCGTCGGAGGCCTGCTTGCCGGTGACCGCCTCGAAACCCTTCGGCACGAACGGTTTGATCTGCTCGACGACGGTGCTCTGCGATACCCCGGGGCGCGCCTGGACCCACAACGAGGTGTAGGCGTCCTTGCCGTCGAGGAACAACTGCTGCGCAGTCTTCGTGTCGACGACCGCGAGCGTCGAGCCCACCATCGAGCCGTTCGCGTAGCTCGCGTACCCGACGAGCCGGCCGGACCAGCGCGGCGTCTGGCCCGACGTCAGGATGCTGACGGTGTCGCCCAGGTGGTAGCCGCCGCGTTCGGCTGTCTTCGCATCGAGCGCGATCTCCCTCGCCGACGTCGGTGCCCGCCCCTGCGTGATGTGCAGCCCGGGCACGCCGTCGGCGGCGCGTGCGTCGTGGTAGTTCACCCCGAACGCGGGCGCCCCCTGGCCGCCGATGACCTTGCCGTTCTTCGCGAGGACGGTGGCGCTCATCGACGAGACGACGCCGTCGACCTGCGCGACGCCCTTGGCCGAGCGCGCCTCGGCGAGGACGTCGGGGCCGATCGTGCGCGTGTCGCCGCCGCGCGAGTGCTGCGAGGCGTCCTGGGTGGCACGCACGGTGGCGTCGCCGACGGTGCCGTTCATGATGCCGCTGAACGCGCGGTTGAGGGAGTCGGTGAACATGAGCGAGCCGGCGACGAACGCGACGCCGAGCACGATCGCGAACGTGCTCATGAGCAGGCGCAGCTTGCGCGCCCAGACGGCCTTGAGCGAGGTGGCTAGCACGTCAGCGCCTCGCGGCGGCGTCGAACGCCTTCATGCGATCGAGGACGCGCTCGGACGTCGGCTCACGCATCTCGTCGACGACGCGTCCGTCCGCGAGGAAGACGACGCGGTCGGTGAAGCCCGCGGCGACGGGGTCGTGCGTCACCATGACGATGGTCTGGCCGAGTCGGTCGACGCTGCGGCGCAGGAACGACAGCACCTCTTCGCCCGAGCGGGAGTCGAGGTTGCCGGTCGGTTCGTCCGCGAAGATGATGTCGGGCTGCGTGACGAGCGCCCGCGCGCACGCGACGCGCTGCTGCTGGCCGCCGGACAGCTGGCTCGGACGGTGCCCGAGCCGTTCGCGCAGGCCGACGGCGTCGATGACGTCGTCGAACAGCTCTTGATCGACCTTTCTGCCCGCGATCGAGGCGGGCAGCATGATGTTCTCGCGCGCCGTCAGCGTCGGCACGAGGTTGAACGATTGGAAGATGAAGCCGATGTGGTCGCGCCGCAGGCGCGTGAGGCGCTTGTCGTCGAGGGAGCTGACCTCGATGTCACCGATGAAAACCCGCCCCGACGACGGCGTCTCCAGCGCCGCGAGGCAGTGCATGAGCGTCGACTTGCCCGAGCCGCTCGGGCCCATGACGGCGGTGAACTCGCCTTCGAACAGCTCGAGGCTCACCCCGTCGAGGGCGAGCACCCGGGCGTCACCCTCGCCGTAGGCCATCGTCAGGCCGTCGGCCTCGGCTGCCACCACACGCTTCGTCATGATGCCAAGGTAGCCGTCCGCACCGACAACCGTCCCCCGGGCCGCGAGACCGGCTCGTTCGTCCACAGCTGTGACGGCTGCGCGGCCCTGTGGACGGCCCGAAGCACGGGTGGGCGCCGTCGGCCTACCGTCGGAGGCAAGCGCCACGGGAGCAGCCCGCGCGCCCCACGAAAGGCACATCATGGCATCGCAGTACACCGTCGACTCCGACGCGATCTCCGCTCACGGCACCGACACCGCGACGCTCGTCACCGACCTCGAGACGTCGCTGACGAACCTCAACACGAAGCTGACGACGCTGCAGACGCAGTGGAAGGGTTCGGCGCAGACGAACTTCACCTCGCTCATGACGACGTGGAACACCGACATGAACAAGCTGAAGTCGACGCTCGACACGATCAGCTCGACGCTGCACCTCACGAGCAGCGAGTACTCGACGGCGGAGGACAACAACGTGCGCCGCTGGGTCACCGCCTGAGCGCGGCACCTGCCGGCCGTCGGGCCCGACGACGTGTCGGGCCCGACGGTTCGTCACAGCGCCGCGGCGAGCTCCGTGGCCTGCTTGATGGCGCGCTTCGCGTCGAGCTCTGCGGCGACGTCGGCGCCGCCGATGACGGTGACCTTCGCCGGGTCGAGACCGAACGTGTCGGCCACCGACTCCTGACCCGCGCAGATGACGACGGTGTCGACGTCGAGCACGCGCTTGGTCGGCTCCTGTCCCTCGAACTTCGCCTTCGCCTCGGCGGGGACGCTCGCGTACTTCGCGTCGAGGGCCTTGAGCTGCGGCACCATCGTCAGGGGCAGGCCCGTCTTCTTCGACGCTTTCGTCAGCGGCCCGACGGCCCGCGGCGGCGTGGGCGTGATCGTCAGGTGAAGGCCGGCGTCGTCGACCTTGTCGTAGGTGGCGCCGCCGATGAACTCGACCTTCGAGTCCTTGAGCGTCTGGCGGTGCACCCAGCCGCTGGTCTTGCCCAGACCCTTGCCGAGCGCGGTGTGCTTGCGCTGCACGAGGTAGACCTGGCGGCGCGGCTTCTCCGTGACCTTCTCGACGATGTTGCCGGGCACGTTCTCCGACTCGGTGACGCCCCAGCGCTCCATCCAGTGCTTGAGGTTCTCGTGCGGCTCGTGCAGCAGGTACTCGCTGACGTCGAAGCCGATGCCACCGGCACCGACGACGGCGACGCGCTCACCGGCGACCTTCTCACCGCGCAACAACTCGTCGTACATGACGACCTTCGCGTGGTCAATGCCCTCGATGGCGGGGCGACGCGGCGTCACGCCCGTGGCGAGGACGACGTGGTCGTAACCGTCGAGCGTTTCGGCGTCGGCGCGTGTCGAGAGGCGGACGTCCACCTTCAACTCGTCCAGCCGCGTCATGAAGTAGCGCAGCGTCTCGGCGAACTCTTCCTTGCCGGGGATGTTCATCGCGAGACGGAACTGGCCGCCGAGGTGGTCGCGTGCCTCGAAGAGGGTGACGTCGTGGCCGCGCTCGGCGAGGTTCGTCGCGGCGGCGAGACCTGCGGGGCCCGCGCCGACGACGGCGACGCGCTTGGCGCGCGGCTTCGGCACGGGCAGCAGGACGAGCTCGCCCTCGCGACCGGCCTGCGGGTTGACGAGGCAGCTCACCTTCTTGCCGCTGAACGTGTGGTCGAGGCACGCCTGGTTGCACGCGATGCACGTGTTGATCAGGTCGGCGCGGCCCGCCTGCGCCTTCTTGACGAAGTCGGGGTCCGCGAGCAGCGGACGCGCCATCGAGACCATGTCCGCGAGACCATCCGCGATGATCTGCTCGCCCACCTCGGGGGTGTTGATGCGGTTGCTCGCGATGACGGGGATGTCGACCTCGGCGCGCAGCTTGCCCGTCGCCCACGCGAACGCGGCGCGCGGCACCGACGTCACGATCGTCGGGATGCGCGCCTCGTGCCAGCCGATGCCGGAGTTGAACATCGACACGTCACCCTGCAGGTGCTGCGCGAGCGTCGCGATCTCCTCGAACGTCTGGGAGTTGTCGACGAGGTCGGCCACGGAGATGCGGTACAGGACGAGGAAGTCGTCGCCGGCGGCATCGCGGACGGCGCGCGCGATCTCGCGCGGCAGCGTCATGCGCTTCTCGGCGGAGCCACCGAAACGGTCGGTGCGGTCGTTCGTGCGGGCGGCGAGGAATTGGTTGATGAGGTAGCCCTCGGAGCCCATGATCTCGACGCCGTCGTAGCCGGCCTCCTTCGCGAGGCGCGCCGAGTTCGCGTAGTCGCGGATCGTCTTCTCGACGTCCTTCGTGCTCATCGCGCGCGTGCCGAACGGCGTGATCGGCGACTTCTTGTTGGACGCGCTCTTGCTCCAGGGCGTGTAGCCGTAGCGGCCCGCGTGCAGGATCTGCATGACGATGCGCCCGTCGTGCTCGTGGACGGCGTCGGTGACGAGCTTGTGCCGCCCGAGCTGCCGCTTCGCCGTCAGCATCGAACCCATCGGCCCGAGCTGGCCGGTGATGTTAGGCGCGAAACCACCCGTCACCATGAGCGCGACGCCGCCCTCCGCACGTGCCGCGAAGTAGCGCGCGAGCTGCGGGAAGTCCTTCGCCTTGTCCTCGAAGCCGGTGTGCATCGAGCCCATCATGACGCGGTTCTTCAGCGTGATGCCGCCGGCGTCGAGGGGGCTGAGCAGGTGCTCGTAACTCATCGTGTTCTCCCGGGTGCTGGGGTGCGTTCGTTGTCGGGCTGTCTGTCGTTCACGTCGTGCGGTCTGTCGTCCACGGCGACGCTCGCCGCGAGGTTCCCGTCGGCGTCCACGTTCAGGTTTTCGGCCTCATCACCGTCTTCACCCCTGCGTGCAGGTGCACCCGGGTGCACCTGCACGCAGGAGGTGGGCAGCGTCTCGCCGCTCAGCAGCGCCACCATCTCGTCGCACCACTCGAGCATGGCGCGTTCGGTGCGGATGCCCCCGCGCAGGACGGCGTAGGTCGGACGCTCCTCGTCGCTGAGGGATGACGGATCGGGGTAGTGCCTCGCGCAGTTGGCCTCGAAGTAGGCGAGCTGGGCGGCGTGCTCGTCGCGATGACGGCGGATGTCGGCGACGACGGCGTCCGCGTCGCCGAAGCGCATGCCGCGCACCTTGACGGCGAACTCGGAGCGCAGCGTCTCGCTCGGGGTGGGAGTGCGCGTCCACGCGAGTAGTTCCGCGCGACCGGCCGGGGCGATCGTGTAGACGCGACGGTCGGGGCGCCCATCGCCCGCCTCGGTGCGGACCTCGACGAGGCCTGCGTCCGCCATCTTGGCGAGGACGCGGTAGATCTGCTGGTGCGTCGCGCTCCAGAAGAACCCGAGCGAACGGTCGAAGCGCCGCGTCAGGTCATACCCGCTCGCCTCGCGCTCGGCGAGGGACACGAGCAACGCATGCTGCAACGACATGCACTTAGTTTCATATGCGCAGATGCGCATGTCAACCGCCTCGATGTTGCCTGCGATTCGAGACGCGGCACGCCCGAAACCCGGGGCAACATCGCGAGAGGAAGTGCTCCCTGGACGACAAAAGGCTGACGCCCGCCCGAGCATTCACTCAGGCGGGCGTCAGCCCGTGGAGGCGCGCTTTCTCAGAAGCCCATACCGCCCATGCCACCGTCCATGCCCGCCGCAGCGTCAGCGCCGGCGTTCTTCTCCGGCTTGTCAGCGATGACGGCCTCGGTCGTGAGGAACAGCGCCGCGATGGACGCAGCGTTCTCCAGCGCCGAACGCGTCACCTTCGCCGGGTCGATGATGCCCGAGGCGATCATGTCGACGTACTCACCGCTCGCAGCGTTCAGACCCTGACCGGCGGGAAGCGAGCGCACCTTCTCGACGATGACGCCCGGCTCGAGGCCCGCGTTCGTCGAGATCTGCTTGAGCGGAGCCTCGGCAGCGACGCGAACGATGTTCGCACCCGTCGCCTCGTCGCCCTCGAGAGCGGAGAAGGCCGACTCGGCGTCCTTCGTCGCCTGGATGAGCGCGACGCCACCACCGGCAACGATGCCCTCCTCGACGGCTGCCTTCGCGTTGCGCACAGCGTCCTCGATGCGGTGCTTGCGCTCCTTGAGCTCGACCTCCGTCGCGGCACCCGCCTTGATGACGGCGACGCCGCCGGCGAGCTTCGCGAGGCGTTCCTGCAGCTTCTCGCGGTCGTAGTCGGAGTCGGAGTTCTCGATCTCGGCGCGGATCTGAGCGACGCGGCCCTTGATCTGCTCGTCGTCGCCGGCACCTTCGACGATCGTCGTCTCGTCCTTCGTCACGACGATCTTGCGGGCGCGGCCGAGCATGTCGAGCTCGGTCGACTCGAGCTTGAGGCCGACCTCCTCGGAGACGACCTGGCCGCCCGTGAGGATCGCGATGTCACCGAGCATCGCCTTGCGGCGGTCGCCGAAGCCGGGAGCCTTGACGGCGACGGCCTTGAACGTGCCGCGGATCTTGTTGACGACGAGCGTCGACAGGGCCTCGCCCTCGACGTCCTCGGCGATGATCGCGAGGGGCTTGCCGGACTGCATGACCTTCTCCAGGACGGGCAGCAGGTCCTTGATGTTCGAGATCTTCGAGTTGACGATGAGGATGTACGGGTCGTCGAGGACGGCCTCCATGCGCTCGGTGTCGGTGACGAAGTAGCCCGAGATGTAGCCCTTGTCGAAGCGCATGCCCTCGGTCAGCTCGAGGTCGAGGCCGAACGTGTTCGACTCCTCGACCGTGATGACGCCTTCCTTGCCGACCTTGTCCATCGCCTCGGCGATGAGCTCACCGATCTGCGGGTCAGCGGCGGAGATGGACGCGGTCGCAGCGATCTGCTCCTTCGTCTCGATCTCCTGGGCGTGCTCGAGCAGCTGCTTGCTGACGGCGTCGACGGCCGTCTGGATGCCGCGCTTCAGCGCCATCGGGTTCGCGCCGGCCGCGACGTTGCGCAGACCCTCGCGCACCATCGCCTGGGCGAGGACGGTGGCCGTCGTCGTGCCGTCACCGGCGACGTCGTCGGTCTTCTTCGCAACTTCCTTGACGAGCTCGGCGCCGATCTTCTCGTACGGGTCCTCGAGCTCGATCTCCTTGGCGATCGAGACACCGTCGTTGGTGATCGTGGGGGCGCCCCACTTCTTCTCCAGGACGACGTTGCGGCCCTTGGGGCCGAGGGTCACCTTCACGGCGTCGGCGAGCGTGTTCATGCCGCGCTCGAGGCCGCGACGGGCCTCCTCGTCGAAAGCAATGGTCTTGGCCATGGCTGTGGTTCCTCCACGTGACGTTCGGATCGACCACATCAGCGCCCGCGACGGACGGACCCGATCACGCGCCGGTCATGTCGGCGCGCCCCGAACCCTCACTGCTGCAGTCAGGCTTTTGTCACTCTCACGATCAGAGTGCTAACCCCATGATTAGCACTCGCCCCCACCGAGTGCAAACCCTCCGCGCGCGCACCCGCGTGTTGTTCGCTCACAGCGGCACCCCGACGTCTGTCGTGCGGCTGCCAAGATGGGCTGCGGCGCCACGAGAGCGGCGACATGTGGGGACGTGGCGGCGCGCTGAGCCGCGGTTCAGACGGTGCGTCGACGCCCCGCGCGGCGTCGCTGGATCCGCTTGACGAGCAACGGATCCGCGGCGAGCGCCGCCTCGGTGTCGGCGAGCTTGTTGAGCTGCTGGTAGTACTGCGTGCTCGTCAGCCCGAAGCGCTCCTTGATCGCCGCTTCCTTGGCGCCGGGCAGCTTCCACCACTCGCGTTCGAAGGCGAGCATCGCACGGTCGCGCTCGCTCAGCCCGGGCGCGTCGGCGTCACCGGGCACGTGGGCACCCGCGGGGGTCTCGATCATGGCCATCCGCTCAGGATACGAGGCCGCCCGGCCCGTTCCAACCGCGCTCGGGGCGGGTTGTCAGACCCGCGCGATAGGTTGGACACATGCCTCGTCCGTACGACGAACTCGTCCACCCGAGCTGGGTCGAACCCCTCGCGCCCGCCGCCGAGCACATCGCCGCCGCGGGGGCGTTCCTGCGTGACGAGGTGGCCGCGGGGCGCGGCTACCTGCCTGCGGGCGACGCCGTGCTGCGCGCGTTCACGCAGCCGTTCGACGAGGTGCGCGTCCTCGTCGTCGGCCAGGATCCATACCCGACGCCCGGGCACCCGATCGGCCTGAGCTTCGCCGTCGCACCCGACGTGCGGCCCATCCCCCGCAGCCTCGCGAACATCTACACCGAACTGCACGACGACCTCGATATCACCCCACCCGAGCACGGTGACCTGTCGGCGTGGACCGATCAGGGGGTGCTGCTGCTCAACCGCGTCCTGACGGTGCAGCCCGGCAAGCCGGCGAGCCATCGCGGCAAGGGCTGGGAGCACGTCACCGCGACGGCGATCAACGCGCTCGTCGAGCGCGAGCAGCCCCTCGTCGCCATCCTGTGGGGGCGCGACGCGCGCTCACTCGCGCCGCACCTCGGCGACACGCCGACCGTCGAGTCGGCCCACCCCTCACCGTTGTCGGCCCGCGGCGGCTTCTTCGGCAGCAAGCCGTTCAGCCGCACCAACGCCCTGCTCGAAGAACTCGGCACGCACACGATCGATTGGCGCATCCCGTGACAGACACGACCCCCGACACCCGTACCGCCGAAGAGGCGCCCGCGGCCCGCAGCGGCCACGAGCGGACGTGGCGGCGCTACGTCGCCATCGGTGACTCCTTCACCGAGGGCATGAGCGACCCCGACCCGCGTCAGGACGACGCCTACCTCGGCTGGGCCGACCGGCTCGCCGTCGACCTCGCTCAGGTCGCCGACGGCGCGGGGCACGCATTTGAGTACGCGAACCTCGCGATCCGGGGCAAGCTGCTCGCCGACGTCGTCGGCCCGCAGCTCGACGCCGCGCTCGCGATGCAGCCCGACCTCGTCAGCATGGTCGGCGGCGGCAACAACATCATGCGCCCGAACGTCGACCTCGACGACGTTGCCGATCAGCTCGAGGCCGCCGTCGTCCGCCTCAAGGACGCCGGAGCCGACGTCATGCTCGCGACGATGGTCAACCCCACGGGTTCGAAGATCATGACCCGCTTGCGACCGCGCATCAGCTGGCACATCGCGAACCTGTGGGGCATCGCGCAGCGACACGACTGCTACGTGCTCGACGTGTGGGGCATGCGTGCACTGCGGGACATGCGCATGTGGGGTGCCGACCGCCTGCACCTGTCCCCCGAGGGCCACCGCCGTGTCGCGCAGCAGGCGGCGTGGACGCTGGGCCTGCCGACCGAGGGCGACTGGCTCGACCTGCTCCCGCCGCTCGAACCGAAGCCAGCCCGTCAGCGCCTGGCGGAGAACGCCGAGTGGTCGAAGGAATACTTCGGCCCGTGGATCGAACGCCGCCTGCGCGGCACGAGCTCGGGTGACGGGCGTGAGGCGAAACGCCCCCACCCGATGCCGATCGACCCGAGCGTCGCCCCCGAGCTGTTCCGACGGGCCTGACCACCCCGGCGTCCTCGCCCCGAGAACCGATCCGATCAGCCGACCGAGAGACAGAAGGCCACGAGGATGAATCGTTCCCTCACGACGGCGACCGCCGCCACCGCATCCGCCGCCGTGCTGGGTCTGTCCGGCTGCGGCGGGTCGAGCAGCACGAACTCGTCGGGCTCGAACGCCGCCGGCAGCTCCTCGGCCACGGCGAGCTCGAGCAAGACCATCACCGTCCTCGCCGCGGCCTCGCTCACCGAGAGCTTCACCAAGCTCGCCGAGGACTTCGAGAAGAACCACCCCGGCGTCGAGATCAAGATGAGCTTCGCAGGCAGCCAGGACATCGTGCGCCAACTCAAGGGTGGTGCACCGGCCGACGTCGTCGCCATGGCCGACACGACGACGCCCAAGACGATGCCGGCCGACATCACGCAGGGCAAGACCTGGACCGACTTCGCGACGAACGAACTCGAGATCGCGACGCCCAAGGGCAACCCGGGCCACGTCACCGACCTCGCGAGCCTCGCGAAGGTCAGCACCGTGCTGTGCGCCAAGACCGTGCCGTGCGGGCGCGCCGCCGACAAGGCGCTGGCGAAGGCGAACGTCCACGCGCACGTCGTCAGTTACGAGCAGAACGTCAAGTCGACGCTCGCGAAGGTCTCCTCCGGTGACGCGGACGCCGCGGTCGTGTACCGCACGGACGTCAAGGCCGCCGGTGACAAGGTGACGGGCGTCGATATCGCGTCCGGCTCGAACGTCAAGACGACGCTGCCGATCGCGACGTGGAGCAACAACGAGTACGCCAAGCAGTTCGTGCAGCTCATCACCGGCGCCGAGGGCCGCAAGGTGCTGAGCGACGCCGGGTTCGGCTCGCCGAGCTGACGTGAGCGCCCCCAGCGCCAGCAGAACGAGCCCCACCCGCCGCGCCCCCGATGCCGGCGGTGTGGTGCTCGGGGTGTTCGCAGCGGTCGCGGTCGCGTTCGTCGTCGTCCCGCTCGTTGCGCTGCTGCTGGAGGTGCGCTGGTCGCACTTCGCCGCCGACCTGCAGACCGCCGGCACACGCGAAGCTCTCCTGCTGTCGCTTCGCACCACGACGACGACGGCAGCCCTGTCCGCACTGTTCGGCACCCCGCTCGCCTGGTGGCTCTCACGCCTGCGGGGGCGTGCCGCCGCGTGGCTGCGGGCACTCGTCACGGTCCCCCTCGTGCTGCCGCCCGTCGTCGCCGGTGTCGCCCTGCTCGACGCGTGGGGGCGCGGCGGCCTCATCGGCACGGTGCTGCAGGACAGCTTCGGCACGTCGCTGCCCTACTCGTGGGTGCGCGTCGTGCTGGCCGAGACGTTCGTCGCGATGCCGTTCTTCGTCGTCGCCGCCGAAGGCGCGTTCCGCGGCATCGACGCTCGGTGGGCGCGCACCGCCACCGTGCTCGGCGCGAGCCGCTGGTACACGCTGCGCCGCGTCCTCATCCCGATGGCGGCGCCCGGCCTGCTCGCGGGGTTGACGCTCTCCTGGGCACGCGCTCTCGGTGAGTTCGGGGCGACGATGACCTTCGCCGGCAGCTTCCCCGGCACGACCCAGACGGGCCCCCTCGCGGTGTATCAGGCGCTCGACATCAGTCAGGACGCCGCCACCGCCCTCGCGGCCCTCATGCTCGGCATCTGCCTCGTCGTGCTCGCCTTGCTGCGCGGACGCTGGAGCGGTGTGCGATGAACCCGTCTTTCTCGCCCGAACCGCCTGAGACGCCCGAACCGGAGGGGTTGAGCTTCGCCGGCACGATGCGGCGCGGCTCGTTCGAGCTCGAGGCCGCGTTCACGTGCGCTCCGGGCGAGGTGCTCGGGGTGCTCGGCCCCAACGGCAGCGGCAAGTCGACGCTCGTGGCCGGCATCAGCGGCCTCGAACATCTCACGAGCGGTGAGCTGCGCGTCGGGGAAGCCTGTTGGGACGACGGGCGCGGTCACGCCGTGCCCCCCGGCCGCCGTCAGGTGGGTCTCATGACCGCGGCGGGCGACATCTTCGGCTATCTCGACGCCCTCGAGAACGTCGCGTTCGGGCTGCGGGCGCGGGGCGTATCGCGCTCCGCCGCGCGCCGTCGTGCGCGGCAGGAGCTCGAGCAGGTGGGCATCGCCGACCTCGCGAGCCGCCGTCCGCACGAGTTGTCGTCAGGCCAGGCACAACGCGTCGCTCTGGCCCGTGCACTGGCCCTCGCCCCTCGGGTGCTGCTGCTCGACGAGCCGCTCTCGGCCATCGACCAGAGCGGCCGCGACGAGTTGCGCGCGCTGCTCGGCGAGCGCCTCGCGCGCACCGACGCCGTCACCCTGCTCGTCACCCACGACCCGCTGGAGGCACTGACGCTCGCCGACCGGCTGCTGTTCCTCGAAGCCGGGCGCGTGACGCAGCTCGCCCCGCCGCAGGAGGTCGTGCGCTATCCGCGCACGGCGTTCGCCGCCCGCGTCGTCGGCCTCAACCTGTGGCGAGGGACGAGCGACGGTCGCGCCATCACGACGCCGGGTGGCGCCCGCATCATGGCCGCCGACGTGCCGCCGTCGGGCGAGCGGGCGTTCGCGGCCTTCGCGCCGACCGCGGTCTCGCTGTGGCGCGAGGTGCCCGCCGGATCGCCTCGCAACACCTGGCCGCTCGTCGTGCAGCAGATCGAGCACACCGGGACGTCGGCCCGCGTGCACCTGCGGGGTGACGCAGGCGTCGCGGCCGATCTCGTGGCCGACGTGACGCTCGAGGCCGTCACCGAACTCGGCCTGCACCGCGGCTCGCACGTCGCAGCGAGCGTCAAGGCCACCGACGTCACGCTGTACCGCTGACCCCTCAGCGCGCGAGCTCCTCCTGCCCTCCTGCACCATCGCGACGGCCTCGCCCGACCCTGTTGCGCCCAGATGCACCCGGGTGCTCTTGCACGCAGGTGCATCTGGGCGCACGGAGGCGGGGCCGCCGCGTCGTCGGAGCGACACGACGAGCCAGGCGCCGCGGGAACGAGGGTGACCCACCCCACATTTCATTCGCACCGCTCGTTAGAGTGCGTCACATGAAGATCACGCAGCACACCGTCGCTCTCATCTCCGGTGCCGGCTCGGGCCTCGGCGAGGCCACCGCCCGCCGTCTGCACGCCGACGGCGCGGCCGTCGTCATCACCGACCTACCGAGTTCGAACGGCCAGGCCGTCGCCGACGACCTGGGCGAGCGCGCCCTGTTCGTCCCCACCGACGTGCGCGACGAGGAGCAGGTGCGCCAGGGCGTCAACGCCGCCGCCGAACTCGGTGAGCTGCGCATCGCCGTCGCCTGCGCCGGGGTCGGCACCCCGGGGCGCGTGCTCGGCAAGAACGGCGTCCACGCGCTCGAGAAGTACCGCACCGTCATCGACATCAACCTCGTCGGCACCTTCAACGTGCTGCGTCTGGCCGCCGAGGCGATGGTCGCGAACGAGCCCTCCCCCACCGACGACGGCGCACCGGACGCACACGGTGACCGCGGCGTCATCGTCATGACGGCCAGCGCCGCCGCCTACGACGGCCAGATCGGTCAGGCGGCCTACGCCTCGAGCAAGGGCGGCATCGTCGGGCTGACGCTCCCCGCCGCCCGCGACCTCGCCGACAGCCACATCCGCGTCATGACGATCGCGCCCGGCACGATGGAGACGCCGATGCTCGCGGGGCTGCCGGAAGCGGCGCGCGAATCGCTCGGCAAGGTCGTGCCGCACCCCTCGCGCCTCGGCCGCCCGAGCGAGTACGCGGCACTCGTCGAGCACATCGTCGCGAACCCGCTGCTCAACGGTGAGGTCATTCGTCTCGACGGTGCGCTGCGTATGCCGCCGAAGTGAACCCCGGGTCCTCGTCCCAGATCTTCACCTCGGCCCCGCGCAGCAGGTTGACGTACAGCAGGCCGAAACCGAAGAGTGCGATGCCACCGACGACGTCGAGGACGAAGTGGTTGCCCGTCGCCATGACGTCCCAGTACGTGACGAGCGGGTAGAGCCAGGCGGCGCGGGCCCACACGGGCCGGCGCCGCTTCCACGTGTCGTACACGACGTAGGCGACCCAGGTGGACCAGGCGCAGTGCAGGCTCGGCATCGCGGCGTACAGGTTGGCCGATTGCGACGGGTCACGCGCGAGGCGGCCGCCCATGATGTTGTAGACGGCGTTGATGTCGATCATGCCGTCGACGGCGAACCGGGGCGGGGCCATCGGCAGCAACCAGAACACGAGCAGGCTGGGCAGCGTCATCGCGATGAGCAACCGTCTGAGGCGCCGGAACCCGTCCGGGTTCATCCACCAGGCCCACGCGAGCGCGATGGGCACCGTCGCGAGCACCATGCCGTAGTAGTACCCGGCGCCTTGCGCGAGGACGGGCACCTCGGCGAGCGATGAGTTGAGCCATCGTTCGATGTCGATGTGCAGCCACTGCTCCAGGTCGAACAGGCGGTGCGCATGCCGGACCGACTCGTCGTGCTCTCCGCGGATGTGCTCCTGCGCGAACGTGAAGTACTGGAAGAACATCCAGAACAGGAACAACTCGATGAGTAGCGCCGGGCGGCCACCGAGCGGGCGCACGAGCGCCCTGACGAAGCGGGGCGGCGGCTCGGTGGTGCTCAGCGAGAAGTCGTCACGCGACGGCGTCAGGTCGCGCATCGAACGCTCGGCAGGCGTGAGGGAGTCGGGCATGCCACTCCTCACCTCGTCGCGGCCTTCGAACAAAACACGTCAGTGTATCCCCGCGCACTCAGGCAGGCCGAGCCTCGGGGGCGGGCCCGCTCAGTGGCGGTCGATCAGGACGTACGACGCCGCCGCCGACAGTGCCGCCACCCCGACGACGGACGGCCACGCGCCGATCTTCTTCGCGAGCGGGTGCGAGGCGCCGAACCCGCCGACGTACACGGCGGTCAGCGCCGCCGTCTGGGCCGCGCCGCCCTTGGCGAGCCACGTGCGGCCCGCGTACCCGCCGGCGAGCGCGAGCACGACACCCCCGAGCGGACGGATGCCCGTCTCACGGGCGGTGAGGTAACCGCCGAGGAGACCGAGGGCGGCCACGGGTGCGGTTTCGACGTCTGCTGCAGGCTTGAGATTCATGCCCTCATCGTAGGTCGTCGCCCGAAGGGACGGGCATCGCGACCCGCCTCGTATAAGATTTATAGGGCTGCCGATACCGGCAGTGTGCTGGAGTGGCGCAATCGGTAGCGCACCTGTCTTGTAAACAGGTGGTTGTGGGTTCGAGTCCCATCTCCAGCTCTCACCGCCCGCCTGCCCGGCCAGGGCACATGACGAGGGCCCCACCGCTTCGAAGCGGTGGGGCCCTCGTCGTCGATCAGGCGATCAGACGTGCGATCAGTGGTTGTTCAGGTACGCCTGCAGGGCGCGGACGGTGCGGGCGTTGAGGTAGGTCGCGCCGTCCTGGGAGATGCCGAGCTTCGACTGCAGCGCGGCGACCGTGCGGGGGCCGATGATGCCGTCGGGCGTCGTGCCGACCGCGCGCTGGAGGGCCATCTTCGTCTGCGGGCCGACGATGCCGTCACGGTACGTGCCGACCCAGGCCTGCAGCGAGCGAGCGGTCTGGCGACCGAGGCTGCCGTCGACGGCGAGCTTGCCGGACGTCGCGGCGGGAGCCTTGACGGCAGAACGAGCGGTGGAACGCGACACCTGCGTGTTCGCGGCCGCAGCGGCAGGAGCCGCAGCGGTGCTGCCACCGTTGGCGCGGGTCAGGCCACCGCGCACGGAGCACACGGGCCAGGCGCCGGGGCCCTGGACGGCGAGGGTCTTCTGGGCGATCGCGATCTGCTGCTCGCGCGTGGCGAGGTCGGCGCGAGCGGCGTACTGCGTGCCACCGAAGCCGGCCCACGTCTGCTGCGTGAACTGCAGGCCGCCGTAGAAGCCGTTGCCCGTGTTGATGTGCCAGTTGCCGCCCGCTTCACAGGCGGCGACGCGGTCCCAGACCGAACCGGCCGGTGCGGCCGAGGCGGTGGTGGCGCTCGTGACGCCGGCGCCGACGGTGGCGGCACCGACGAGGGCGACGCCCGCAGCCTTGCGACCCATGGTCGAGTCGGAGGGAGCGGAGTGCTTCGGGGTGTAACCCATGGAGGTGTTTCCTTTCCTGACGACGCCGGTGAGGTGAGCTGTCGGGTTCGAGCGGTCAGGTGCTCGGCCGGTTCGGGACCGGCTTCACCCCAAGGCACTCAACGAGTGCCACGAGTGGGTCCCCCACCCTCGTCTGCGGTTCGCACGGTGCGAATGAAGCGGCGCCCGACGAGGTTTGGCGTTGGCGCTGCCCGCGAATTCTTGGTGTGTTGAGTTGTGAGCCGCTTGGGCGACACTCACGACATCGCCACAGCGAGGAGAACGTTACGCGACCTACGTCACAAAATGTGAATCACCGCGGCCCCCGCCGTCGCCGCGCGCGAGAACCCCCCGCCCGTCAGCGGCGACGAGCCC
The DNA here is from genome assembly GCF_044909235.1 of Dermacoccus sp. GAS27A. Taxonomy (NCBI): domain Bacteria; kingdom Bacillati; phylum Actinomycetota; class Actinomycetes; order Micrococcales; family Dermacoccaceae; genus Dermacoccus; species Dermacoccus sp. GAS27A. The sequence continues at coordinate 65,012 of NZ_JBIYDW010000011.1, read as the reverse complement.
TGCGGCGCTGCACGATCGGGCGGTCGAAAGGCGCCGACAGCACGTCCCCGAGAAGCGCCCCCGTGCTCAGCGCGAGGGCGATCCCGACGGCGCCGAGCATCGTCGTCACCCCGACCCCGGACTGCGCCACGCGCGTCGCTCCGAGCAGTGAACCCGACACGGACTCGTACATGCCGCGGAAGATGCGCAGGCCGGGCAGCATCGGCGAGACCGCGGGCATGACGAGCACGAGCGCGGGGGCGCCCAGGCGCAGCGCGAGCAGTCGCGCGCAGAACCCTACGGCCGTCGCGGCCATCGCGGTCGCCGTCGTCGCGCCGAGGCCGATGGAGCTGACGAGGAACGTCACGCTGCCCACGCCCAGGGCGCCCATGACGGCCGTCGGCACGAGCATCCGGACACGCGAACGCATCGTCACGGCCGAGCAGACCGCACCGAGCGCACCGCAGGCAACCTGGAGCAGAAAAGTCGTCGACGGCGAGTCGTAACGCAGCACCCCGGGCGATTGGAGCCCGAGGTCGAGGGCGTTGTCGAGACTCAGCGTCAAGGACAACCCAGCACCGACGCCGACCGTGATGCCCGCGCAGGCGAGGATCACCGTCAACACGCGCCCGGAGGCGGTGACGGGATAGCCGGTGACGGCGTCCTCGACCGCGGACGCCATCTGACGACCGGGCAGCAGCGCGACGATGCCGCCCGAGATCGCGTACGCGAAGTCGGCCATCGTCATCGAGCCGGGCAGGTGGGTGGCGACGAACTCGCCGACGAGATGACTCTGGTGCGACATGTACGCGAGCCACGCGAGCATCGTCGAGGCGAGTCCGCCGGCGGCCGCCGAGTAGAAGCTCGGCACCCCCAGGTTGCTCAGCACGCGCCCGATGCGGTCGACGATGATCGCCGACACGAACGCGACGGCGACGGCCATCCAGCTACCACCGAGGATCGTCGCGACCGACGCGGCGAGACCACCGAACGCGACCGAGACGAGCCATCGCGGGTACAGCCGCGGCATCCGCTGGATGCGCCGCAACTGCTTCGTCGCCTCGTCGAGATCCATGCCGCCCGCGACGAGGCGCTCGACGAACTGGTGCACGGCCGTCAGCCGGGAGAAGTCACGCGTCGACGAACGGGCGACGCGCAGCATCGTCAGCGGCGGATGGCCCGGATGCGGTGACGGCGTCTGCAGCAGCAGCGCCTGGTTCGTGATGTCGACCTCGAGGCGGCGCAGCCCCGCCGATGCGGCGACGGCGACGACGCTCGACTCGACGTCACGCGTGCTCGCCCCGCAGCGCAGCAACAACTCCCCCACGCGCACGGCGATGTCGAGCGCCTTGTACTGGGCCGAGTCGTCGCTGACTCCCGCGAGGACGTTCGGGTCGCGGTAGGGAGTGTTCTTCAGCGCATCGGCGATGGGCAGCGGCTCGGTGACCGGTTCGCTGCGCAGGAACCGCATCCGCGGCGCCAGGACCGGCTGCGTGTTCTCCGAGATCGGGTTGGGCCCCGTCGTGCCGTGCTCTCGTCCGTACTGACCCATTCCCTGATCCTAGGACGCCGAACGTGACGATCCCTCGGCGCGCGCTGTGGACGCGCTGTGGTGCATCGACTCAGCGCTGCACGCTCGGCGCGTACCGCGCCAGCGGGTCGTCGATGCCGCCCGTCAACGGGAACCATGAGATGTCGCCCTGCTGCAGGAACGAGCCGACCAGCATGAACAGGCCGAGGCCGACGGCGATGCCCGCGACGATGCGCGTCGCGTTCTGCGGCACGAGGCCGCGCACGAGCGAGCGCGAACCGCGTCGGTAGCCGACCGAACCGGCGCCTCGCCACAGCGCCAGTTGCGCGGCGCCCGCGCCGAGCACGAGCGGCAGCGCCCACCACACGCGCGGCACGCCGCCGCGCACGGCCACCCAACCGATGCCGACGAGCGCCGCGACGCAGGCGAAGACGACTGTCGGCAGGATGAGGGCGAACAGCGTCGACAGCGTCGCGCGCAACGCGTGCCACGGCGCACTCGCGACGGCGACGGCGCCGTCGCTGCGTCGTCGTCCGGCCTCGTAGCGTCGCAGGACGGTCTGGGTGATCGTGGAGTCGCTGAAGCGCGCGGCGAGGTTCCACACGACGAGCAGCACGAGCCCGACGACGGGCACGAGCGCCGTCACGCCCAACCACAGGACGAAGATCGCCTGCAGCGTTCCCGATCGATGCGGCAGGTTGATGCGCGGGTCGTGCTCGCCCGGGCGCGACTGCGGTTTCGGCGCGAACGGAACGGGCGCGGAGCCGTATGGGCTCGGGTTGGCATACCCCTGGGCGCCCTGACGCACCGGGGCCCCCTGCTGGGCACGCTCGGCGTCCGTTGGCCCCGCACTCACCGGCGGCGGCGACGTCACCGGCGCGACGCGCGTGGCGTCCGGGCGGCCGAGCACAGCCGTCGCGTCGGGGCGGGGTTGCTGCGCTTCGGGCCGAGTCACGCGCGGCTCTGCCGCGCGTCGCACCGGGACGTACGTCGTCGGTTCGCCGCGCGCGTACCGCTCCATCTGTTCGATGACCTGCCGGGCCGACGGTCGCTCCTGCGGCACCGGGCTGAGCGCGGCGGCGAGCAGCGGCCGCAGCCGCGCGTCGACGCCGCCGAGGTTGGCCTGACCACGCGTCACGCGGTCGAGCACCGCCGGCATCGGGCCGCGCCCGAATGGCGGCTCACCCTGCGCGGCGAAGGCGAGCGTCGCGGCCCAGCCCCACCAGTCGGTCGACGTCGACACGGGCGCACCCTCGACGAGCTCGGGCGAAAGGTAGCCGGGGGTGCCCATGACGAGGCCGGTCGACGTCAGGCGCGCGTCGTCGGCGATGTGGGCGATGCCGAAGTCGATGACGACGGGGCGCCCGTCGACCATGAGCACGTTGCCCGGCTTGAGGTCGCGGTGGACGACGCCGGCGTCATGGATGGCCTGGATGGCGACGGCCAGGTCGCGCCCGAGGCGCGCCAGCGCGTCGGGCTCGAACGGCCCGCGGCGCTTGACGACCTCGTCGAGTGGAACGCCGGGCACGTACTCGGTGGCGATGTACGGGCGCTCGCCGTACGGCTCCGCGGCGATGACGGCGGCGACGCCGGGTGTGTGGACGCGTTCCAGCGTCGCGACCTCCCGCGCGAGGCGGGTGCGCGCGTCGGGGTCGTAGGCGATGTGCGGGCGCAGCACCTTGACGGCGACCTCCCGCCCGTCCGAGCGTCGGGTGTCGAGCGCGCGGTAGACGACGCCCATGCCGCCCTCACCGATCTTGTCGAGGATGCGGAAGTGGCCGATGACGTCCCCACCGTCGGCCGGGGTGGCTGCGTGAGCGCCCGAGCCCTGCCGCGTCCGCGTGCCTTGCGGCGCCACCTGTGTCGCGTCGTCGTGACGCTCGGTCGCCGGCGACGGCGTCGGGTGGGTGCGCCGCGGCAGACGGTGTCCGGCGCGTGTCGGCTCGGGAGGCTCCGGTGACGTCATGGCTCCACGGTAGGCCGCGCACATGACAAAGTGCTGGACCGACGCGGCCCGGCACGCCCCCGCCGCCCCGCGATAGGCTCGTGACGAAGACGCGAACGGCCCCGGCGCCCCGCCGAATTCGAGCGCACGCCGCACCTGTTCGTCCCGCGCACCGATGAGCGAAGGAACTTTCCGATGAGCGAGACCTACGACTTCGTCGTCGCGGCCAACCGGCTGCCCGTCGACCGCGTGACGACGCCGGACGGCGAGTCGCAGTGGCGCCGCTCCCCCGGCGGCCTCGTCACCGCGATGGACGCCGTCATGCGTGGGCGTGACGGCGCCTGGGTCGGTTGGGCGGGCGACCCAGGTGAGGCGCCCGAGCCGTTCGACGACGGCGGCATGCACCTGCACCCGGTCGCGCTGTCGGAGCAGGAGGTCGCCGACTACTACGAGGGCCACAGCAACGACACATTGTGGCCCGTCTACCACGACGTCATCATCACGCCGACGTTCCGTCGCAGCTGGCGTTCGGTGTATCGCCGCGTCAACCGTCGCTTCGCGAACGCCTGCGCCGAGGTCGCCGCGCAGGGCGCGACGGTGTGGGTGCACGACTATCAGCTGCAGCTCGTGCCGGAGATGCTGCGCGAGATGCGCCCCGACCTGCGCATCGGCTGGTTCAACCACATCCCCTTCCCCGCCGTCGAGCTGTTCGCGCAGCTGCCCGGGCGCGAGGAGATCCTCGAGGGGCTGCTCGGCGCCGACTTCCTGGGTTTCCAGCGCACCGAGGACGCGGGCAACTTCCTGCGCGCGGTGCGTCAGTACCTCGACCTCGACGTGACGGGCGACGTCGTCGACCTCGGCGAACGTCAGGTGCGCGCAGCCGCGGTGCCGATCTCGATCGACGTCGAGGGGCTGCGCGAGATCGTCGAGTCGGATTCGGTGCAGGCGCGGGCGCGTGAGATCCGCGAGCAGCTCGGCAACCCGGAGAAGATCCTGCTGGGCGTCGATCGCCTCGACTACACGAAGGGCATCCGTCACCGCCTCAAGGCGTTCGGCGAACTGCTCGCCGACGAGCGCCTCGACCCGAGCAAGCACAAACTCATCCAGGTCGCGACGCCGAGCCGCGAGCGCGTCAAGGCGTACATGGATCTGCGCGACCAGATCGAGCTGACGGTCGGGCGTATCAACGGTGACTTCTCGAGCATCGGCGCGACGGCGCTCACGTACCTGCACCGCTCGTTCGACCGCGAGGAGATGGCGGCGATGTTCGCGGCCGCCGACATCATGCTCGTCACGCCGCTGCGCGACGGCATGAATCTCGTCGCGAAGGAGTACGTGACGTGCTGCGCCGACGACGGGGCGCTCGTGCTGTCCGAGTTCACCGGCGCCGCGACGGAGCTGAGCGACGCCTACCTGTGCAACCCGCACGACATCGCGGGTCTCAAGCATCAGATCATGAAGGCCGTCGACGCGCCGGCGCCCCAGCGTCGTCAGCGGATGGACTCGATGCGTGCCCTCGTGAGCGAGAACTCGGTGCAGCAGTGGGCGAAGAACTACCTCGCGAGCCTCGAGGCCGCCCCGAAGGCGCCGTCGACGCAGGCCGCGTCGTGACCGCGACGCCGCTGCGGCCGCCGTCACGCGAGGAGCTGGGTGCTTTCGCGCGCCGCGGTGACGTGCTCGTCGCCTCCGACTTCGACGGGGTGCTCGCGCCGATCGTCCTCGACCCCGCGAGCGCCCGCCCGCAACCGGGCACGATCGAGGCACTCAGTGCGATGGCGGCGCTACCGGGCGTGAGCGTCGCGCTCGCATCGGGTCGTGACCTCGCCACCCTGCGCGCGCTGACAGGGATCGACGAGTCCTCCCCCATTGTCCTCATCGGCAGCCACGGCGCAGAGATCTCGACCACCCTCGGCTCCGCCGCCTCGGGCGGCAGCGCGCTGAGCGACGTCGAGCGCGCCGCCCTCGACGGCGCCACCCACGCGCTCGAGACGATCGCCGAACGACTGCCCGCGACACGCGTCGAGTACAAGCCGGCCGGCGTCGTCCTGCACACCCGCGGCATGGACGAGGACGAGGCCGAGCGCGCGACCTGCGCGGCGCTCGCCGTCCCGCAGGATGTCCCGGGCGTCCACGCGATGCGCGGCAAGGCCGTCGTCGAACTGTCGGTGCTCGACGTGTCGAAGGGCGCGGCACTCGCGGCCCTCGCCGCCGAGCGCAACCTGCGTGCGACGTTCTACCTCGGCGACGACGTCACCGACGAGACGGTGTTCACGACGCTGCGCGCGGGAAGCGACATCGGCGTCAAGGTCGGCGACGGCGACACCGCCGCAGCGCACCGCGTCCCCAGCTGCACCGACGTCCCGACGCTGCTCGACGCTCTGCTCGGCGCGCTGACGAAGGCGCGGCGCTACGCGCCACGAGACGACGCCGACGTCCGAGACGACGCCGACGCCGGGGAGGGCGCCGTCAGCGCACCGGAGGCGGGCCGGTAGAGGCGCGCACGACGAGGTCGGGCGCGAGCACCAGCTCACGGGCGCACGGCGCGGCCGCTGCGAGCCCACGGATCTGGTCGAGCAGCGTGTCGACGGCGCCGTCGGCGAGCGCGGGGACGTTCTGGCGCACCGTCGTCAGCGGCGGCGAGGTGTGCTCCGTCATCGCCGAGCCGTCGAATCCGACGACGGAGAGCTCCCTCGGCACGTCCAAGCCCGCGTGACGCGCTCCGCGGATGACGCCGAGCGCCATGAGGTCCGAGCCGCAGATGATGCCGCTCGCGCCCCGCGCGGTGAGCTGCGTTCCCGCGAGTTCGCCGCCCTCGACGCTGAACCACGTGTGTTCGACGAGCGCCTCGAACCCGAACTCGGCCGCGGCGTCGCGGAATGCCGTCAGCTTGCGGATCGACGGGGTGTAGCGTGCCGGCCCGACGGCCAGACCGAGCCGGCGGTGCCCCAGACTCAGCAGGTGGCTGACGGCGAGGCGCACCGCGACGCGGTCGTCAGTCGACAACGACGTGACGGCGAGGTCGTCGCGGTGGCCGTTGACGAGGACGACGGGCAGGCCCTGCGCGACGAGTTCCTGATGGCGCGCGATCGATGCCGTCGTGTCGGCGTGGCGACCCGAGACGTGGATGAGCCCGGCGATGCCGCGTTCCAGCAGCATCGACAGGTACTCATCCTCCTGCACCCCACCGGCGCTCGTCGGGCACAGGACGGCGGTGTACCCGGCGGCCGCGAGCCGCGTCGTGACGGCCTGTGCGAGCGCGGGGAAGATCGGGTTGTCGAGTTCGGGCACGACGAGGCCGATGGCGCCAGCCCCCGCGCGGCGCAGACTCACGGGGCGTTCGTAGCCGAGGACGTCGACGGCGGTGAGGACGCTGCGGCGCGTGGCCTCGGCGACGCCGGCCTTGTTGTTGAGCACGCGTGAGACGGTCGCCTGCGAGACCCCCGCAGCAGCAGCGATCTGCTGCAGGCGCGGCGGCGATTCGTCGCCGCCGCGCCTGAGCGCCGCGTCCTCGGTGGCGCTCACGCGCCCGCTCCCGTCGCGCCGCGACGGTAGGAGTTCACTTCACCGAGCCGGTGGTGAGACCACCGATGAGCTGCTTCTGGAAGGCCAGGTACAGCGCCATGATCGGGATCGAGCTGAGCAGCGCACCAGCCGAGAACTGGCCGAACAGGGCGTTGCGGTCGTTGTTGACCGTCATGCCGTAGAGGCCGACGCCGAGGGTCTGCTTGTCGACGTCGGTGAGGAAGATGCTCGCGAGCATGAACTCGCCGAACAGGCTGACGAACGACACCATGAACACCGTGACGAGGATCGGGCGCACGAGCGGCAGCGTCAGGCTGAAGAACACGCGGGCATGCGAGGCGCCGTCGACGAACGCGGCCTCGTCGAGTTCCTTCGGAACAGTGTCGAAGTAACCCTTGAGAAGCCACACGTTCGATCCCATCGCGCCGCCCAGATAGACGAGGATGAGCCCCCACGTGGTGTTGAGGCCGAACGCGGGCATCACCTCACCGATCTTCGAGAAGGTGATGTAGAGGCCGACGAACGCGAGCAGCGCCGGAAACATCTGCAGCAGCAGCAGCGCGAGCAGCATCGCCCGGCGGCCTCGGAAGCGCAGGCGCGAGAACGCGAACGCGGAGCACGCGCCGATGAAGACGCTGAACACCGAACCGACGAGCGCGATGAGCAGCGCGTTCTTGTACCAGGTGACGAACGGTCGCGCCTCGTTGCTGAACAGGTCGGAGAAGTTGTTGAGCGAGAAGCTCGTCGGCAGCAGCGTCGAAGAACTCAGCGTCCCCGCCTTGTTGAGTGCTGCCGAGAGCAGGAACAGGATCGGGAACAGCGCGAAGGCGAGCGCGCACAGCGCGAGCAGGTGGCGCCACCACACGCCGCCACCGAGGCGCGGCGCACGAGCATGCGTGCCACCGGGGGCAGCTTCGGGCACGCCCGTCACGGCTCCCGGTTCGGGCAGGCCGGCCGCAGGGGTGTTCATGGCAGACATCAGTTGACCTCCTCGAGGGCCTTGCTGCGCAGGAAGCCGGGGAAGCTCAGGAGCGCGACGATGATGAAGATGACGACGGCGACCGCGGATGCGAGACCGAAGTTCGGGTTCGTCCCGTCGATCGCGAGACGGTACGCGTAGGTGATGAGCAGGTCGGTCGAACCGATCTGGGCGCTGTCGCCGACGAACGGCCCGCCCTTGGTCAGCAGGTAGATGAGGCCGAAGTTGTTGAAGTTGAACGCGAACGACGCGATGAGCAGGGGGCCCACCGCGACGAGCAGCAGCGGCATCGTGATGGAGCGCAGCGTCCGGATCGGGCCGGCGCCGTCGATGCGTGCGGCCTCCATGACGTCACCCGGGATCGACTGCAGCGCGCCTGTGCACACGACGAACATGTAGGGGAAGCCCAGCCACAGGTTGGTCAGCAGGATGGCGGCGCGCGCGGCCCACGGGTCGCCGAACCAGTCGATGTCGAGGCCGGTCAGGTTGTTGATGAGGCCGTAGTCCTGGTTGAACATCGACGCCCACACGAGCGCGGAGACGAACACGGGCACGGCGTACGGCAGGATGAGCAGGCTGCGGTAGATGGCGCGGCCCTTGATGCGCGGGTCGTTGAGCAGCAGCGCGAGCAGCATGCCGAGCACGAAGGTCGACAGCACCGACAGGATGGCGAACGCCATGTTCCACGCGAAGATGCCGAAGAACCCCTTGCGAATCGTGTCGTTCGTCACGAGGTCGGTGTAGTTCTTGAACCCGACGCCCTGCTTCCACCCGACCGGCAGCGGGCTCGCGGAGCCGGACTGCGGCACCCAGCGTGCATCCTTCTCGACGTACACCGTGCCCGTGGCGGAGTCGGTGAGGGTGTTCTTCGCCTTGTCCCACTTCAGCGTCGGCGCGCCCTCGAAGGCCTGCGAGACACCACTGGCCTTGATGCCGTGGCCGTCACTCGTCGGCACCGCGAAGTTGGCGAGGTCCTTGCGCTTGTTCGCCTCGCCGAGCTTGAGGACGCGATAGCCCTCGGCCGACTTGAGGTGGCCGATGCCCATCTCCGTCTTGCCCGTGAGCGGCTGCAACCCCTTGGCGTCACCGACGAAGTGCTTGCCCTTCTCGTCGGTCAGCAGGAAGTGCAACGGCGCGGACGTCACGTCCTGGCCGTCCTTGACGGCGATCGACAGCCCGTACGTCGGCGACCCCGCGACCTGCTGGACGGAGTAGGCGATGTCCTGCTTCGTCGCCTCCTCCTTGGAGACGAGGTGGCCCTGGCCGTAGTTCGTGAACGACGTCGCGGCCGTGTACACGATGGGCCACACCTGCAGCCCGAGCAGCAGGATCAGGCCCGGGAACAGATACTTCGCGGGCACGTTGCGGCGCGTGCCGTACACGACGAGCACGGCCATCGCGACGAACGCGACACCGACGACGGCGAGGCCGTACCCCTTGTCGGCCAGCTGCGTCGCGAGATAGATGCAGAGGATGACGGCGGCCGCGACGAGCGCCCACTTGAGGATCGGCGCCCACACGGGGCTCTTGGCTGGCGGCAGACCCGACGTCTGCTCGGGGGCGGCGAGGGTCGCCATGTCCTTCTCCATCGCTCGGGGAATTCGTTCACCGGTGCTCACCGCACCAGCCTGGGGCGTGAGGCGCCTCGCGGGCGCCGTCAGGCCTGTCGTGATGGGCGTCGTCGTCGACGCTCGACGCGCCGTGAGCCGGCGACCGACGTGGTCACCGGCTCACGGATGCGACGTAGGTGGATCGTCAGCTGCCTGCCTTGATGGCGGCCTCGATCTCCTTCTGCGCCGCATTGAAGCGGGCGTCGGGGGCTGCCTTGCCGGAGATGACGTCGGCCATCGCCTGACCCATCGGGCCCCAGACGGCATTCATCGCGGGGATGTTCGGCATGAGCTTCGCGCCCTTGCCGGCCTCGGCCCACTTCGCGACGTCGGGGTTGGACTTGATGACCTCGTCGTACGCCGCCGTCAGTGCCGGCGGACGCTTGCCGACCTCGAACAGCGCCTTCTGCGCGGCCGCCGTGGTGAGGAAGGACGTCGTGAACGTCTGAGCGACGGTCGCATTCTTCGCCTTCGAGCTGACGTAGAACATCTGCACGCCGAGGAACGGCGTCATCTTTCCGCCACCGGCGACGGTGGGCAGCGAGGAGACCTCGTACTTGATGCCGGCCTTGTCGAACGTCGGCAGCGACCACGGGCCGGTGACGATGTACGGCGCCTTCTTGTCGGCGAACAGGGCATCACCGTTGGTCTTGTCGACGTTGGTCGACAGCACCTTCTTCTTGCCGAGCTCGGCGAGCAGGTTGGCGCCCTTGAGGCTCTCGGGCGAGTTGACGAGCAGCTTGCTCGCGTCGTAGTCGCCGTTGGCCTTCGTGCCGAAGATGCCGCCGCCGAAGCCGGTGAGGAACGGGATGCCGTGGTAGGCGTCGCCCTGCTTGCCCATCTCGAGGGAGAGGACGTTCGTCGCCTTCTTCTCGTCGACGACCTTCTGACCGGTGGAGACGAGCTCGTCGATCGTCTTCGGCGCGTCCTTGACCATGTCGGTGTTGCGCACGAGCGCCATGTTCTCGACGGCGTAGGGCACGCCGTAGGACTGGTTGTTGTACTTCGTCGCGGCGATGGCCTCCTTGTTGAAGCCGGAAGCGACGTTGGCGGGGATCTGCACGGGCGCGACGGAGCCGTTGGAGACGAGCTCACCCATCCAGTCGTGAGCGCCGACGATGACGTCCGGGGCCTGGCCCGCCTTGAAGGCCGTGCCGTAGTTGCCGCGCACGTCCGTCGAGACCTGGACGGAAACCTTGACGTCGTTCTCGTCCGCGAACTGCTTCGCGAGCTTGGAGACGACGGGGGCCGCGGTGCCGTCAGCCCAGATGACGAGGTCGGCGTTGGCGTCGCGCTTCGGGTCCTTGGCGTTGACGTCACTGCCGGCGGCAGCACTGCCCGACGCCTTCGCGTCGCCGGACTTCGACGAAGCCGCAGAGGTGTCGCTCTTCGACGAGTCGGACGAGGACGAGCCGCCGCCGCACGCGGAGACGGAGAGGGCGAGGACGCCCGCGAATGCGACAGCCACACTGCGCTTGGTCATGAGTACTCCGATTGTTCAGGGCCACACCTCGAGTGTGGCCTGCTTCACAGCATGCAGCGTGTACTCAGGGTCTGCAAAGTTTTTCATGGTCACGATTTGATCAAGGAGCGTTGACCGGGTGATAGGCAGGGCCGAGCGAGCATGCAGATCGACGCACCTACCCCTCGAGACGGGACGCTCAGATGAGCACTACTGAAACAAATGTGCAGAAGGGCTGGTCAAGAGCCACTCCCATCAGGCATGCTGTGTGCGGCGTCACATCCGTGCGCCGCCCGTTCACAACGGATCGTCCGGCACGTTCCTGCCGGTGAGCGCTAAGGAAAACCCCATGGCAACCGTCACGTACGACAACGTCACCCTCACCTACCCCGGGGCCGATCGTCCCAGCGTCAGCGACCTCAACATCGAGATCGCCGACGGCGAGTTCCTCGTCCTCGTCGGCCCGTCGGGCTGCGGCAAGTCGACCTCGCTGCGCATGCTCGCCGGCCTGGAAGAGGTGACGAGCGGCCGCATCCTCATCGACGGACGCGACGTCACGGCGCTGTCGCCGAAGGATCGCGACGTCGCGATGGTGTTCCAGAACTACGCGCTCTACCCGCACATGAGCGTCGCTGACAACATGGGCTTCGCGCTCAAGATCGCCGGCGTCGACAAGGGCGAGATCCGCAAGCGCGTCGAGGAGGCCGCGCAGATCCTCGACCTCACGCAGTACCTCGAGCGCAAGCCGAAGGACCTGTCGGGTGGCCAGCGTCAGCGCGTCGCGATGGGTCGCGCAATCGTGCGTCAGCCGCAGGTGTTCCTCATGGACGAGCCACTGTCGAACCTCGACGCCAAGCTGCGCGTGCAGACGCGCACGCAGATCGCCGACCTGCAGCGTCGCCTCGGCGTGACGACCGTCTACGTCACCCACGATCAGGTCGAGGCCATGACGATGGGTGACCGCGTCGCCGTCCTCAAGGACGGTCTGCTGCAGCAGTGCGACACGCCGCGCAACATGTACGACCACCCGAAGAACGTCTTCGTCGCGGGCTTCATCGGCAGCCCCGCGATGAACCTGTTCGAGGTGCCGGTCAAGGACAACAAGGTGCTGCTCGGTACCGCGTCGATTCCGCTGCCCGCGGACGCCCGCCCCGGTTCGAACCGTGTCACGCTCGGCATCCGCCCGGAGGACCTCGCGCCGTCCGACGCGGGTCTCGAGGTCGACGTCGTCATGGTCGAGGAGCTCGGCGCCGACGCGTACGTCTACGGCAAGACGACCGTTGAGGGCGAGGACCAGCAGGTCATGGCCCGCGTCGACGGCCGCCGCCCCCCGATGAAGGGCGACACGCTGTACTTCGCGCCGAAGACCGATCACATCCACCTCTTCGACGTCGAGACCGGCGAGCGCATCAACGACTGAACGCGCACCCGCGAGGGGCTGACATGACGATCGAGCGGACGATGGCGAGCGGACATCGTCCGCTCGACGTATCGACGGGTGGCCGACGCACCGTTTCGGGTGAAACACACCGTCACGCGGATGCAGGCAGCCGCCCCCGCGCGGTGGGAGGATGACGAGGTGGCACTCGACATCAAGGCAGCACGCCCCTACCCCGCGCTGTTCGCACTGCCGTGGAGCGTGCCCCTCGAGCAGTGGCCAGAGGATCAACTCGCGGCACTGCCGCGCGGCATCTCGCGTCACATCGTCCGCTTCGCGAAGGTCGACGGCCGCATCCTCGCCGTCAAGGAGATCAAGGCCGACATCGCGCTGCGCGAGTACGCGATGCTCAAGCAGCTGCGGCGCCTGCACCTGCCGTGCGTCGAGGCGATCGCCGTCGTCACCGGACGCACCGACGTGCACGGCGAACCGCTCGACGCGTGCCTGCTGACGCGGCACCTGCAGTTCTCGCTGCCGTACCGCGCGATGATCAGCCAGACGCTGCGCCCGGACGCGGCGACCCGCCTCATCGACGCCCTCGCGGTCCTGCTCGTCAAGGTGCACCTCGTCGGTTTCTGGTGGGGTGATGTGTCACTGTCGAACGCCCTGTTCCGTCGTGACGCGGGCGAGTTCGCCGCCTACCTCGTCGACGCGGAGACCGGTGAGCTGCGCGAGAAGCTGTCGAAGGGCCAGCGCGAGCACGACCTCGACATCGCGCAGGTCAACATCGCCGGGGAGCTGATGGATCTGCAGGCTGGCGGCATGGTGCCCGACGACATGGACCCCATCGAGGTGAGCAACACGATCGTCGAGCGCTATCACGAGCTGTGGGAGGCACTCACGCAGGCCGAGCGTTTCGACGCCTCGGACGCGTGGCGCGTCGAACAGCGCATCCGCTCGCTGAACGACCTCGGCTTCGACGTCGGCGAGCTCGACATCACGACCGACATCGACGGCACGACGATGTCGATCAAGCCCCAGATCGTCGAGGCCGGCTACCACACGCGCCGCCTGCGTCACCTCACCGGTCTCGAGGTCGGCGAGAACCAGGCGCGACGACTGCTCAACGACCTCGTCAGCTTCACGGCGAGCAAGAACCGCCAGAGCGACGACGAACGCGCCGTCGCGCATGACTGGCTCGCGACGATCTACGAACCGATCACCCGCACGGTACCGCCGCAGTTGCGTCAGAAGCTCGAACCAGCCGAGATGTTCCACGAGGTGCTCGAGCACCGCTGGTACATGTCGGAGCGTCTGCAGCGTGGCGTGACGATCGAGGAAGCCGTCGCCGACTACGTCGAGAACATCCTGCCGACGAAACCGGACGAGCAGAACGTCATCGCCCCCGACGCAACGCCCCTGCAGATGACCGCGCGCTGAGCGCGGCGCCCCGGTAACCTCGTGTGCGAAGGAGCACAGGAGGGAATCATCATGAGCAACAACACGAATGGATACGGCAGCCAGCCGTACGGTCAGAATCCGCACGACCCCGCCGCGCAGCCGGGCCAGTACGGCCGCGCGCTGCAGGGCCAGCCTGCTTACGGACAGCCGAGCCATGACCAGCAGGGTTACGGCCAGCAGGAATACCAGGAACAGAGCTACGGCCAGCCTGCCCAGCAGTACGGTGACGCGCAGTACGGCGCGCAGGGCCAGCAGTACGGCGGCGGCTACGGCCAGCCGGACGCCTACGGCGCACCGGGCTACGCCCAGCAGTACGGTCAGGGCGCGCCGAACATGCCGATCCTCGCGAGCTGGGGTTCGCGTGTCGGTGCGGCGTTGCTGGATTGGCTCATCACGATCCTGCCGACCATCATCTGCGTCGGCATCGCGCTCGGCACCGGAGATTTCCTCAAGGACGGCTGGGACGCGCCGGGCGCCGACCCCACCGATCCCTTCACGGACCGGGCCTGGGCGTTCATGGGCGCGGGCACGCTGCTCGGTCTGCTGTTCCGTCTCTGGAACGAGGGATACCTGCAGGGCAAGCGAGGCCAGAGCGTCGGCAAGAAGGTGCTCAAGATCGGCGTCATCAACGAGCGGACCGGCCAGTACCTGGGTGTCGGCCGTGGTCTCGGCCGCCTCGCCGTCGACATCCTGATCTCGCTGCCGTCGCAGCTGATCCCGCTGCTGTTCTTCATCCCGCTCGTCAACTACCTGTGGCCGCTGTGGGACGACAAGAACCAGACGTGGCACGACAAGGCCGTCCACTCGCTCGTCGTCCGCACGGCCTGAGCGGCCCACCCGCCATCGACGCCTGACGAGAAGGAACGGACATGAGCAACGGATACGACCCCTACGTTCCGCCGCCCGAGCACGGTGGCGCCCAGGGGTACGGCAGCGGCGCGCAGTCGCAGCCGGGCCCCCAGTACCAGCAGTACCAGGGCCAGCCGTACCAACCGCAGGGCTACCAGGGTGCGCCGCAGCCCGGCCAGCCGTACCAGAACCAGCCATATCAGGGGCAGCAGTACGGCGCGCCCGCTCGACGGGCGGGGTCTGCGCCCTACGGTTCATGGGGGTCGCGCGTGGGCGCCTACCTCATCGACAGCCTGCTGTCGGCCGTCCCGATGATCGTCATCTCCGGTCTCGGATTGTGGCTGGCGTTCAAGGACAGCTACTCGGTGGAAGACATCAATGGCAACTCGACGCTGCACAACGTCTCCGGCGGCGGTGTCGCGTTGGCGCTGCTCGGTCCGCTCGTCGCGTTGCTGTTCAACCTCTGGAACCGCGCCATCCGTCAGGGCAGGACTGGCCAGAGCCTCGGCAAGAAGATGCTGCACCTCAAGGTCGTCGACGAGCGCACGGGTCAGCCGACGGGCGCCGGTGTCGGCTTCGGGCGTTACCTGCTCGAAGCCGTCGCCGGCGGTATCAGCGGCGGACTCCTGCTCATCGTCGACCTGCTGTGGCCGCTGTGGGATGACACGAAGCAGACGCTGCACGACAAGATCGTCCACACGATCGTGGTGCGCGGCGACTGACGCCCGCCCACCGCGGGCGAGCCTCCAGCTCGCCAGACGTGAAACGGCCCGGTTCCCCTCTCCGAGGGAACCGGGCCGTTTCGCGTCAGGGCACGCGTCAGCGCAGACGCTGGTGGATGTCCTCGCTCATGCGAACGATCGCGACGTAGAACTCGAGCGTCATCCGGATGAAGACGAGGTACAGCAAGATGAGGACGGGGCCGATGATGAGAGCGAGCAAACCCGACGCCGCGTTGTCCGCGAAGCCGCCGATCACCATGAAGACCCACAACAGCCCCAGAGCGCCAACGGAGATGGCGTAGGCGAACTTGACGATCTTCGGCGTGATGAACGTCGAGAACGAGAAGTCGAACAGCGCCTTGAAGAACCCGGTGCCGGACAGGGACTGATCAGCGGGCACCTGCTGCCCGTACGCCTGGGCGCCGGCCGTGGGGTTGGCCTGCGTCTGGTCGTAGGACGTGTGGGCGCCGTACTGGTTCGACTGGCTCTGGTGCGGCTGACCGTACTGCCCGTACTGCCCCTGGTCACCGGTCTGGTCGTACTGGTTCGGCTGACCGTAGTGACCGGGGTTCTGGCCATCGCCGGGCTGGTATCCGTCGTAGGAGTCGTGGTTCGACATGGTGAAGGTCTCCCTCTCGTTCATCATGGTGCCTGGACGTACCACGATACGGGTCTGGAGCCTCCCGCATCCGACCTCCGGGGCTCAGCGCGTCGAGCCCAGCCCGCGGTTGACGGCCACCTGATACAGCGTCACGGACGTCGCGATGCCGGCGTTGAGCGACTCGACCGCGGAGCTCATCGGCACAGAGACGATCTGGTCGCACGTCTCGCTGACGAGACGCGACAGGCCCTTGCCCTCGGAGCCGACGACGACGACGAGCGGCCGGTCGGCGAGCTCGAGGCCGGGCAGGTCGACGTCACCGTCCATGTCGAGGCCGATGACGAAAAAGCCCGCCTTCTTGAACTCCTTGAGCGCGGCCGTCAGGTTGCTCGCCTGCGCGACGGGGATGCGTGCCGCGGCGCCCGCCGATGTCTTCCACGCCGACGCGGTCATGCCCGCGCTGCGACGCTGCGGGATGACGACGCCGTGGCCGCCGAACGCCGCCGTCGAACGCACGATGGCGCCGAGGTTGCGGGGATCGGTGATGCCGTCGAGCGCGACGACGAGCGGCGTGCCGGGCAATTCGGGGTCGATGAGGTCGCTCGGATGCGCGTACTCGTACGGCGGCACCTGCAGCGCGAGGCCCTGGTGCACCGCGCCGTCCGTGAGCCGATCAAGTTCACCGCGCGGCGTCTCGAGCATCGCGACGCCCTGCTCCTGCGCGATCTTGAGCGTCTCGCGCACGCGGTCGTCGGAGTCGATGCGGCTCGCGACGTACAGCGTCGCGGCAGGCACGCCGACACGCAACGCCTCGAGCACCGAGTTGCGCCCGGCGATGATCTCGCTCGACGTCCGGTCGCGGCGCGCACCGCTCGAACGTCGCGCGTTGGGCGCGTTCTTGGCGGCGCCGGAGCGCTGCGCCGACTTGTACGCCTTGTGGTTCGGGCGCTCCTCCGCGCGCGGCGTCGGGCCCTTGCCCTCGAGCCCGCGTCGGCGCTGACCGCCGCTGCCGGTCGTCGCGCCCTTCTTCGACGCTCCCTTGCGGATCGCACCGCGGCGCGATGAGTTGCCTGGCATCAGTCGTTGTCCTTTCGACCCGTACGCGCCACGCTCCAGCGGGCGCCGTCGGGGGTGTCTTCGACCACGACGCCGGCGTCGGCCAGCTGGTCGCGGATGATGTCTGCCGTCGCGAAGTCCTTCGCCGCACGTGCGGTCTTGCGTTGCTCGACGAGAGCGTCGACGAGTGCGCCGAGCGCACGCTTCGTCTCGTCACCGCCGGCCGATCCGTTGCTCGACCACTTCGGGTCGAGCGGGTTGACGCCGTGGACGTCGGTCATCGCGGCGACCTGCAGCGCGAGCTCTTCGACGCGCCGCACATCGGCCTCGTCGATGGCGGTGTTGCCCTCGCGGATGGCGTCGAAGCACGCTGCGAGCGCGCCGGAGACGTTGAGGTCGTCGTCCATCGTCGCGACGAACGCCTCGGGCAGTTCGACGTCGGCGAGGTCGGCGCTCGTCAGGACGGCGTCCTCGCCGAGGGCGCGACGCAGGAAACCCTCGATTCGCTCGACGGCGGCGTTCGCTTCCGCCAGCGAATCGGACGTGTACTCGATCGTCGAACGGTAGTGCACCGAGCCGAGGTAGTAGCGCAGCACGAGCGGGCGCACCGTCTTCGTCAGCTCCGTGACGGACAGCGTGTTGCCGAGCGACTTGCTCATCTTCTCGCCGCTCAGCGTCACCCAGCCGTTGTGCATCCAGTAGCGCGCGAAACCGAGACCTGCGGCGCGTGACTGCGCCTGCTCGTTCTCGTGGTGCGGGAAGCGCAGGTCGATGCCGCCGCCGTGGATGTCGAACGTGTCACCGAGCCAACGACGCGCCATCGCGGAGCACTCGAGGTGCCAACCGGGGCGCCCCTCACCCCACGGCGTCGGCCAGTTCGCGGACGCCGGCTCGTCGGCCTTGCGGCCCTTCCACAGCGCGAAGTCGCGGGGGTCGCGCTTCGCACGCGGGTCGGCGTCAGCGGCGTCTTCCATGTCGTCGAGCTTCTGCCGCGTCAGCGCGCCGTACTCGTCGAAGCTCTTCACGTCGAAGTAGACGTCGCCCGAACCGTCGGCTGCCGGGTAGGCATGGCCGCGTTCGATGAGCAGTTCCATGAGTTCGACCATGTCGGTGACGTGCCCTGTCGCGCGCGGCTCGTACGTCGGTCGCTGAACGCCGAGGATGTCGAGCGCGTCGCTCGTCTCACGTTCGTGAAGGTAGCTCCACGCGAACCAGGGCTCCCCCGCCTCCGCGGACTTGCGCAGGATCTTGTCGTCGATGTCGGTGACGTTGCGCACGAGCGTGACGTCGTAGCCGTGACCGCGCGTCAGCCAGTTGCGCAGCACGTCGAACGCGACGGCGAAGCGCAGGTGACCGATGTGCGGCGAACCCTGCGTCGTCAGCCCACAGATGTAGATGCCGACCTTGCCGGGCTCAACTGGTTCGAAGTCGCGCAGTTCGCGCGTGGCGGTGTCGAAGATCTGCAGGCTCACGCCGCACAGTCTATCGGCGACGCGCAGCCCTGACGCCCCGCCCGGGCGCCTGCCCACCATCGAGCGGCGCAGCGTCGATCAGTGGCTCAGGAGATCCACTGCTGCCAGGTGAGGTTCCAGTCGCCCTCGCCGTTCGTCACGGAGACGGGGTTGTTCGTGCCCTTGGAGACGAACAGGTTGCCGGGCAGCACCTTGTCGTAGAACCACTTCGCGTCGGCGGCCGACAGGTGGAAGCATCCGTGCGATGTGTCCGCCTTGCCGATGAGGTCGTCCCAGGGTGCGGCGTGCAGGTAGGTGCCCGATTCGGAGACCTGAACGGCGTTGTTGATCTGCTCGTCGTAGTAGTTCGCCTCGCCGGGCGTGCAGGAGATGCCGACGCTGCACGACGTCATGCGTACCGTCCGCTCCTTGCCCGTCACGACCATCTTGCCGGTGAGGCTCTCGAAGCCCTTCTTGCCACCACCCGACTTCATGACGCGGGTGACCTTGCCACCCTCGCTGACGGTGACCTCGTGCGTCGCGGGGTCGTACACCGCCTCGAGGTCGGAGGTGACGTCGAAGCCGACGTCACCGAGCGTGCCCGCGCCCCAGGTCTGGCCGATCGGCATGCCCTGGATCGAGCCGGTGACGGTGACGCTGTCGCCGACCGGCCACTTGTTCTTCGGGCGGTAGTCGAGGCGCGTCGGGCTTACCCAACGCCACGCGCCCTCCACGTTCGCCGTGTCCTTCACGGTGAACCGCTTGGCGACCTCGGCGCGCTGCGCCTGCGGCACGGCCTGGCTGAACGTCAGCACGACCGGCTGAGCGTTGCCGACGTTCGAGCGCTTGAACGGCGTGACGGCGTAGAGGCCGGTCGTGCTCTCACCGTTCGCGGCAGCGAGGAGGGTCCGCGAGTTCGTCGCGCTCTGCCCGTCCGAGGTCTTGGCCGTGGCCGTCACGGTGTACGAGCCGCTCTTGGTCAACAGGCCGGCCGGCGTCCAGGTGCCCGCGCTCGCGTCGTAGTTGCCCTCGACGCTCTTGCCCGCCGCGTCGGTGACGGTGACGTCCGTGACCTGTGCCGGGCTCGAATCGGCGCCCTTCGCACTCACCGTCACCGGCTGCGACAACCCCAGGGGCGAGCCCTGGGCGACGTTCGAGGCGATGGTGATGGTCGCCGCAGGCGCGGCACTCGACGAACTCGCCGGCGACCCGGGCGGTTCAGCGCCCGAGTGCGTTCCCGCCGCCGAGCCCCCAGCGCCCGACGACACGTTCGCCGCGGGCGCCGAGTGATTCGTGTCCGAGGAGCATCCGGCGCCGACGGCCCCGAGCGTGATGACGCCGACCAGGATCGCCCCGGTGTGCACGAGGCGACGATCGGGGCGGGTGTGGGCGAGGGGCAGGCTCGACGGGCGACGCATCCTCTCAGTCTGCGCCACGTCCGTCGAACCACCGCGCAGGAACACGCGGGTCACCCTCGGATGCTCACTGCTCGGACCCGGCTCCGATCGTGGCGCTCTCGGCCGCGATGCTCGTCGCGTCACCGTGGCCCGTCAGGACGGTGGTGTGGCCCGGCAGCGTGAACAACGACGTGCGGATCGAGGCGAGCAGCGTGTCCTCGTCCGAGTACGACCGACCGGTCGCACCGGGGCCGCCCTGGAACAACGTGTCGCCCGTGAACACGACGTCGAGCGCCTCGAGGTACAGACAACACGCGCCCGGCGCATGCCCCGGGGTGTGGATGACGCGCAGGGTGGCCCCTGCGACCCGCAGCTCGTCCCCGTCGCTCAGCGACTCGTCGGGCGCCCAGTCGTACGTCATGTCCCACAGCACGCGGTCGCCCGGGTGCAGGTGGACGGGCGCACCTGTCGCGGCGCGCACGTCGGCGGCGGCCGTGATGTGGTCATTGTGGGCGTGCGTGCACACGATGGCGACGACCTCGCGGCCCGCGACGGCGTCGAGGATGGGCGCCGCCTCGTGAGCCGGGTCGACGATTATCACCTGCTCGTCGTCGCCGATGAGCCAGACGTTGTTGTCGACGTCCCACTTACCGCCGTCGAGCTCGAAGGTGCCGGAGGTGACGACGCGTTCGATGCGCAGATCGCCGTCGGCGACGACGGCTTCCGGGCCCGCGGGGGCGCTCACAGTTCCACCACCGAACGCAGCACCGAACCCTCGTGCAGCTTCTCGAACGCCGACTCGACGGCGTCGATGCTGATGCGCTCGGTGACGAAGGCGTCGAGGTCGAAGCGGCCCTGCTTGTAGAGGGCCACAAGCGCCGGGAAGTCGCGCTCGGGCAGGCAGTCGCCGTACCAGCTCGACTTGAGCGCGCCACCGCGACCGAAGATCTCGATCATCGGCAGTTCGATCTTCAGATCGGGCGTCGGCACGCCGACCATGACGACGCGGCCGGCGAGGTCACGGGCGTAGAACGCCTGCTCGTACGTCTCGGGGCGTGCGACGGCGTCGATGACGACGTCGGCGCCGAACCCGCCGGTGAGTTCGCGGATCTTCTCGACGGCGTCGACGTTCTTCGAGTTGATCGTGTCGGTCGCGCCGAACTTCTTCGCCGTCTCGAGCTTCGCGTCGTCGATGTCGACGGCGATGATGCGCGCCGCACCGGCGATCTCGGCACCGGCGATGGCCGCGCACCCCACCCCACCGCAGCCGATGACGGCGACGGACTCACCGCGTTCGACCTGGCCGGTGTTGACGGCCGCACCGAACCCGGCCATGACGCCACAGCCGAGCAGGCCGACCGCGGCTGCGTCGGACTCCTCGACCTTCGTGCACTGGCCGGCGGCGACGAGAGTCTTGTCGATGAACGCGCCGATCCCGAGAGCGGGCGTCAGCTCCGTGCCGTCCTCGGCCAGCGTCATCTTCTGCGTCGCGTTGGCCGTGTCGAAGCAGTACCAGGGCTGACCCTTCTTGCACGCACGGCATTCGCCGCACACGGCGCGCCAGTTGAGCACGACGAAGTCGCCGACCTCGACGTTCGTCACGCCCTCGCCGATCTTCTCGACGCGCCCGGCCGCCTCGTGGCCGAGCAGGAACGGGAACTCGTCGTTGATGCCGCCGTCGCGGTACGACAGGTCGGTGTGGCAGACGCCGCACGCCTCGACGTCGACGACCACCTCACCGGGGCCGGGGTCGGGCACGACGATGTCGACGAGTTCGACCGGGGCGTTCTTGCTGCGGGCGATGACGCCCTTGACCGTCTGGGACATATCGAAAGATCTCCTCGTGTGGAAGGTGGCTCGACGGGTCGGTGCACCGCTTCGAGGTGGCTTCGGCGGATGTGCCCGACTTTGGTTCCAATGTAGTACCCGGCGCTGATAACCCCGTCATCACAAGGGTTTCAGCGCCCGAGGCGGGGAATCAGGAAACCGCCATCACGGCGTGACACAGCTCGAACGGGTGGCGCCTCAGGCGCGCGGCACGATGAGCGCGGTCGCGATGGCCGCGATTCCCTCGCCTCGGCCCGTCAGCCCGAGCCCGTCGCTCGTCGTGCCGCTGACCGAGACGGTCGCGCCGCCGAGCGCATCCGATAGCGCGGCCTGTGCCTCGTCGCGACGCGATCCGATCTTGGGGCGGTTTCCGACGATCTGCACGGCGGCGTTGCCGATCTCGTACCCGGCCTCGCGCACGAGGCGCGCCGCCTCGGCGAGCAGCGTCACGCCGCGGGCGCCGGCGAGTTCGGGGCGGTCGACGCCGAAGTGCTGC
The DNA here is from genome assembly GCF_044909235.1 of Dermacoccus sp. GAS27A. Taxonomy (NCBI): domain Bacteria; kingdom Bacillati; phylum Actinomycetota; class Actinomycetes; order Micrococcales; family Dermacoccaceae; genus Dermacoccus; species Dermacoccus sp. GAS27A. The sequence continues at coordinate 42,746 of NZ_JBIYDW010000011.1, read as the reverse complement.
CCCAGGTCGCCCAGCCCGGCAGCCGAGAAGAGCGCGTCGCACAGGGCGTGCGAGGCGACGTCGCCGTCCGAGTGACCTTCGATGCCACGCTCCCCCGGCCATGTCAGACCTGCGAGGGACAGCTCCCGCTCGTCGTCGGCGAGCGGGTGGATGTCGACACCGATCCCGGTGCGCGGCAACGACGTCGACACCGGCGACTCAGGCTGACCGGACGATGAGACGGTGTGCGTCATGACTGACCTCTCGGGTGGGTGTCGGTGACCTCGCCGGCGACGGCATCGTCCGCGGCGAGCAGGTGCTCGGCCAGCACCATGTCGAGCGGCGTCGTCACCTTGAGGGCGAGATCGTCACCGGCGACGACGACGACGTCCGCTCCTGCGAGCTCGACGAGCGCGGCGTCGTCGGTGGCGTCGGCGCCGCAGGCGTGGGCCGCGAGCAGCGCCGAGCGCCGAAAGCCCTGCGGCGTCTGGATCGCGCGCAACGCGGCGCGTGCGGGAGTCGACGCGACGACCGTCTGTGCCGCCCGCGCCTCGACGAGCTTGATCGTGTCGACGACGGCGACGCCCGGCACGACCGCGTCAGCGCCGTCGTCGAGAGCCGCCAGCACCCGAGCCACGAGCGACGGCGGCGCGAGGCACCGCGCTGCGTCGTGGACGAGGACGGCGTCGCACGACGCATCGAGCGCGGCGAGGCCCGCCCGCACCGAGTCGCTGCGCTCCGCGCCGCCGCCGACGCGCGTGACGAGGGTGGGGTCGAACTCAGCGAGAGCTTCGTCGAAGTCGCTCTCGTGCGTCGCCGGAGTGACGACGACGACGTGCGACACGCCGCCCGCCGCGAGGATGCGGCGGACGGCGTGCGTCACGAGGGGAGCCCCCCTCAGGGTCACGAGCGCCTTGGGTCGGCCCGCCTTGAGACGGGTGCCGAGCCCGGCGGCGACGACGACGGCTCCGGCGTTCAGGACGCGAGGACCTCGTCGAGCGTGGCTTCGGCCTTGTCCTCGTTCGTGTGCTCGGCGAGCGCCAGCTCGGAGACGAGGATCTGGCGGGCCTTGGCGAGCATGCGCTTCTCGCCGGCGGACAGGCCGCGATCCTGGTCGCGGCGCCACAGGTCGCGCACGACCTCGGCGACCTTGATGACGTCACCGGAGGCGAGCTTCTCGAGATTTGCCTTGTACCGGCGCGACCAGTTGGTCGGCTCCTCGGTGTGCTCGGCGCGCAGCACCTCGAACACCTTCTCGAGGCCGGCCTTGTCGACCACGTCACGCACGCCGACGAGGTCGCAGTTCTCTGCAGGGACTTCGATGGTCAGGTCGCCCTGAGCCACGTTGAGCACGAGGTACTGCTTGTCCTCGCCCTTGATCTTGCGCACCTTGATCTCTTCGATCGTGGCGGCTCCATGGTGCGGGTAAACGACGGTCTCGCCGACTTTGAATTCCATGTGGTAATAGCCCCTTTCGCGACCCCAAGAATACCACGCAGCCGCGCCATTCCGGGCAAAACGACGGCGTCCCCAACCTCGCCACCGGCCCATAGCACACCCCGATGAGGCCCCTTCGCAGGTGCGTGCGGTGCGCGACACGCGGCGAATGGCGAAAAAGTTGTGTGTCGATTCGGTCACCTCTGCACCCGGTGCGCGCATGCGCGCGGCGGTGGCGATACTCTTGGGCACGTGACGCGACGAATCATGAACCCCCAGCGCCGCCGCGCAGGCGTGCTTCTTGCCGCCGTGACGCTCGGCGCCACCCTGACCGGCTGCGGCCAGGTCATCAACCCGTACACGACGGAGCTGCAGTACGACCCCGCTGACGGTGTCTCTGCCACGGTGGGTGACCTCAAGGCCGTCAACCTGCTCATCGTCAACGACGACAAGACGCACAAGGGTGCTCTCGAGGGCCTCGTCTACAACAAGGCGAACGAAGATCGTCAACTGACGCTCTCCGTCGCGGGCACCGACACGCAGGTCACCGTTCCCGCAGGCCAGAGCGTGCGCCTCGACGGCAAGGCGAACGGCAACGGCTCCGCCAAGGTCAGCCCCGTCGAGGTCGCCTCGATCGGCGACTCGAAGCCGGGCGACCAGATCGACATGACGCTCAAGGCCACGCCCGGCGGCTCGACGCAGGTCGCCGTCCCGGTCGTGCTCGACCAGTACCCGTACGGCTCAGCCTCGGTCGAGCACGCCGAGGACGTCGAGCCGAAGGAGGGCCACGACGTAGGCATCAGCGAATCGACCCCCGCCCCCACGGGCGAAGAGGAGAAGGGCACGTCCGTCACGAGCCACTAGTGTTCGCGTCCCACGCCTGACGAAGGCCGGCATCCTGCGCGGGATGCCGGCCTTCGTCGTGCGCCGGGGGTGCGGGTGGTACGCAGGGTCCTCCGCGTCAGGCCTCGAGCTTGTAGCCGAGCCCACGCACCGTCAGGATGTGCTGTGGCGAGCCAGGGTCGGGTTCGATCTTGGCGCGCAGGCGCTTGATGTGGACGTCGAGGGTCTTGGTGTCACCGACGTAGTCGCTGCCCCAGACACGGTCGATGAGCTGCATGCGAGTGAGGACGCGCCCCTCGTTGCGCATGAGCATCTCGAGCAGTTCGAACTCCTTGAGCGGCATCGCGACGCCCTTGCCCCCCACAGTGACGACGTGACGTTCGACGTCCATCGCCACGGGCCCGACGACGAGCTCGTCGCTCTCGCCCGCCTCCGCCTCGCCGCGGCGGCGCAGAACGGCCTTGATGCGCGCGAGCAACTCGCGCCCGGAGTACGGCTTCGTCACGTAGTCGTCGGCGCCCATCTCGAGGCCGACGACCTTGTCGATCTCGCTGTCCTTCGCCGTCAGCATGATGATGGGCACGCTCGAGCGGCTGCGCAGCTCGCGGCACACGTCGACGCCCGACATGCCGGGCAGCATGACGTCGAGCAGGACGAGGTCCGCGCCGCCGCGCTCGAAGGCGTCGATGCCCTCGGGGCCGGTGGCTGCGACGACGGCCTCGTAGCCCTCCTTCTTCAGCATGTACGCGAGCGGTTCCGAGTAGGACTCCTCGTCCTCCACGATGAGAATGCGCGTCACTGGACTTCCTTCGTCGGGGCGCCGCTCGTCGCGAACACCGGGCGGGCTGAGGGGGTGAGGGGCGCGTCGGGGTCGGCGAGGTGGTGCTCGCGCTCGGCGCTCCAGCAGGGGAACTGCATCTCGAACGTCGAACCTACGCCCGGTTCGCTCCAGACGCGGATGCGGCCGCCGTGGTTGGCGCACACGTGCTTGACGATGGCGAGCCCGAGACCGGTTCCGCCGGTCTGACGGGAGCGTGCGGGGTCGACACGGTAGAAGCGTTCGAAGATGCGCTCGACGTCGGCCGCGGACAATCCGATCCCCTGGTCGGTGACCTGCACGGCCACATCGTCGTCGTCGGTCGTGACGACCACGGAGATCCGCGTGTCCGCCGGCGAGTAGTTGACGGCGTTGCTCACGAGGTTGCGGATGGCCGTCGTCAGCAGGTTCTCGTCGCCGAGGACGACGTGCGATTCTTCGTCCGCGCGCAGCAGGACCTCGATGTTGCGGCTCTCGGCGAGCAGCCGTGTCTCCTCCGTCGCGCGGACGGCGCACTCGCCGAGGTCGACGGGCTTGGCCGCGGCGACGGTGTCGGCGCCCTGCAGGCGCGACAGGTCGACGATCTCCTGCACGAGGTTCGCGAGGCGCACCGTCTCCGTCTTCATGCGGCCGGCGAAGCGCGCGACGGCCTCCGCGTCGTCCGCGGCGTCCTCGACGGCCTCGGCGAGCAACCGCAACCCGCCGACGGGCGTCTTCAGCTCGTGCGAGACGTTGACGACGAAGTCGCGGCGCGTCTCCTCGATGCGACGCGCTTGCGTCCTGTCCTCGACGAGCACGACGACGAGGTCGTCGTTGAGGGGGGTGACGCGGACGCCGAGGTCGACGCGGGCGTCGTCGATCGGGCCGCGCGGCAGGTCGAGGTCGCCTTCGACGGTGCGGCGTTCGCGACGTGCGAGGCGCACGACCTGCTTCATCTCCTCGTGCCGCAGGTCGACGTCGCGCACGAGCCCGAGGGCGGAGGCGTCCTCGCTCGAGGCGACGACGCGGTCAGAACGGTCGACGAGGAGCCAACCCGAGCGCAGCAGGCGCAGCAGGCGCGCGGCGTCCTGCGACAGCATGCGCGGCACGAGGTCGGTCGTTGACGCGGCAGGGGTGTCGATCAGGCTCGGCGCGGCCACGGCTGTCGCCGCGCCCCTCGTCTCCCCTTGCGGCGGTCGTTCGGGACGCCGACCGAGCGCGTATCCCCCGCCCAGGGCCAGCGGAGCGGCGACGGCTGCACCGGCGGCGAGGGCGAGGAGGTCTGACACAGGGCAAGGGTACGCACACCATGACCGCGGGCGGCGCCCTGAGCGCGGGCGCCTCACACATGTCGCCGGATGTTCACCTTCGCGCTTGTCTTCGTTCATGAGGTCATGGAAACGTCTGCTGGGAACCACCGCAGGGTGGTCATCCGCCATGCCTGCACGCGCTCCACGGAGCCAGCCTGAGGAGGACGCGAATGCGCGACGCATTCCACGAGGATCTCGACAAGATCTCCGACCAGCTCGTCACGATGACGACGATGGTGGCCACCGCTCTCGAGCGCGCCACCGCCGCCCTGCTCGAGGGCGATCGCACCGTCGCCGAGAGCGTCATCGCCGCCGACGACGACATCGACACGCTGCGCCGGGAGATCGACGACCTCGCCGTCGACCTGCTCGCTCGCCAGCAGCCCGTCGCCACCGACCTGCGCATGGTCGTCACGGCGATGCACATGAGCTCCGACATCGAGCGCATGGGCGACCTCGCCCGTCACATCGCGAAGGTCGCCCGCATGGCGGCCCCGAACCTCGCCGTCCCCGACGACATGCGCCCGATCATCGCCGAGATGGCGGCCGTCGGTCAGCGTCTCGTCAAGGCGACCGGTGATGCGATCTCGTCCAAGGACGTCTACGCGGCCGTCGAGATCGGCCGTATCGACGACGCGATGGACGAGCTGCACAAGAAGGTCTTCACGACGCTGCTCGACAACTGGCAGCACGGCATGGAGGCCGGCGTCAACGCGACGCTGCTGTCGCGCTACTACGAGCGCTTCGGTGACCACGCCGTTGCCGTCGCCGACCGCATCGTCTACCTCGTGACGGGTCGCTACGGCAACCCGGACGAGGGCCTCTCGCGCGACGCGCACTGAGGATCAAGCTCGTCGTCGCGGGGCTGAGGGCCGAGCCTGCGAGGCCAGCCAGCTCCAGCGTCGGCGAGCGTTGACGAAGCGCGCAAGACAAAACGCGCACTGAGGATCAAGTTCGTCGTCGCGGGGCTGAGGGCCGAGCCTGCGAGGCCAGCCAGCTCCAGCGTCGCCGAGCGTTGACGAAGCGCGCAAGACAAAACGCGCACTGGGCACCAGATCTGATGAAGCCCGCCACACCGATCGGTGTGGCGGGCTTCATCAGATGCGGGTGCTTACTTCTTGCCCTGATTGGCGACGGCGGCAGCGGCTGCGGCGGCGGCTTCGGGGTCGAGGTAGCGTCCACCCTTGGTGACGGGCTCGAAGTTGTCGTCGAGTTCGTAGACGAGGGGCATGCCGGTGGGGATGTTGACGCCGACGATGTCGTCGTCACTGATGCCGTCGAGGTGCTTGACGACGGCGCGCAGCGAGTTGCCGTGCGCGGCGAGCAGCACCGTCTTGCCGTCCTGCAGGTCGGGGACGACCTCGTCGTGCCAGTAGGGCAGGAAGCGCTCTATGACGTCCTTGAGGCATTCCGTCAGCGGCGCGTCGTCGCCGAGGTCGGCGTAGCGCGGGTCGGCGTCCTGGCTCCACTCGCTGCCCTTCTCGATGGGCGGCGGGGGCGTGTCGAAGGAGCGGCGCCACGTCATGAACTGCTCTTCGCCGTACGTGGCGAGCGTCTCGGCCTTGTTCTTGCCCTGGAGGGCGCCGTAGTGCCGCTCGTTGAGGCGCCAGCTGCGCTTGACCGGGATCCAGTGACGGTCGGCTGCGTCGAGTGCGAGGTTGGACGTCATGATGGCGCGGCGTAGCAGCGACGTGTGGACGACGTCGGGCAGGATGCCGTTCTCGACGAGCAGTTCACCGCCGTGCGTGGCCTCGGCCCTGCCCTTGTCGGTGAGGGGCACGTCGACCCACCCGGTGAACAGGTTCTTGGCGTTCCAGTCGGACTCTCCGTGACGGAGCAGGATCAGCGTGTGCGTCATACCTCCAGCCTATCGCCGACGCCCGCGCGAGGGTGGGGCGTCACTGCTCGGTGGTCGGATCTTTCGCCGTCGCCTCATCGTCCGCCTTCGCCTCGTCGTCGCGGTCGTTCTCGAGGAGGTGGCGGAAGGCGTCGAGGTTGCGCGTCGACTCGTCGTGCGTGACGCGCCAGTGCCATTCTTTTTTCATCGACGACAGGAAGCCACGCGCGAGGACGTCGTTGAAGATGCCGTCGCTCGCCTCGAGCATCGCGCCGAGCAGGACGTCGAGGCCCGCCGCGTCGAGCCCCGCCAGCGGCAGTCGGCCGGTGAGGTAGACGTCGCCGGAGGAGTCGATGCCGTAGGCGACGCCCGGCAGGCGCAGGTTGCGCTGCAGGAGTAGCCGGTAGACGTCCTCGTGGTTCTCGTCGGGGTTGCGCACGACGAACGCCATCGCCTTGAGCGTGCGATCCCCGACGACGAGCGAGACGACCGTCTTGAGCTTCTTCTCCCCCGGCAGCGTGACGACGAACTCGCGCTCGCGCGCCCCGAGATCCCATTCGAGGCCGGATGCCTCCAACCATTCGCGCACGAGGGTGGTGGCGGCTTCGACCAGGTCAGCGTCAGACATGACACCAACCTACGCGGCCGTCGCCGCTCGCGGCATCACCCCGTCAGGCCTTCACCCCGTCAGGCCGTCGGGCTCTCAGACCGTCAGACCGTCACGGCACGATGGCGCTGGGCACCCCGGCGAGCGCACGGGAGGCGTCGATGTCGGAGCTCGTCTCCCGCCGGCACGCGTCCTCATAGACGGCGAGGAGCTTGTCGACGCTCGCGTCCCAGCTGTGGTCCTGAGCGTGGCGGGCGGCGCGGCGGCCCAGTTCATCGATGCGTGGCGGGTCGTCGAGCAATGCGGCGAGCTCCTGCGCCCACGTCGCCGGGTCGTGGCCGTCGACGAGGACGCCGCCGTCTCCGACGGCCGCCGGCAGCCCACCGACCGCCGCGGCCACGACGGGCGTGCCGGAGGCGGACGCCTCGATCGCGACGAGCCCGAACGACTCGCTGTGCGACGGCACCGCGACGACATCCGTCGCATGGAACCAGGTGACGAGTTCGCGCCGCGAGACGGGCGGCACGAAGTCGACGACGTCCTTGACGCCCAGCTCGCGCGCGAGCGCCTGCAGCGCGAGGGGCTTGTCGAGGCCTGAGCCCGACGGCCCGCCGACGATGACGAGTCGCAGCTTCTCGCGGCGCCACGGGGCGTCCTCGATCATGCGAGCGACGGCACGCACGAGGACGTCGGGCGCCTTGAGCGGCTGGATGCGGCCGACGAAGAGGACGACGTCAGCGTCCTCCTCGAAACCGAGTTCCGCTCGCGCAGCGTGACGTTCGGCGACGATGTCCTCGCCCGCGCTGAACACGTCGAGGTCGACGCCGGGGGTGACGACGGTGACCCTCGCCGGGTCGGCTCCGTAGAGGTCGATGAGTTCCCGGGCCTCGCCGGGGGTGTTGGCGACGAGCGTCGTGGCCGCGTCGACGACCTGCTCCTCACCGATCTCGCGCCCCGCCGGCTCGGGAGTGTCGCCCGCGGCGAGCTGACTGTTCTTGACCCTCGCCATCGTGTGCATCGTGTGGATGAGAGGCACCCGCCACCGGTCGGCCGCGAGCCACCCGACCTGGCCGGAGAGCCAGTAGTGGGAATGCACGAGGTCGTAGTACCCCTCCGGCTTCGACGCGCCGACCCGCATCATGCCGGCCGCGAACGCGCACAGCTGGCCCGGCAGATCGTCCTTGCCGAGCCCCTCGTACGGCCCGGCGGCGATGTGGTGGACGGTTACGCCGGGCGCCAGTTCGACCTGCTCACCCACGGACGCGCTCGTGCGCCGCGTGAAGATGTCGACGGCGACGCCGCGTTGCGCGAGCCGCTTCGCCGTCTCGACGACGTAGACGTTGAGGCCGCCCGCGTCACCCGTCCCGGGCTGCGACAGCGGTGAGGTGTGGACGCTCACCATGGCGACGTGCTTGACCTCGCGCTCAGGAGCCTCACCGGACGCCGAGGTGGCCGGACTCGTCGTTCCTCCGCGCCCGTCCGACGGTGCGGCGGAGGCGCTCCGCGGCCCCGGCCGGGCAGCTGCATCGTTCACGTCGGATTCGTCCACGACATCGGCAACGGTAGATTCGCCACGTGCATTCCCGACCCGTCGGCGCCGTCACCCGCGGCACGACCAACGCCAACCGGCTGCGCCGCCAGGACCGGTGGCTGGCGGGGCCGCAGGCCTGGCGCCTGCGCCGCTCGGAGGGCCCGCCCGTTGTCGTCGATCTCGGGTACGGCGCCTCCCCCACCACCGCCGTCGAATTGCACACGCGGCTGCGCGCGGCGCGCCGCGACGTGCGCACCGTCGGCATCGAGATCGAACCGAGCCGCGTCGAGATGGGCCGCCGACTCCTCGCGCGCACACCGCTCGAGGGGTTGAGCTTTGCCCGCGGCGGTTTCGAGGTGCCGCTACCGGGCGGCGAGCGCCCTGTCATCGTGCGGGCCGCGAACGTGCTGCGTCAGTACGACGAGAGCGGGGTGGCCGACGCCTGGGCGCACGTGCTCGAGCGGTTGGCGCCGGGCGGGCTGCTGCTCGACGGCACGTGTGACGAGCTGGGGCGCCGCTCGACGTGGGTGGCGCTCGAGGCGAGCGGGCCCGTCAGCCTCACGCTCTCCTACCGCCTCGCGGGCCTCGCCGACCCCGCGGACATCGCCCCGAGGCTCGTCAAGGCCCTCATCCACCGCAACGTGCCCGGCGAGCGCATCCATGACTACCTCGCTGCACTGTCACACCACTGGACGCTCAGTGCGCCGCTGGCGCCGCACGGGGCTCGTCAGCGGTTCATCGCGACGGCCCGCGCGATGCGGGCGTCGGGCTGGCCGCTGCTCGACGACGTCCACCGCTGGCGCCTCGGCGAGATCACCGTCGCCTGGGCAGCCGTGGCACCCGCGGACGACGGCGCCCGCATCACTCGTCGTTGAGCGTCGCGACGAACAACCTCGCGCCCCGCTCACCGGTGACGCGCGCCGGTGGGTCGCCCGCCGGCCACCACGCGCACTCCAGGGGCCCGAGCACGAGACGCTCGTCGGCGCACTCGACGCTGACGGGCGCATCGAGCGCGAGCAGGAGACCGGGCGCGCCGTGGGCGGGCACGTCAAGGGGCTCACTCTCGGGTCGAAGCTCCCACAGCGCGAAGTGCGGCACCTCGGAGTGGTACCGCGACATCCCGGGCTGCGGGCGCCGGGGTTCGTCCGCCGTCACGGGCGTCGACACGTCGACGATGGCGAGCAGTTCGGCGACGTCGACCTTCTTCGGCGTCAACCCGCCGCGGACGACGTTGTCCGAGTTCGCGAGGATCTCGACGCTCGTGCCGCGGACGAAGGAATGCAGGACGCCGGCGCCGATGAAGTAGCTGCGCCCGGGCGTCATGAGGTGGTGCTGCATTGTGAGCAGGACGACGACGCCGATGTCGCCCGGAAACTGCTCGTGCACGGTGAGGACCGTGCGCAGGGCGCGCGCCTCGGCGTCGTCCTCGATCGTCTTGACGACGCTCTCGAGCGCCGCGACGACCTCCTGCACGAACGGGCCCTGACGCTCCGTCTCGAGCGTGAGGATCATGCTGAGCAGCGCGTGCTCGGGACGCTCGGTGCCGCGCGCGGCGTCGATCATCGCCTCGAGGCTCACGAGGCCGAGCACGCGGAGGCGCTCCTGCACCTGCGCGAAAGGCAACGAGCCGGCGAACGCCTCGCTCTCGACGAGGGGGATCCACGCCTCCGGCTTCGGCCACGCATCGGAGTAGGTGCCCTCCGGCGCCGACGCCGCGCGACTCGCGTCCGGGTGCGCCTGGATGGACAGTGCCTTGTCGGCCGCGAGGATCTTGAGCAGGAACGGCAGACGGTCGCCGAAACGCTCACGCGAGCGGGCACCGAGATGGTGGGCGTGGTCGCTCGCGATGTGCTCGTCGAGGCCGCAGCGACGTCCCCCATGATCGAACGTGCCAGGCCCCGCTTCGTGGGCCCCCACCCACAGCTCGGCCTCGGGTTTCTCGCTCGGCGCGCGCCCGGCGAGGCTCGCCAACGCCTCACGCGAACCCCACGCGTAATCCTTGATGGCCGGCTCGAACTTCAGCACGGTGCCCCCTGCCCCACTGCACCCATGACGGGCGTCATCGTATGTCGTCGGCGGGAGGGTCGAAGAACTCCCCCACGACCTCCCGCACCCGCGCGCGGTGCCCCCACAGCAGCCCGTGCTCGTCGAAGACCTCGAGACGCGCGTTCGGCAGATGCTGCGCGAGACGCTCGGCCGAGCTCACCGGGTGCACCTCGTCGCCGCGCTGGGCGAGGATGAGCACGGGCAGCTCGAGGCTGCGCAGCGCCTCGACGTCGGCGACCGGGACGGCGTGCGGCATGTCGCGCAACGCCTCGGCCATGCCGGGGCGCAGGAACACCTCGGTCTGCTGATCGACCCAGGCCTGCGCCGCGTCACTTCCACGCGCCGACGCCGGCAGCTCGCGCTCCAGCTGGGCACGGATCGTGGCGGCGTCGCCGTCACGCGAGGCCTGCGCCATCGCCTCGTAGCGCACGAGGCCCACGCTGTTGCGCGGCGAGTCGACGACGGCGGGGATCACGAGGACGACCCGCTCGAAGCGTCGTGGGTCGCGCAGCAGGACGCGCAGGATCGAACCGGCACCCATCGAAACACCCAGCGCCCGCGTCGCCGCGACATGGTCGCTGACGGCCAGGAGTTCGTCGGCGGTGTGGTCGTAGTCCCACCCGTCGAACGCCGGCGCCGAGCGGCCGTGCGAACGGAAGTGGAAGAAGACGCGCGTGCCCGAGACGCCCGAGGCGTACGGACGCGTCGAGGGGATGGAGGCGCCCATGCCGTGCGCGAACACCGTCACCGGCTCCCCGCGACCGGAGCGCACCACCTCGAGCGGGCCGCTCGGGCCGTCGACGAAATCAGCAGCCACCGCGGATCACCAGGGGCCGTACGGGCCGTTGGAATTCGGCTTGTTCGGTCGGACGATGGGTCGGACGTCGGCGAGGAACACCCCGGCGGCGACGATGCCGATGATGCCCGGCAGGCTGACGGGCCGCAGCAGCGAGATGAAACCGAGCAGGACGGCGACCGCCGTGATCGCCAACCACGCGGGCTTCGAGAGCTTGCCGTGCACCTGATACATGATCGCCGAACCGCGCGCGGCCTCGATGAGCGCGAAGATCTCGACGCCGAGCACGATGACGCCCAGCGCCACCATCGCGTACGCCTGGATCTGAGAGATGACCTCCATGCCTCCAGCCTAGGCGAGAGGTCCGACAACCCGCGCCGGACGGGGCGTTCTCGAGGTGGCGGCCGGGGACGTCGCTCTCACACTTCGACGACGACGGTGAACGGCCCGTCGTTGACGAGGCTCACACGCATGTCAGCGCCGAAGCGGCCCGTCGCCACGCGCAACCCCTCGCCGCGCAGCGCCGCCACGACGGCGTCGACGAGCGGTTCCGCGACCTCACCCGGCGCAGCCGCTCCCCACGACGGGCGCCGACCCTTGCGCGTGTCGCCGTACACCGTGAACTGGCTGACGACGAGCAGGCGGGTGCACGCCTCACCTGTCTCGAGGTCGCCCGCGTGCAGGTCGCTGACGCTTACCTCCCCGGGCATGATGCGCAACCCGGCGATCTTGCGCGCCATCGCCGCGACCTGGGCGCCGCCGTCGTCATGGGTGGCGCCGAGCAGGACGACGACGCCCGGCGCGTCGAGCCGGCCGACGACCTCGCCCGCGACGCTGACGCTCCCCTCGAGCGCTCGCTGCAGGACGGCCCTCATCCGTGCGTCGCCGCGAGCGAACCCGTCGTGGGCTCCGGCAGCACGGCCGTGACAGCGCCCACGGGCTCACCGTGGCCGAGGATCGGTGCCGACGCGAGATCGTCCAGTACCGGCGCGTCCACCCCCATCGTCCGCAGGATCGCCGCAGCCACGACGGGGCGCACGCGCTGGGAGCCGTCGGCGATCTTGACGCTGACGCCGCGTCCGTCGGCGAGGCCGATCGCGTAGACGGCCTCCGCCCCGTCCTTCGCGATGAGGCCGTCGACGCCCTCGACGAGTTTCGTGACGTCGCGGCGTGTGCCCCCGAGGTAGCGCGGCGCGGCGCGCATCGCGTCGGCCACCCGCGCCTCTGCGCTGCCGGGCGCCGCCGCGGCAAGTCGCCCGAAGGCACGCGCCAGCCCGGCCATGCTCAGCGTCATGACGGGAGCACCACAACCGTCCACGCCAGTCGCCTCGACGGTGTCGTCGGCGATCTGCTCGAGCGTGGTGGCCATGAGTCGCTGCAGCGGGTGGTCGACGTCGCGGTACGTCGTCGTGTCCCAGCCGTTGACGACGCACGTCGCGAGCATGCCGGCGTGCTTGCCGGAGCAGTTCTGGGCCAGCGACTCGGGCTCGCGGCCCTCACGCAGCCACTGGCGACGATCGACGTCGTCGTACGGCAGGTCGGGGGTGTTCTGCAGGTCCTCGACGCTCAGGCCGTGCCGTTCGAGGATGCTGCGCACCCCCTCGAGGTGGAAGCGCTCACCCGAGTGGCTCGAGCACACGAGCGCGAGCAGCTGCGGCGGCAGATCGAGGCCGGCACCCACCATCGCGAGCGCCTGCAACGGTTTGTTCGACGAGCGAGGATAGATGACGGCGTCCGGCTCGCCCCACGCGGCCTGAACGGCCCCCTCGGCAGTGGTGACGCACGCGAGCGCACGGTGGACGGACTCGACGAAACCCGAGCGGTCGACGCGGGCCATGACCGGCGCCCCGGCGAGCATTGCGGTGATCTGATCAGCGGTGGGCGAACTCATGCTCCGACCTTACGGGCTGGCGCGGGCATGACGAAGGCCCGTCACTCCCCCAGGGAGCGGCGGGCCTTCGTCTGCGACTAGCCGAGGCTAGATACGGTCAACCTCAGTGGTTGTCCTTCACGTCGCGAACCTTGTCCTTGGCCTTGTCGGCGAAGGAGCGGTCGTCACCGTCGCGGACGCCGTCGGTGCCACGGACATCGTCGGTGCCACGCGTGCCCTCGACTCCGTTCTCGACGCGGACCTCTTCGTGACCGACCTCCGCCTGGACGCGCTGCGTCTCCTGGACCTGGTCGACGTCGAGGCCGACGCGCTCCGTGGCGACGGTCTCCTTGTCGACGACCGGTCGCTCCTCGTGCAGCGTCACCGTCTGCGTCTCCTCGCCGAGCTGGACGTTGCCGTCGACGCGCTCGTTGACGGGCTCACGGGTCACGTGAACCTCTTCGCGGGTGACGGGGACGTCGACCTGCTGCTGCTCGGTGACGACGTACTTGCGCAGGCGAGCCTTGCCGGCCTCACGACGCTCCTTGGCGACGTTGAGGCGCTCCTCGTGAAGAACGACGCCGTTCTCGTCGCGCTCGAGGTTGCGCTCGTCACGCTCGACGCGACGCTCGTCGTGCTCTTCCTTGCGGAACTCGTGGTCGGCGCGAGCCTCGTCGACGTGACCCTCCACTCGGTCCTTGGCGTCGTGGTCGTGGTGACCGGCGGCGTAACCGGCGGTTCCGGCCGTGCCGGCGGCAGCGGCGTCGCGGCCGTCGAAGTCACGACGGTCACCGTCGTGCGTCGTGCCAGCGTTCGACAGGCCGTAGTAGCGGTAGAGCGCCTCTTCCTGCTCGACGTCGAGGTGCTTGTCAGCGTCCTGACGCGGGGCGTCCTTGATCTTGGCCTTCGTGTAGGGGAGGTGCAGGTCCTCACCCTCCACGCGGGCGCCCTCGAGCGGGACGAAGGACTCGGAGGTACCGAACAGGCCCGTGTTGACCGTGACCCAGGCGGGCTGGCTCGTCTGGTCGTCCAGGTAGACCTCGCCGACCGAACCGATCTTGTCGCCGTCGCTGTCGTAGGCCTTGCCGGATCGGGTGGCCAGAACGTCGTCAACGGAAAGCATTTTCGTTCTCCTTCGTGATGGCGGATGCACGCCGATCCGACCGGATTCGCATCCGTCCAGGTCGCCGTGCGGCTTGGCATCAGCCGATCATTTTTCCTGGCCGCTGTCACCACCCCCGGCCGCGAAAGGGGTCTGGACAGGATGCAACCTGGGGGTCTCCTCCGCGTCACCCGCCCCTCGGATCTCACCCGTGGGAGTGGACCCCGACACGCTTCAGGGCCGTTTTGCGGCCTCATAGGGGTGACAGCTCCACCCCTATGGCCAATACAGACAACCGCTACCCATCGGTTTTGTGACATGAATCACATTTTTTGCATCCCGTCCCGGTAGACTCATCTGAGACCCTGCACGGTCAGGACCCCTTGACTCCGCCCCGAGCATCACGGCCGCGAACACTCAGGGCGCGACGATGACGGTCTGCGCGGCGGCCACCCCGCCGATCAGCAGCGGCGCGTCGGCCGGGGTAGAGCGCTTGAGCACGACGAGGCCGATCGGCCCGTCGATGTGGTGACGCGCCACTGACGTCAGCCGACCCGCAGCACGGGGGGCTCCGGGCACCATGACCTCGGCGCCGACCTCGGGCAGCGTGTGGTCGCTGCCGTCGAGATGGACGAACGCCAACCGCCGCGGCGGGCGACCCAGGTTGTGGACGCGGGCGACGGTCTCCTGCCCCCGGTAGCACCCCTTCTGCAGATGCACGGCGCTGCGCAGCCAGTCGAGCTCGTGCGGAATGGTCCGGTGGTCGACCTCGAGCAGCCCGTCGGGTCGCCAGGCCGCGACGCGCAGCGCCTCCGCGGCCCACAGGCCCGCCGGCTGAGCCTCGGCGAAGACCGCCTCGAACCGCTCGCGCGGCACGATGAGTTCGCGCCACCGACGCTCCGAACCAGGGTGCTGCGCGCTCGGACCGTACGCCGCGCTCACGGGGCCGAGCGCCGGCCACGGGTCACGCCAGGCGATGACGCCGGTCTCCCGCACCTGCTCGGGGGTCGACTCCTCGTCGTTCACCTCACCGATGACTGCGTGTTCGTCGGAGACGTCTGCCACCTCGACGCGCAGCATGAACTGCATGCGTCGCAGCCATGCGGCCAATTCGGCGCTGCGACCGGGATCGGTCGTCAGCCACGTCGCCTCACCGTCGTCGACGACGTGCAGGGCGAACTCGACGTGCCCGTGCGGGCTGAGCACGAGCGTCTCCGTCGAGGTGAACGGCGCCAGGTCGGCGAGGTGCTGCGTCGTCATCGAGTGCAGCCAGGAGAGGCGGTCGGGGCCGGCGACCCGCACGACGCCGCGGGCCGACAGGTCGACGTGAGCCCGGCCCTGCTCGAGCGCACGCTGCTCGGCGACCGGGTTGCCGTAGTGGGCGGGCACCGACGCCCAGACGCCGTCGGCCGCCACGGCGCCGGGCAGGTCGAGGGACGGCGAGCGGTCGCCCGCGTGGGCCGCCTCATGCTGCGGCGCGGGGGCGTTCGTCGTCGCGCCGGCATGGGCGGTGTCGACGGTGTCCGGATTCGTGGCCCGGTCCGCGTCCGAGACCTCAGGGGGCAGGGGCTGCATATCACTCACCGCACCACCGTACGCGCGGGTCCGCGCGGCTCCCAGGTGAGCCTCGGTCGGCCCACCTATGCTGGGGCCATGTCAGACGAGACCTCGATGCCGCACGCCGACGACGCGCCCGGCACCCCGGGCCCTTCGCCCCACGACGGCACGAGCGCGACGGGCGAGACGAGCGACGGCGCCAGCTCCCGCGCGACGAAGGCCCCCGGCCGGCGACGGAGGCGTAGCAAGCTGCGTGTCCTGCTCTACACGCTGCTCGCGCTGCTGCTCATCGTCGCCCTCGTCATCGGCGGGTTCTTCCTGTACCTCAAGTACGTGTTCGACTCGAACGTCTCGCGCGAGAAGCTCCTGCCGAGCTCGAACGTGACGCGAGACGCCGCGGCCGGGGACGCCCAGAACATCCTGTTGCTCGGCTCGGACAGCCGTAACACGAGCCTGCGTGACGGAAGCCGTTCCGACGTCATCCAGCTCGTCCACATCAGCAACGACCGCAAGCAGGTCTCCGTCGTGCACTTCCCGCGCGACTACTACGTCGACATCCCGGGCCACGGCAAGAACAAGATCAACGCCGCCTACGCGTACGGCGGCCCGACCCTGCTCATCCAGACGATCGAGAAGGCGACGAACGTCCACATCGATCACGTCGCGCAGATCGGGTTCAAGGGCTTCGAGAAGCTCACCGACGACATGGGCGGCGTCGACATCTACGTGCCGCAGGCCTTCGACGAGAAGGGATACGGCAGCTGGTCCAAGGGCATGAACCACATGAACGGCACCCAGGCCCGCCACTACGTCCAGGAGCGTCACCAGCTCAAGAACGGCGACATCGACCGTGGCAAGAACCAGCAGGCCTGGATTCTCGCCATGTTCAAGAAGGCCAAGACCCAGGGCGTCCTGACCAACCCGGTGACCATCACCAAGCTCGTCGGCGACATCTCCGACAACTTGGCCGTCGACGACGGATTCACCTCTGGGTACATGACGAGCCTCGCCTACAGCCTGCGCGACCTCGACACGCAGAACATCACCTTCTACACGGCGCCGTACACCGGTTTCGGCAACGAGGGCGCCGCAGGATCGGTCGACTACGTCGATGAGGCGGGCCTCGAGAAGCTGAGCGACGGCCTGCGCAAGGACGACATGTCCGGCGTCCCGAACGGGCGCGTGGGCGCTGCGAGCTGAGGCCCAGGACGCGGAAAGCCCCTGCGCGCGGCTCGATCGAGAGGCACGTCACCGGATAGCCTGGTGCCGTGCCTTTCGAACTTGATGTCAACATGCCCATCGAACTCGCCCCCCTCGCCTGGCTCGTCGGCCGCTGGGAGGGCGCCGGTGTCATCGGCTACCCCGGCATGGAGTCGGCCAACTTCGGCCAGGAACTCGTCGTCAGCCACGACGAGCGCCCCTTCCTCGAGTGGCACTCGCGCATGTGGAAGCTCGACGAGCAGGGCAACAAGACGGACGCCATCGACACGGAGTTCGGCTACTGGCGCCCGCTGGAGAACAACGAGGTCGAGTTCATGGTGACGCACCCGAGCGGCATCGTGGAGATGTACTACGGCAACACCTCCCCCGCGAAGATCGAACTGCGCACCGACGGCGTCATCCGCTCGCCGCAGGCGCCCGAGTACACGGCCGGCGCGCGCATGCTCGGCTACGTCAACTCCAACCTCATGTGGGCCTACGACGCGGCGCTCAACGGCGAACCGCTGCAGAGCTACGCCTCCGCCGAGCTCAAGCGCGTCGACTGACGTTCTGCGCTCCTGCCTGACGCGCCGATGGGCGCCGCCTCCCTCACCGGGTGCGGCGCCCATCGGCGTCCGGGGTGGTTCGAGCGGCAATCGTTTCGAGCGGCAACCGTGCCGACGACCCGGTGCGGACAACCGGGCTGCGGGCGCTCAGACGAGACGCGCCACCGCGACGGGCACGAGGCCACAGACGAGGACGCACGCACACCCCGCGGCGAACTGCGCCCGCGTGTGGGCGGACGTCGCGAGCGTCACCGTCGTACGCAGGCACGCCCACGACAACAGGCCCGCCGCGCCACCAGCCAGGGCGGCCGACGCGACCGATGCGCCCGCGATGACGGCGCCGCACCCGGCGATCGCGCCGAGCACGCACTGCGCCGCACCCAGTTCGAGGCGCCGTGACGTCGCCCCCGCCACGCCGTCGAGGACGCTGCCGACGAGCGTCGCGAGGCCTGTGGCGAGCATGAGGTGGCGCGTCTGCGACGAGTCGGCGGCATCGATGAAGTAGGCGCCGGCCCCGAGCACGCCGAGGCCGAGCGCCGTGCCGGCGAGCGTCATGACGAGGCGCGGACGCCCGTCCTCGCGCAGCAGTTGGTGCAGGAAGCTCGCGATGAGCCCGACGCACAGGACGGCACCGGCCCACCGCGTGCGATCCCCGGCGCCACTGGCGAGCATCGTGACGGCGAGCGCCACGGCGGTGCCCGTCAGCACGAACGTCGTCCCGCGCGGGCTCGGTAGGTTGACCAGTCGCGGCCACCCACAAGCGAGCCCGCACCCGAGTACCACGAAGACGAGCGCGATCAGCGTCACCGGCGCGAAGGACGCCGCGCAGATCGCGGCGGACGCAACAGCTCCGGCGCACGCGCCGGAGGCGCGCATCGACGGCGTCGGTGGTTTGGCGGAGGTCACGCGCCCATCCTCGCATCCCGCGCGCCGGTGCTCATCCCCTGACGGCTCATCCCCCGACGAACGGGGGCAGCACCTCGACGACGTCTGCCGGCTCGAACGAGGCGTCATCGGCGAGGCGACGGCCGCCGTGCAGCAGGCTGCAGCGTGCGAGCACGGCCTCGATGTCGGGGTGGGCCCGCATGATGAGCGCGCGTACGTCGCGGCCGGTGAGCTCGGGGCTCTGGGGCGCCTCACCCACCGCGAGCGGCAGGTTCTCCTCGTCGCACCCGGCGGCCTGCGCCGCACCCGCCCAATAGCGCACCCGCACACTCGGGCGAGCGTCCACGTCTGTCGTCATCCGATGTTCCATCCTTCGACCATGCTCCTGCAGCCTCTCCACGCTAACCGTAGTCTTGACGCGTGGCGCACCTCCTGCTTCTGACGACGGCTCGCGGCGCGAGCGTCGAGGTGCTTCCTGCTCTGGGGCTGCTGAGCCACCGGGTGCGCGTGAGCACGCCCGACCCGGATCGGCTCGCCGCTCCGCTCGACGCCGACGTCGTCATCGTCGACGCGCGTATCGACCTCGTCGCGATGCGCGGCGTCACCCGCATGGTCGAGGCCGCGTGGCCGGGTACGCCCGTCCTCGCCATCTTCACCGAGGGCGGCCTCGTCGCCCTGACCCCCGAGTGGTTGATCAGCGACGTGGTCCTCGATGTCGCGGGCCCCGCCGAGGTCGACGCCCGCATCCGTCTGGCTCTGGCCCGCGCCGGTTCGCAGCCCGACGAGGCGAACACGCAGATCACCGCCGGCGACCTCGTCATCGACGAGGAGTCGTACTCGGCGCGGGTGCGTGGGCGGTCGCTCGACCTCACCTACAAGGAGTTCGAGCTGCTCAAGCACCTCGCGCAGCACCCGGGGCGGGTCTTCACCCGCGCGCAGCTGCTGCAGGAGGTCTGGGGCTACGACTACTACGGCGGCACGCGTACCGTCGACGTCCACGTGCGACGGTTGCGGGCCAAGCTCGGAGCCGAGCACGAGACGTCGATCGGCACGGTCCGCAACGTCGGGTACCGCTTCGTCGATGGTGGCGTGAACGGCGAGTGACGCTTCCGGCCGGGCCGACGCGAGCAGCGCTCCCGGCGCGATCTTGGCTTCTGAATCTCCCGTCGTTCCGCGGTTGTCACCCGTGCGCGCTAGCGTGAACGCCATGAAGATCGACGCACAGAACCTCGACGTCCACCCGGCCCGCCCCGACGAGGTCGACGCCGTGCTGGCGCTCGCGCGCTCCGCGGCGAGGAGCGACGGTGTGGCCGCCCTCAACGAGGAGTCGCTGTTCGCGCTCGAGCGCCTCGCGCCACCGGCCCGCGTCCTCGTCGCCTCCCGGGAGGGCTCACCGGTCGGCGTGCTCGTCGACGCGCAGTCAGATGCAAGCGGGTGCGATCTCGTGACGGCGCCCGACGCCCGCCGCGCGGGTGTCGCACGGGCTCTGCTCGTGGCCCTGGACGAGTCCAGGAGCGATACCGCGACGCCCGTACGCCTTTGGGCCCACGGCGATCTGCCCGCCGCCCAGGCGTTCGCCGCGAGCCTCGGTGCGCGCAAGGCGCGCGAGCTGTGGCGCATGACGCGTCCGCTCACCGCCGACGAGACGTTCGACGTCGCCCTCCCCGCGGGTCTGGTCGCGCGCGGTTACGACGGCAGCGAGCGCGAGGCGCAGGCCTGGGTCGATCTCAACGCGCGCGCCTTCGCGCATCACCCCGAACAGGGGCGCATGACGCTCGCCGACTTCCGCGAGCGCGAGGCGCAGGAGTGGTTCGACCCGGCGGGTCTGATCCTCGTGTGGGACGAGGCGAGCGGAGAGCTCGTCGCCTCGCACTGGACCAAGCACGAGCCGGGCGACGAGACCGGCGAGGTGTACGTCGTCGCGGTCGCACCCGAGTGCCAAGGACGAGGCATCGCCGGGCCGCTCACTGCCCTCGGCCTGGCTCACCTGCGTGACGCGGGGGCGAGCAGCGTCGAACTCTACGTCGAGGGCGACAACAAACCGGCCAAGGCCACCTACGTGCGGCGTGGGTTCGTCCGTGCTGCCCACGACGTGATGTACGTCCACACGCCTGCCCGGGCGATGTGAAGATAGAGCCATGAGCACTGCGCCCAAGACCGCTGCCTCCAAGGAACCGCAGGATGCGGGCCGCGACGACGACTCGGCGCCTGAGACCACTCCCTCGTCTCCGTCGACGGCCGTCGCCCGGTTCAAGCCACGCGCGGCCTCTCGCCCGCGCAACGTCGCGCGCTCGGCGGCCACGACGGAGAAGGCGAAGTCGACGAAGACCGCCTCTGCTGACGAGCCGGAGCTGCCCGCAGACCGTTTCCTCGACCGCGAGATGTCGTGGCTGCAGTTCAACGAGCGCGTCCTGCAGCTGTCGACCGACCCGAACGTGCCGCTGCTCGAGCGGGCCCGCTTCCTGTCGATCTTCTCCTCGAACCTCGACGAGTTCTTCATGGTGCGTGTGGCGGGCCTCAAGCGCCGCATCGCCGCCGGCCTCGCGGTGCGCTCGGCGTCCGGTCTCGAACCGCGTGAGCTGCTCGACGACCTGACGCGCGCCTCGCACGACCTCATGGATCTGCACGCCGGCATCTTCCAGCGCCAGGTCCGCCCGGCCCTGGAGGATGAGGGCATCCGCCTGCTCAAGCTCTCGCAGCTGACGGACGCGGACCGTGACTACCTGGGCACCTACTTCGAGGCGCAGGTCTACCCCGTCCTCACCCCGCTGGCCGTCGACCCGGCGCATCCTTTCCCGTACATCTCGGGCCTGTCGGTCAACCTCGCGGTGCTGCTCATCGACCCCAAGACGGGCCGCGAGCACTTCGCTCGCGTGAAGGTGCCGCCGTTGCTGCCACGCATGGTCAAGCTGCCGACGGGCGAAGGCGAGGACCCGCTGTACGACGCGCGCTTCGTCACCCTCGAGGACGTCATCGCCGAGCATCTCGACGTGCTGTTCCCCGGCATGGAGGTGCACGAGCAATTCACCTTCCGCGTCACGCGCAACGAGGATCTCGAGGTCGAGGAGGACGACGCCGAGAACCTGCTCACCGCCCTCGAGAAGGAGCTGACGCGACGCCGTTTCGGCGCGGCGGTGCGTCTCGAGGTCGCCGACGACATGGACGATCACGTCCTCGACCTGCTGACGCGTGAGCTGGGCGTCAGCGACGACGAGGTCTTCCGCCTGCCCGAGCCGCTCGACCTGCGCGGCCTCGGTGACATCGCCGATCTCGACCGCAGCGAGCTGCAGTGGCCGCGGTTCATGCCGAAGACCCACCCGCTGCTCGCGCCGGTCGAGCGCTCCGAGGCCCCCGACATCCTCGGCGCGATGCGTTCGAGCGACATCCTGCTGCACCACCCCTACGACTCGTTCTCGACGTCGGTGCAGGCGTTCGTCGAGCAGGCCGCAGCCGACCCAGACGTGCTCGCCATCAAGCAGACGCTGTACCGCACGAGCGGCAACTCGCCGATCATCTCGGCACTCATCGACGCAGCGCAGGCCGGCAAGCAGGTGCTCGCCGTCGTCGAGATCAAGGCGCGCTTCGACGAGGAGAACAACATCACGTGGGCGCGCAAGCTCGAGCGCGCGGGCGTGCACGTCGTCTACGGCATGGTCGGGCTCAAGACGCACGCGAAGCTGTGCCTCGTCGTGCGGCATGAGGGCGACGGCATCCGCCGCTACTGCCACGTCGGCACCGGCAACTACAACCCCAAGACGGCTCGTCTCTACGAGGACCTCGGGCTGCTCACGACCGACCCCGATGTGGGCGAGGACCTGGGCCGGCTGTTCAACCAGCTGTCGGGCATGGCGCCGCGCGCCAAGTTCAAGCGCCTTCTCGTGGCGCCGCGTTCGGTGCGTTCCGGCTTGATCGAGCAGATCGACCGGTGCATCGAGGCGGCCAGGGCCGGCAAGGCCTCGAGCGTGTCATTCAAGGTCAACTCTATCGTCGACGAGCAGATCATCGACGCCTGCTACCGCGCCTCGCAGGCCGGGGTAAAGGTCAACGTTCTCGTGCGCGGCATCTCCGCGCTGCGTCCGGGCGTACCCGGACTGAGCGAGAACATCGAGGTGCGCTCGATCCTCGGGCGCTTCCTCGAGCACAGCCGTGTGTTCGTCTTCGACGTCGAGGGCCAGGAGCCGATCGCCTACATCGGCAGCGCCGACATGATGCACCGCAACCTCGACCGCCGCGTCGAAGCGCTCGTGCGGCTTACGGACGAGCGCCAGGTCGCGACGGTCGTCGACCTCGTCGCCACCGGCATGAGCCCGCAGACCTCGTCGTGGCGTCTCGACGCCGAGGGCCGCTGGATCCGGGAGAACCTCACGCCCGACGGCGCGCCGAAGAACGACTACCAGGCCGATCTGATCGAGGCGTACTCGAAGCGTCGTCGCAAGGCCCGCCGGCGGTGACGCGCGGCAGGAACCCCGAGCTGGTGCCTGCTGCCGGGGCGCTCGTGTGGCGCCGCCGCCGCAGCGGCATCGAGGTGGCGCTCGTGCACCGTTCGCGCTACGACGACTGGTCGTGGCCGAAGGGCAAGCTCGACCCTGGTGAGACGTTCGCTCAGGCCGCTGCGCGTGAGGTGCTCGAGGAGACGGGGCTGCAGGTGCGTCTCGGCATCCCCCTGCCCGAGCTCGTCTACGGCCTCGACAACGGCGCGACGAAGCTCGTCCGGTACTGGGCCGCCCAGGTCGTCGGCGGCAGCGGAGTGCTCGAGCACGAGGTCGACGAGGTGCGCTGGCTCGATGTCGAGACGGCTCGACGAACGCTCACCTACGCACGCGACCGCATCCCCCTCGACGCCCTGCTCGAAGCCGAGCGTGACGGCCGCCTCGAGACGTGGCCGCTGCTGCTCGTGCGTCACGCCCACGCCCAGGCGCGCGCCGCGTATCGGGGTGACGACGACGCCCGCCGCCCGCTGAGCGAGCGCGGCCGCGCACGGGCCGCTGCGCTCGTCCCCGTCCTCGGGGCGTGGGCTCCTGAGCGCGTCGTGTCGTCGTCGTCGACGCGGTGCGTGCAGACGGTCAAGCCGTTCACGTCCGCGAGCGGGACGCGGTTGCAGACGAAGAGCGCGCTGTCGGAGGAGACGTTCGCCGCTCACCCCCAGAAGGCCGCCCGCCAGTTGACGCGCGCCCTCGAGCGCGCCGATGCGACGGCGTTGTGCACTCACCGCCCCCTCATCCCCGATCTCGTCGCGGGGTTGTCCGCACTCGCGTCGACCGGGTCGGCGACGCGTCGCTGCCTCGACCACATCAAGGCGCACGGGATGGACAAGGGCGAGGTGCTCGTCTGCCAGGTCCTCGGTGGCGGCCAGGAGGCGCGGATCGTCTCGGTGGAGCGGTTGCGCACCCCACCCCTGGAACGCTGAGCACCGATTCCGACCGGCAATCTCCCACTGCCCAAGGCCTCTCACACCCCTCAGACTGCGTTCACTCAACGTTTACCTCGAAGGGGGATTCGCGACACGTGAACGACCTAGGTTCCAAGCGTCCAGGCACGTGCCCGGAAATACTTTGTGACGAGAGGTCTGTATCCCGTGAAGATCACGAGCATCGCCCGCATCTCCGGCGTCGCGCTGGCCGGCGCCCTTGCGCTGTCCGCCTGTGGCAGCGAGTCGTCCGACTCCGCCACCGACAGCGCCAAGTCCGCAGGCTCCAGCGCGACGGACGCCGCCAAGTCCGGCGGCGACTCGGGTTCGGCCGACTGCGGCAAGAAGGACCTGAAGGCCGAGGGTTCCTCCGCCCAGGACAACGCGATCCAGGACGCCATCGAGAAGTACGGCAAGACCTGCGACAACAACGTCACGTACAACGCGACCGGTTCCGGCAACGGCATCAAGCAGTTCATCGCCGGCCAGGTCAACTTCGCCGGCTCCGACTCCGCGCTCAAGACGAAGCCGAAGGACGGCAAGATCGAGACCGACGAGGCCAAGACGGCCTGCGGTTCCGAGGCCTGGAACATCCCGATGGTGACCGGCCCGATCGCCGTCTCGTACAACCTGAAGGACGTCAAGGACCCGATCACGCTGACGCCGGCCGTCCTCGCCGACATCTTCAACGGCAAGATCACGAAGTGGAACGACCCGGCGATCGCCGCGGTCAACAAGGGCGTCACCCTGCCGGCCAAGGACATCAAGGTCTTCTTCCGCTCGGACGAGTCGGGCACGACGGAGAACTTCACGAAGTACCTCGCCGCCTCCGCGAAGGACAACTGGACGGCCGAGCCCGGCAAGAAGTGGACGGGCAAGGGCGAAGGCAAGGCCAAGACGGCCGGCGTGACCTCGTCCGTGAAGTCGACCGACGGTGGCATCACGTACGCCGAGTGGTCGGCCGCGAAGGACAACGAGCTGCAGGTCGCGAAGATCGACAACGGTGCGGGCGCCGTCGAGCTGACCGGCGCCTCGGCGTCCAAGGCCATCTCCGCCGCGAAGATCGACGGCACGGGCAACGACCTGCGCCTCAAGCTCGACTACGCGACGAAGGAAGCGGGCGCCTACCCGATCGTCCTCGTCACGTACGAGGTCGTCTGCTCGAAGTACAAGGACGCCGAGATCGGCAAGTCCGTGAAGTCGTTCCTCACCTACTTCGCCGGCGACGACATCCAGAAGAACCTCGAGTCCCAGGGTTACGCGCCGCTGCCGGCCGACATCCAGGGCAAGGTCAAGACGGCCGTCAACGCCATCCAGTGACGCACAGCGCCTGACGGGGTGCTCGGGCGCTTCGGCGCCCGAGCACCCCGTCTGCGCGTCGGAGCGAGTCCATAGTCTCGCGTTCCACCCGTACCAGCTCGAGCAGAGGCAGGAAACCTCATGAGTTCAATCACCGGCGTCTCGGTGGCCGACGCACCCGGCCCCGACGACGGTCACACCCCCGGGGAGGGCCCCGGCGAGCGCGCCCCCTCCGGTGACCGCGCAGCGACGGGCCGCAGGGGCGACATGATCTTCGGTGGCCTCGCGCGCGGCGCGGGCCTCCTCGTCGTCGTCCTCGTCGCGCTCGTCGGAGCCTTCCTCGTCATCCAGGCGGTTCCCGCCATCATGGACGACCACTCGAACTTCCTCACCTCCCAGGACTGGGACGTCGACTCGAGCCCGATGCACTTCGGCATCGCCCGCCTACTGTGGGTGACGGTCACCTCCTCGGTGCTCGCCATGCTCATCGCCGTGCCGCTCGCCGTGTGCATCGCGCTGTTCCTCACGCAGTACGCGCCGAAGTGGCTGGCGAAGCCGGGCGCTGCGCTCATCGACCTGCTGGCGGCCGTGCCGTCCATCGTCTACGGCCTGTGGGGCGTGTTCACCGTCGGTCAGTACTTCGACCCGGTGGCCAAGGTCATCCAGGACGTGCTGGGCTGGTGCCCCCTGTTCGCCAAGACGGACACCTCCCCCGCGAGCACCATCGCCTTCGTCTCGATCATCCTCGCCATCATGATCCTGCCGATCATCACGGCCCTGACGCGTGAGGTCTTCGCGCAGACGCCGCAGGCCCACAAGGATGCGGCGACGGCGCTCGGCGCGACGAAGTGGGAGGTCATCCGCACCGCGGTGCTCCCCTTCGGCAAGCCCGGCATCATCAGCGCGTCCATGCTCGGCCTCGGGCGCGCGCTCGGTGAGACCGTCGCCGTCATGATGATCGTCTCCGCCCTCAACGGCAGCGAGGGTTGGAACTTCTCGATCTTCAAGGGCGGTGAGACCTTCGCCTCGAAGATCGCCAACAACGCCGGCGAGTTCGACAACCCCTCGAAGACGGGGGCCTTCATCGCGGCGGGCCTCGTCCTGTTCATCCTGACGTTCGTCGTCAACGCGATCGCCCGTGTCGTCATCGAGCGCAGGAAGGCGTTCACCGAATGAGCACCGCAGCCCACTCCCTCGAGAAGAACCCCGCTCCCGAGCCCCGGTCGAAGAACTCGCTCTCCGGCAAGGGCCAGTCAGGCGGCCGCGCGACGAAGAACACGATCGCCACCGTCGTCATGTGGGCCGCGTTCCTCGTCGCCCTCGTACCGCTGGTGTGGATCATCGCCACCGTCATCATGAAGGGCGGCGAGCTGCTCCTGCACGTCGACTGGTGGACGAAGAGCCAGCGCGGCGTCGGCCGCCGCGAGGTCGCCGGCGGCGCCGCCCACGCCATCCAGGGCACCCTCATCCAGGCCTTCGTCACGGCTCTCATCGCCGTGCCGATCGGCGTGATGACCGCCGTCTACCTCGTCGAGTACGGGCGCGGCCGTGCCGCGAAGATCGTCAGCTTCATGGTCGACATCCTCACCGGTGTCCCCTCCATCGTCGCCGCGTTGTTCGTCTACGCCGTGTGGGTGACGACGTTCGGCTTCGACCGCATCCCGTTCGCCGTGTGCCTGGCGCTCGTGCTGCTCATGGTTCCCGTCGTCGTGCGCTCCACGGAGGAGATGTTGAAGCTCGTGCCGAACGAGCTGCGCGAGGCCGCGTACGCCCTCGGCGTGCCGAAGTGGAAGACGATCCTCAAGATCGTTCTCCCGACGGCGTTCTCCGGCATCGTCACCGGTGTGCTGCTCGGCCTCGCCCGCGTCATGGGCGAGACGGCACCGCTCATCATCCTCGCGCCGTACTTCAAGTCGCTGTCGACGAACCTGTTCGGCGGCCTCATGGGCACGCTGCCGACGATGATCTACAACGGCAAGGACAACATGGCCGTCGACGCCTCCGCGCAGCGCGTGTGGGCGGCGGCGTGCACCCTCATCCTCCTCATCCTTCTTCTCAACCTGCTGGGCCGCTTCATCAGCCGCTTCAGCAAGGTCAAGAACTGACATCCGCTCGCGCGGATACGACTCGTAAAGGAACCCGAGTTCAATGAGCAAGCGGATCGACGTTCACAACCTCAACGTCTACTACGGCGACTTCCTCGCCGTGAACGATGTCTCCATGACGATCGAGCCCCGCTCGATCACGGCCTTCATCGGCCCGTCGGGCTGCGGCAAGTCCACGTTCCTGCGCACCCTCAACCGCATGCACGAGGTCATCCCCGGCGGCCGCGTCGAGGGTCAGGTGCTCCTCGACGACGAGGACCTGTACGCGCCGGGCGTCGACCCGGTGGCGGTGCGCCGCACCGTCGGCATGGTGTTCCAGCGCCCCAACCCGTTCCCGACGATGTCGATCGGTGACAACGTCGTCGCGGGTCTGCGCCTCAACGGCGTGAAGGACAAGAAGGTGCTCGCCGAGAAGACGGAGCAGTCGCTGCGTGGCGCGAACCTGTGGAACGAGGTCAAGGATCGCCTCGACAAGCCGGGTGCCGGCCTGTCGGGCGGTCAGCAGCAGCGTCTGTGCATCGCGCGTGCCATCGCGGTGTCGCCGGACGTGCTCCTCATGGACGAGCCGTGCTCGGCTCTCGACCCGATCTCGACGCTCGCCATCGAGGATCTGATGCTGGAGCTGAAGAAGGACTACACGATCGTCATCGTCACGCACAACATGCAGCAGGCGGCGCGTGTGGCTGACCGGACGGCGTTCTTCAACCTCGAGGCGACGGGCAAGCCCGGCATGCTCGTCGAGATGAACGACACGCAGAAGATGTTCAGCAACCCGGATCAGCGGGCGACCGAGGACTACATCTCCGGTCGCTTCGGCTGACAGCCGGGCGAAAGGGCCGTGAGGACCGGGGCGCAGCGAAGCGAGCACCGGCCCGGCGCGGCCCTCCGAGCCCGTCAGGTGAAAGCGAAAGGGTGCCGAGGACACGAACGAAGCGAGGTCCGCAGGCGCCCCCGAGCTCAGCCCGAGAAGCACTGCTGATCCATCGTGCGTTGTGCGCCCCCCACCGTCGTGACGGTGGGGGGCGCCTGCGTTGCCGGGCAGCGTTCCTGCGGCGTCAACCTGACTTCACGCTGGGAGGCGCTGCAGGCGTCGCTGCACGTCGGGATGCAGAATGACTCACATCACATATGAGCGGGGGCTATGACCGTGTGCCGATCGAGTTTCCCTGGGGCGCAACCCTCTTCGGCATAGCGCGAGCCGGCGCTGAACATCGTGCCCGGGGTCGGGCAAATCGACTCAATGCTTCAGGGGCCGTTCATCCCGATTTCATGCACACTGTGCTTGTGCCGAAGGATGCAACTCGTATTGGAACGTGGTCGCGCAAGTCGCTGCTCAAGAACCGCAAGAAGCAGGCGATCGCGCGCGGCGCTCACCCGACCCCTGACGAGATCGTCTTCTCGGACACCCCGGGAATCGTCGACGACGGCAACTTCAGCTACGGCGTCTGCCACGTCTGCGACTGGAAGGGCGGTGGGCGTCGCGCCCGCGAGAAGGCCCGCCGCGACGCGGCGGAGCACTACCTCCTGGCGCACTGACCACCACGGCACGGTCGAATGCCAGTACATCCCGGCGCTTCGCCGCTCGCGATGAGGTGCGGTAGCGGCGCAGGGGATGGCCGCGCCGCGAGAGATGTGAGACACGCTGGACCGGGAGCGCCTCTCGGCACTAGGCCGCTCGTAGCGGCTGAATTTGGGACCCGGGGCTGCCGCGGCCCAGCGTGCTCATCCACCTTAACGAACATCACCGGCCCTCGCATTCCCGGCGGCTGCGAGAAACGTCACGCAGTGCAGTGTCGTCCCGGAGCCGGCGACGCCTGGCGAGGCGTCACCACCGGTCGAGACCAGACAGCGCAACCCATGAACCGGTCGAGATGCACCGCTCGAGACGGGCCGCCCGGGTCGAATGACCTGAGTCGAGTCAGTCGGGTCGGATCAGTCGAGGTTGCCGATGCGCCAGGCGGAGGCGGCCTTCGTCAGGTCACGGGCTGTGTCGCCGAGCCGTGCGGCGCTGAGCGCCTCGCGCGCGGCCAGGGCATCGTCATGGCCGTCGTGACGCTCGGCGCGTTCGGCCCGGCCGGAGGCGACGACGCGACAGAAGGCTGCGGCGCGTTCGAGCGCGACGGCGAAGTCGCCGGTGTAGGCGCCCTCGAGGATGCGGTCGGCGAGCGCCTTGATCTCGGCAGGTCCGCTCGGGTCGGCCGATCCCGCGACGGCGTGGGAGACGTGAGCGTGCCGGATACCGGCGTTGTAGTCGCCCGCGGCGCCTACAGCGTCGCGGCGCACCCATTCGCGCAGCGTGTAGAGGCGCCACAGCACGCCGGGCAGGCTGACGGCGGGGCGCCCGGCCCACAGCTGCGCGAGCGTCGACAAGCCGATCTCGTCCGTCAGCGCGATGAGCCGGGCCGTCACCTCCGGGTCCACGTTGGTGCGCCCGGCGCCGACCAGGATGGCGGCGCTCTCGTGCGCGATGGCGGTGACATCGGCGGGGTCGGGTGCTCCCTCGAACGCCTGGAACTCGCGGTCGGTGAAGAACAACGGCTTGTGGTGGGAACGCGTCACGGGTACGGCTGGCTCCTTCGGTGCCTCGACGAGGCGTCGAGTGCGTCATCGGGTCAACGACACGCGGGCGGCCGGCATTCCGCCGGCCGCCGTCGAGACATCCGCCGGACGCCGTCGCCGAGAACTCCGCAGTGTCGCACCCGGCGGCACGACACTGTTACGGGTCAGCGGACGATGGCCACCCCGTCGGCCGGGATGACGACGCGCACTCCCCTGCCGTCGGTGGGGCGCTCGTCGACGATGTGCCATGCGGCGATGACACGGTCGGCGTCGATCGTCGTCGCCTCGCCCGAGAGGTTGACGACGACGCGGCAGTCGCCGCGGTGCACCGTCACGACGCTCGTCGGGCCCTCGCCGTCACGCTCGACCCGGCTCGTACCGAGGGTGGGGTCGGACAGGTCGGGCACCTCGCGGCGCAGCCTGATGAGGGTGCGGTACCAGTCGAGCAGGAGCGACTGCTCGCCGTCGGGGTCGTCGATCTCACTCCAGCGCAGCACCGAGTTGCGGAAGGTCGACTCCTCCTGGGGGTCGGGCACCGCGTCACCCCAGCCGTGGGCCGCGAACTCGGCCGCGCGCCCGCGTGAGGTGCCCTCGGCGATCTCGGGGTCGACGTGGTCGGTGAAGAACTGCCAGGGGGTCTGCGCACCGTACTCCTCACCCATGAAGAGCATCGGCGTGTACGGCGACGTCAGCAGCAGCGCCGCCGCGCAGGCCAGCCGGTCGACGCCGACGAGCTGCGACAGGCGCTCGCCCGTCGCGCGGTTGCCGACCTGATCGTGCGTCTGCAGGGACGCGACAAAGCGCCAACCCGGCGTCGCTTCGGGATCGACGGGGCGGCCGTGGCGGCGCTCGCGGAAGCTCGAGTACGTGCCGTCGTGGAAGAACGGCGTCGCGTACATCTTGGCGAGGGCCGCGGGGGCCGCGAAGTCCTCGTAGTAGCCCTGCGTCTCGCCAGTGAGCAGCACGTGCAGGGTGTGGTGGATGTCGTCGGCCCACTGCCCGCTCAGCCCGAGGCCAGCGCTGCCACCGTCGGCGACCGCGAGTCCGTGCTGACCCGAGCGCGGTTCGCGCGCACGCGGCGTGACGGTGGCCGGGTCGTTGCGGTCGGACTCGGCGACGACGACGACGTTGCGCCCCGTCTCCTCGGCGGCGAGTTCCAGTGCGGCCGTGAGCTCTTCGAGGATGTGGACGGCCGTGTCGTCGGCGAGTGCGTGGACGGCGTCAAGGCGGAACGCGTCGACGTGGAACTCGGTGAACCACATGAGCGCGTTCTCGATGATGAAGCGGCGCACCTCGTCACTCTGCGGGCCGTCGAGGTTGACGGCGGGGCCCCACGGCGTGTGGTGCAGCGCATTGAAGTAGGGGCCGAACTCGGGCAAGTAGTTGCCGCTCGGGCCGAGGTGGTTGTAGACGACGTCGAGGCAGACGGCGAGGCCGCGCGCGTGGCACGCGTCGACGAAGCGCTGGAAGGCGGCCGGGCCACCGTAGGCGGCGCTCGTCGCGTACCAGTTGACACCGTCGTAGCCCCAGTTTCGCGCTCCCGGAACGCCGTTCACCGGCAGGATCTCGACGTGTGTCACCCCGAGCGTCACGAGGTGATCGAGCCGTTCGATGGCCGAGTCGAACGTCCCGGATTCGGTGAACGTGCCGATGTGCAGCTCGTAGAAGACCGCGCCGCGCATCGCGTCGTCGTGCGAGGCCGCGTCCGCGTGGTGGCCGCGCCAACCGTCGTCCTGCCAGTCGTGGGCCGCGAGGTCGACGACCTCGCTGGGGCCGTGGATGCCCTCGGGCTGCAGCCGCGAACGCGGGTCGGGGCGCGGGTCGCCGCCGTCGATGCTGAAGGCGTACTCGCTGCCGACGCGCACCGGCTCGGGCGAATGCCACCAGCCGTTCTCGCCGGCCTTCATGGGCGCCTTCACGCCGTCCGCGACGAGGTGCACCATGCGCTCGGCGGCCGGCGCCCACACCGAGATCGTCTGGGTCGCGCCGTGAAAACCGGGCGAGGAGTATGTGTTCATCGCTTCTCCTGAACGAGGACGTGGACGTGGCCGAACTCGTGGTCACCGAGATCGCCGAACGCGACCGGCTCGTCGGTGATGGTGAGGCGTTCGCCGGTGAAGGCGTGCCGCCACTCTCCGGCAGGCAGGCTGACGTGGGCATCGGCCAGCGCGCCCGTGCGCAGTGCCCGGGATGCGGCGCGCACCCCGATGACGGCGACGGCGAGCGGAGTCGCGTCCGCCTCGGCGGGCGTCGGTGCGTCAGTCTGCTCGCTGCCCTGGGCACGCTTGACCAACTTGCTCACCTGACGCCCCGCGGCCTCGACGAGACGCCCGGCCTCGGCGATCTGACGGCGCACGACGGACGCTGCCGGCACCGTCCTCTCGAACGCGACGAGGAACTCGCTGTCGGACTCGAGCGGTTCGTAACCCGACCCCGGGTTCGCCGGTGCATGGACGTCCGCGGCGAGGCAACGCTGCACGAGGCGCGGACGCGAGCCCTCGACGTCGAGGAGCTGCTCGAGTTCGCCGTAGTCGACCGGGCGACGATTGTCGGGGTCGACGAGGCTGAGCGTCGGACGTTCCGAGCCCTGGTAGGTGTCGGGGATGCCCGGAAGGAACAGCTCGAGCACCTTCTGCGTGTGCCCGGTCAGCGTGATCGCCTCGGCGTTCCGTCGACGCGCGTCGAGGAGGCTGCGGCGTAGATCCGCGGCAAGCGTCTCGGCGGCCAGCGCCGATGCAGCGCTCTCCCCCGTTCGAGGGGCGGCGGCGTCGTCAGCCTCGAGGACAGCGGTGGCGAAGGCGAGAACCTGCTTCTCGTACG
The DNA here is from genome assembly GCF_044909235.1 of Dermacoccus sp. GAS27A. Lineage (NCBI taxonomy): Bacteria > Bacillati > Actinomycetota > Actinomycetes > Micrococcales > Dermacoccaceae > Dermacoccus > Dermacoccus sp. GAS27A. The sequence continues at coordinate 10,194 of NZ_JBIYDW010000011.1, read as the reverse complement.
CCTCGTCGCCGTCGGTCCAGGCCGTGTAGACCTTCGCCTCGCGCAGCGCCTTCGTCAGGTACTCGCTCAGGCGATCCGCGTCGATGCCGAGATCGCGCCGCCCGTGGGCGGCGTCGGGTGCGGCGCCGTCAGCATCGGTGGTGTTGAACGGGCCGTAGGCGGTGGAGAATCCAGCGATGGTCTGCCACGCCAGCGCCGCCGCGGGCCGGTCGACGCCCATCGCGTCGGCGAGCGCGAACGCGGCGTCGCTGCACGCCGTCCACGCCTCGTCGTCACCGGCGATCGCGAGCAGCGCCGCGCGAACGTCCTCGCTGCGCTTCGTGTCGTGCGTCGACAGCGTCGTCATCGTGCGCGGCCAGTATTCGGCGTTGTGCTGCGCCCAGGCGTTCAGACGGTGCGCGCCGGCGTCCACGAGGACGTCGACGTCGCCGCCGACCTCGTTGAGGGCGGTCAACGCGTGCCACCGGTAGAAGAGGGTGTCCTCGATCGACTTCGCCATGACCGGGCCCCACGTCTGCTGAAGACGCACCGCGAAGTCGGACGCGGCCGGCTCGATGTCGTCGAACTCGTCGGCCCCGGCGTGCGGACGCACGAGCGCGATGCGCTTGAGAGCATCGAGCTCGTCGGCCAGATCGGGGCGGGCCTCGCGCGCGGCCTCGAGCGCCTCGTCGAGGTGGTGCTTCGACTCCGGCGCCATGCGGGCGCCCGGGACGAGGTAGGCGCGGTAGACGGGCGCCGCGACGAGCAGCTCGACGATCGCGGCACGCAGTGCTTCGCGCTGCAGGTCGGGGCGCACCTCGGCGGCGCGACGCGTCAGCCGCTCGACCTCCGGCACGAGACCGTTCTCGACGACGAAGCGCTTCGCCTCGCGCGTCGCGACCTCGACGTCGCGGGCGTCGCCGTCACCGAGCGCACGCTGCCAGCAGGCCTCGATCGTCGGGGCGGCGACGTCATCGGCCAGCGCGGCGGTGATGGCGGCCATCGCGTCGTAACCCGTCGTGCCCGCGCAGGCCCAGTCGCTCGGCAGGTGCTCGCCCGGTTCGAGGATCTTCTCGACCCAGATCGGCGTGCCCCTGCGGCACTCCTGCGTCAGTCGCGCGAGGTATCCGGCCGGGTCGGCCAGTCCGTCCGGGTGGTCGATGCGGAAGCCGTCGATGTGGCCGGCGTGATGCAGTTCGAGCAGCAGCGCGTGCGTCGCGTCGAAGACGTCGTCGGTCTCGACGCGCACGGCGATGAGCTCGTTGACCTCGAAGAAGCGACGATAGTTGAGCACCGCGTCACGATCGCGCCAGAACGCGAGCCGGTAGTGCTGACGCTCGAGAAGCCGGGCGAGTTCGTCGCCCTGCGGCGCCTCGCCGATGCCGTCGAGGGAACCGTCGGCGACGGGGAAGACGTGTTCGTAGTAGCGGATGACGGGTTCGTCACCGCTGCGGTCGAGCGTGATCGAGCCGTCCGCGATCTCCTCGTCGAGCGGCTTGCCGAGGATCGGGACGCCGAGCGCGCCGTCGAGCGCGTCCCAATCGACGTCGAACCAATGCGCCGTCGAGGCGTCCTTCCCCCCTGCCAGCAGCGCCCACAGCGGCGCGTTGCTCGACTCGGGCGCGACGAACGCCATGTGGTTCGGCACGACGTCGACGACGACACCGAGCCCCAGCTCGTGCGCGGCGTCGGCGAACCGCTCGAACGCTTCGCGGCCGCCCAGTTCCGGGTTGACACGGGTGTGGTCGAGCACGTCATAGCCGTGGACCGAACCGGAGACGGCGGTGAGGATCGGCGAGCAATAGGCGTGCGAGATGCCGAGCTTCTTCAGGTACGGCAACTGCGCGCGGGCAGCGTCGAACGGGAAGTCGGCGTGCAGCTGGAAGCGATAGGTGGACGTCACGGGCGCGCTCATGCCTCCAACCCCACCACCATTCGCGCGGAAAATCGAGTCGGGGCCGCAGCATCCCACCGCAGGGGTGAGGTGGGGCGTCAGTAGGTACGGGCCCGGGCTCGCCCGGCCCGCGTGAGGAGGTACGCGACGAGCAGCACGAGGACCCAGCCACTGCCGATGAGCGCCGCCTGACGCATGTCGTCGACCTCGAACGCGGTGGCCATCACGGCGAGCACGCCGACGACGCCGAGCGCCGCCGTCACACTGCCGCCGGGCAGGTAGACGCTGCCATCGACGTCGCCGCGGCGCTTGAACGCGATGAAGCTGGCGAGGGCGAGCAGCCACGTCACCATGACGGAGAAGATCGCGATGGAGGCGAGCTTGGTGAAGATGTCGGCAACCCCCGTCTGTGCGAGGTAGATCGCGAGGACGAGGCCGAACGTCGAGACGAGCGTGGCCGCGAGCGGCACTCCCCGCAACGTCGTGCGGGCGAGGAATCGCGGTGCGAGACGATCGACGGCGAGCGAGTGCACGAGCCGACCGGCGCCGTACAGCTGCGCATTGCCCGTCGACAGCGCGGCGACGAGGATGACGGCGTTCATGATGCCCGCGGCGGCCGGGAGCCCGACGGCGTCGAACGCCTTGACGAACGGGCTCGCCGTCAGGCCCTTCGCGGACGCGACGTCGGTCCAGGCGTTGAGCGTGACGATGAGACCCACCGCGATGACGTAGAACAACCCCAGCCGGGCGACGAGGGCGCGCATCGCGGTGCGGACGCTGCGGCGCGGGTCGTCGGCCTCGGCCGCGGTGATCGGCACGACCTCGACGCCGACGAAGGCGAACATCACGATCGACATCGACAACCAGATCGACTCCATACCGCCGGGCATGAACCCGCCGTGGTCGGTGAGGTGAGCGAACCCGGTGGCGGGATGGCCGGGCACGCCGAACAGCACGAGGACGAGCGCGACGAGGATGAACGCGACGAGAGCCGTCACCTTGAGCGTGGAGAAGACGACCTCGGCGCGGCCGAACGCGCGCACGGAGAGCAGGTTGATGACGATGATCGCGAGCGCCACGAGGGCGACGAACACGGAGAGCGACGTCTGCGGCCACCAGTACTGCAGATATGCGCCGGCCGCGACGACCTCGCCGCCGAGCGCGATGACGCTCGCCGCCCAGTAGCACCAGCGAGAGACGTAGCCGGCCCACTCCCCGAGGTAACGCCCCGCGGCGGCGCCGAAGCTGCCCGGCTCGGGGCGGGCGGTCGCCATCTCCGCCATGGCGAGGCCGATGACGGCGACGAGCAGCGCGCCCAGCGCATAGCTGACGACGGCCGCCGGGCCGGCCACCCCGATCGCCGCGCCGGAACCGAAGAACAGGCCCGTGCCGAGCGCCGAACCGAGACCGATCATCAGCATGGTGCGATGCCCGAGGCTGCGCGTCAGGCCACTCGAACCCTCTGAGCTCGCCGGGGCGTCCGTGCTCGCCGAGCCCTTGACCGCGTGGGCGCCGACCTGCTGATCCACCGTGTTCTCCTTCGACGAGCTGGGGTGAGGCGTGGCTGTCTCATTGAAAGCGTCGCGCTGGGCACGCTCGTGCGACACCGCGCCGGCCGACAACCGGGTCAGGGTACGTGCTCGACCCGAGCCCGTGCGTTCGGTGTTCGTCGTCAGGGGCTCCCCGTGCTCACAAGATTGGCTCGGTTGCTTTTCGTCCTTGGCCGGTATGCGGCTCTCGATGACCGCCGCTCGTCGCGGACGCGCGTCAGTCCCCGAGGCGGTTGAGGCCGACCACGACGACGAGCGGGACGCCCGCCTCGTCGGAGGCGGCGAGGTCGACCTCCGCGTCGATCCCCCAGTCGTTGTCGTCATCGGGGTCGTGGATGACCTGGCGGATCTCCCATTTGTCGGGCTGCTCGGTGATGCGCAGCATCCTCGGCCCGCGGGCGTCCGCGTCGAGGAGGATCTCGTCATGCTCGTCGTAGTAGGCGCCGAGGTCGGCATCCCACGCGTCGGCATCCATGACGATCTCGGTCGGCGGGTCGGTCGTCGCCGCGACGGCGGCGTCGAGCGCGGCGAGGCCGTCGACGTCGTCGCGCGCTGCGAGCTCGACGCGCTTGAACATCGCCTTGCGGATGGCGACCTTCATCGCGCGCGGGTTGGCCGTGAGGGGACGCTGCTTCAGCACCGTCTCCTGCTGCACCGGCGCGTCACCCGGGTGCGTCAGGGCCTCCCACTCGTCGAGCAGGCTCGAGTCGGTCTGACGGATGACCTCCCCGAGCCACTCGATGAGGTCGGCGAGTTCCTCGTTCTTCTTCGACTCGGGCACGCTCTGACGCAGGGTGCGGTACGCGTCGGTCAGGTAACGCAGGACGACGCCCTCGCTGCGCGCGAGGTCGTAGAAGCGGATGAGATCGCCGAAGCCCCAGGCATTCTCGTACATCTCGCGCACGACGGACTTGGGTGACAGTTCGTACATGCGCACCATCGGCTGGCTCTGCGCGTACGTCTCGAACGCCGCGTCGAGCAGGTCGGAGAGCGGCTTCGGCCACGTCACGTCCTCGAGGCGCTCCATGCGCTCGTCGTACTCGATGCCGTCGGCCTTCATCTCGGCGATCGCCACGCCGCGCGCCTTGTGCTGTTGCGCCATGAGCACCGGGCGAGGGTCGTCGAGGATCGACTCGATGACACTGACGACGTCGACCGCGTAATCCTGTGCGTTCGTGCGCGCCGCGGCGCGTGCGCCCTCGTTCGTCGAGGTGTCGACCTCCGGCGCGTCACCGCGGGCGGGGGCGGCGTCGTCGGGACTCAGCATGTCGAGGACGGCGAGGGCGAACGGTGCGAGCGGCTGGTTGAGCGCGAAGTTGTCCTGCAGGTCGACCGTGAGGTCGACCTGGCGCCCGTCGGCCTGCGGTTCGTCGAGTCGCCGGACGACGCCGGCGGCCAGCATCTCGCGGTAGAGGCCGATCGCGCGGCGAGCGAGCTTCGCCTGCCCCTTGCGATCCTCGTGGTTGTCGCGCACGAGATCGCGCACGGCGACGAACGGGTCGCCGTCGCGGGCGATGAGGTTGAGCAGCATCGAGTGCGTGATGTGCATGCGACTGACGAGGGCTTCGGGCTCGCTCGCGACGATGCGCTCGAAGCTCTCCTCGCTCCAGTTGATGAAACCCTCCGGCGGCTTCTTGCGCTGCACCTTCTTGAGCTTCTTCGGGTCGTCACCGGCCTTCGCGATGTTGCGCGTGTTCTCGATGACGTGCTCGGGCGCCTGCACGACGACGGTGCCGCTCGTGTCGAACCCCGCACGGCCGGCCCGCCCGGCGATCTGGTGGAACTCGCGCGACTTGAGCATGCGCTGGCGGGTGCCGTCGAACTTCGTCAGGCCGGAGAGCACGACGGTGCGGATCGGCACGTTGATGCCGACGCCGAGCGTGTCGGTGCCGCAGATCACCTTGAGCAGACCGGCCTGCGCGAGCGTCTCGACGAGACGCCGGTACTTCGGCAACATGCCGGCGTGGTGCACACCGATGCCGTGACGGATGAGTCGTGAGAGCGTCTTGCCGAAGCCGGTGGAGAAGCGGAAGTCGCCGATCATCTCGGCGATCCTGTCGCGATCCTCACGGGAGGCGACCTTGAGCGACATGAGCGCCTGCGCGTTCTCCAGCGCCTGGGCCTGCGTGAAGAACACGACGTAGACGGGCGCCTGACGCGTCTCGAGCAGCTCCTCGATCGTCTCGTTGAGTGGTGTCGTCGACCAGTGATAGCTGAGCGGCACGGGACGCTCGGCCCCCGCGACGGTGACGGAGGCGCGGCCGGTGCGACGCGTCATGTCCTCCTCGAAACGGCGCACGTCACCGAGCGTCGCGGACATGAGCAGGAACTGCGCCTGCGGCAGTTCGAGCAGCGGCACCTGCCACGCCCAGCCGCGATCGCCCTCGGAGTAGAAGTGGAACTCGTCCATGATGACGAGGCCGACGTCGGCGTCCTTGCCCTCGCGCAAGGCGATGTTGGCGAGGATCTCCGCGGTGCAGCAGATGATGGGCGCGTCGGCGTTAACCGAGGCATCGCCCGTCAGCATGCCGACGTGCTCGGCACCGAAGATCTCGCACAGCGCGAAGAACTTCTCGCTCACGAGAGCCTTGATCGGCGCGGTGTAGAAGCTCACCCGGTCGGCTGCCAGCGCCGCGAAGTGCGCCGCCGTCGCGACCATCGACTTACCCGAGCCCGTGGGCGTCGCGAGGATGACGTTCTTGCCGTCGAGCACCTCGATGATGGCCTCTTCCTGGTGCGGATAGAGGCTGAGGCCACGATCGCCCGCCCAGGCGGTGAACTCCTCGTAGATGCGGTCGGCGTCAAACGTCTTCGGCAACCGCTGCGTCAGCGTCTTGACGCGCGGGTTCGCCTCCCGCGCAGCGGCATCCGCGGACGCGGCGAAGTCGCCCGCGACGTCCTGCGCGCCGGGGTGGACGGTCTCGACGGCGCCGGCCGCGGCGTCGTCGGGCGATTCGTTCGTCATGTCAGCCTTGCTGCTCGGTGTGGTCGACGGGGCATCCCGCTGCGCGAAGTCGTCGTGCGGGATCGCGGACGAGGTCGAGGGCGCGGCTCACCAGATGTGGCGCTGGCCCGGCAACAGCCGCAGGTCGCCGTACTCGAAGGTGCGCTTGCGCGATTTGCCCTTGCCCTTGACGGGCGCGAGCACCATGAGCTGCACACCCTCGGCGTGCTCGAGGTCGACGCGCACCGCGTCACCGAACTCGGGCACGACGACGTACAGGACGATGGCCGTCGCGCGCTGCGCGACCGTGCGGTTCTCGTTCTCGGCGCGCACCGCGAGGACGCGGCGCAGCTCGGCCAGCACCGCTTCGGGCTCGGGCTGCTCGCCCAGCGCGGCGGGGTCGGCGAAGACGATGTCGACGTCCGGCGCGACGGCCTGGTTGCTCGCGGCCGTCGGCTCACCGGTGGAGTCGATCGTCGGTTCGCCGTCGACCGACATCGCGAACGGGTAGAACTCGCCGTTCTTCTCGAGGTGCTCCATCGCCGCGCCGAGCGCTGCGGAGAGCAGTTCGTCGAGGTCGGCCTGCGCCTGCGGTGACGCGACGTCGCGCCACGTGTCGTTCGAGCGGTCGTCGGATGCTGCGGGGGTGTCGTTCACCATCGGTGCGCCTCCTCGGCGTCGGTGTGGTCGGGTTCTCCTCGTCGACAACAACCCAACCACATCATGCCGACAACCCCGGAATTCCGCCGAATCCGAGCCCCTGAGGCTCAGGCCGCTGACCACCCGCCGTCCGAGGTGAGCACCGCGCCGTTGATGTTGGTCGAGTCGTCGCTCAGCAGGAAGGTGATCGAGGCGTGCTCCAGCCATTCACCGATCGTGTGGCCGGCGGTGATCGGGGTGTTCGTCATCGTCTTCTCCAGATCTGAGGCGCCCACGGCGCCCGAGGGGTTCGGTGTCGATCGAACAGCAAGGGCTCCTCATCGCCCCCTTCGATCGTGTCACCTCGACGGGGCGCGTGGATGAGGTCTGGGCGGACGTTCATGTGTTCGTCGATTTGTCAGGGCTGCCCGTCGTCGGCGGGATGCGACCATCTGTCGACGGGTTGTGCGACGTTGCAGCGACGCGCCGTCGTCAGGCCCTCGGATCGTCGATCCGGGACGCGTCCGAGCGTGGCAGCCGAGACGGGCGCCGGCAGCCTGTCAGACTGGAGCGGCCCGCTACCCCGGCCTTGCGGAGGGGATGCGTACATCGACAGGGTTCTACGCCCCCTGATCGTTTGGCAGCGTGTGAGGCAGCAGCGGGCAAGCAGCCGGGTTCGGCCGAGAGTCGGACCTCAAGACGCGCGAGACGAGAGCGAACGAGAAGATCATGACCCCACGACGCGCCGCGTCATCGTCCGCGCCCATCCGTCTGACGCGGCGTGGGCGCATCGTCGTGACGTGCCTCGTCGTCGCGCTGTGCGCGGGATTGCTGCTGCTCATGACGTCGACACGCTCGGACCCGCAGCTCGTCCCGTCGTTCGACGCGCCCCTCGGCGCGCTGGACGAGTCGAAGGTGCCGAACGGCTGGGGGCCGCTCGTCGCGGCGGCGTCGCGCGAATCGGGCGTGCCCGGCGCTGTGCTCGCTGCGCAGCTCGAGGTCGAGTCGAAGTGGAACCCGAAGGCCGTCTCGCACGCGAACGCCAAGGGGCTCGCCCAGTTCACGCCCGACGCGTGGGCCAGCCACGGCAAGGGCGACCCGTTCGACCCCGCCGACGCCATCGCCGCACAGGGGCGTTTGATGCGTGAGCTGAAGCAGCGGGCCGAACGTTCAGGCATCGCCGACAACCCCATGCGCCTCGCGCTCGCCGGCTACAACGCAGGCTTCGGCAACGTGACGAAGTACCAGGGCGTCCCGCCGTTCGCGGAGACGGAACACTACGTCGCCGCCATCGCCCGCACGATGCGCAAGTACGCCAAGCCCCTGCCGCCGACGAGTGGTGCGTCGATGGGCGGGGCCGCGAGGAGTGGAGCGACGCGACCTGCGTCGTGACCCGCGTGTCTGCTGGACCGAATGTCGTTGCAAATCGCAGAAGGGACGGGCAGGTCGGGACCTGGCACAACGGCGGTTTTCGTCCACATTCGTCGCGCCGACGAGTGGTGGGCCCTGTGGGGCTCGAACCCACAACCTACGGATTAAAAGTCCGCAGCTCTGCCAATTGAGCTAAAGGCCCTTGCTGCTCGGCTCCTGGCACCCAGATCCTTGCATCGGGCTCGATGCGCCAGAAGAGAATCGTGACGAGTCGTCCGACTCACGATCGTCGACTCGCACGGCCACCGTGCAGCGCGAGACAGCCTAGCCCCGCCCGACGCGCCACGACGAACCGGGCGGGGCGAGCCTTGCGAGCGGGTGCCGACGAACGGGGCGAGCGGCTGCTCAGCTGTAGGCCGGGCGGTCGCCGTCCTCGGGTTCGACGTGCGTGCGCCGCTCCTCGTCGGTGCTGGTCACCGCACCGGGCAGCGCGTGCTCGGCGATGATGCGACCGGAGTCATCGCTGATGACGACAGTGCTGTGCTCCGCCATCGTCAGGTTCTCGGCGAGCTGGTCACGCGTGAGCTTCGGCATGTTCATGCCCAGACGCTCGAAGCCTGCGTCGAGCAGTTCCATCGCGCCGTCACGATCGCCCGGCCGCACTCGCCCGGCGACGTCGCCGAGCATGTCCGCGAACCGGCTGAGCGAACCCTCGCCGTACTCCTCGGTGAACTTCTCGTTCACCACGTAGTTCCACGTCCCCATGACGCACCACCTTTCCTCACTGCCACGCTACTGCGTTGTCGCACTATGGAACACCCCCGGGGCCGCCCGAGGTCACACTGGGCATCCCCCGCGTCGCCATCGATCGCCGCGTCGTCCCGAGGCCGCGCTGGAGCTCGGGGTGTCATCGGTCTCCGACGACGCCCCGAGCTCACCCGCGCGCCCGGATCGCCGTCGATCACCCACGGCGCCCGAATGGCTGCCTCAGCCCACCGATGCCGCCGCCGTCAGCGGCACGCCCGTCCTCGACTCGAGCTCGGCGAACGTCACGTCCGGTGCGAGTTCGGTGACGACGAGACCGTCGGGCGTCACGTCGATGACGGCGAGGTCGGTGATGATGCGCTCGACGACACCGAGCCCCGTGATCGGCAGGGTGCACGCGGGCAGGATCTTGGGCGATCCGTCCTTCGCGCAGTGCTCCATGAGGACGATGACCTTCTTCGCGCCGTGCACGAGATCCATCGCGCCACCCATGCCCTTGACCATCTTGCCCGGGATCATCCAGTTCGCGATGTCACCGTCCGCCGACACCTGCATGGCACCGAGGATGGCCGCATCGACCTTGCCGCCCCGGATCATGCCGAACGACATCGCCGAGTCGAACGTCGAGGCGCCGCGCCGCAGCGTCACCGTCTCCTTGCCCGCATTGATGAGGTCGGGATCGACGGCGCCATCGCTCGGATACGCGCCCACCCCCAGCAGCCCGTTCTCCGACTGCAGGACGAGTTCGACGTCGTCCGCCACGTAGTTCGGCACGAGCGTCGGCAACCCGATGCCCAGGTTGACGTAATCGCCGTCCTGCAGCTCCGCCGCAGCACGCGCCGCCATCTGCTCTCGCGTCCATGCCATGTCAGTCCCCCTCCGTCTCGCGGGTCGTGCGCTTCTCGCACTCTCGGTCGAACGCACGCCCCCCGAACAGTCGCCCATCCATCTCAGTCACCCTCCGTCTCGCGGGTCGTGCGCTTCTCGCACTCTCGGTCGAACGCACGCCCCCCGAACAGTCGCCCATCCATCTCAGTCACCCTCCGTCTCGC
>NZ_JBIYDW010000010.1:0-134899 GCF_044909235.1 Dermacoccus sp. GAS27A | reverse complement strand
TACACCTCGCCGGTCGCCTTCGAGACCGGCTACACCGCTACGCTGCGACCTGCTGCGTAATCACACCCCGTGTCCAAGATCCGGGGGTAGGGCCCCTACGTGTGTCGGATTTCACCACTCGCGTTCGATAAAGCGTACCTGACGGTCAACATAGATCCAGGGTCATTGGTCCCTTCGGGTGAAGGAGCCGGTGCGACGGGCAGTGAATGAGACGCGCCCGCAGCGCCAAGGTTGTTGTGATGTGGGGCACACTGGTGGAACCGACGAAAGGAAAGACCCATGGGCCCGGCCGCACCCCTGCCGTACCGCTCGCCGTGGATGGACGACGAACTGGAAGACCTCCAGCGTCTCGCCGCCACGTTCAGCCGCGAGATCTTCGCGAACATCGACCGCTACAGCGAACAGCACCAGGTCGATCGTGACGTCTGGACGAAGGCGGGTGAGCTGGGCCTGCTCGGCCTGTCGGTACCAGAGGAGTACGGCGGCAGCGGCGCGACGTTCGCGCACGAGGCCGTCGTCGCCATCGAGCAGGCGAAGGCCGGTGACGACTCGTGGGGCTTCGTCGTCCACGCCATCATCGTGACGCACTACATCGTCGCCTACGGCACCGAGGAGCAGAAGCGCAAGTGGCTGCCGAAGCTGTGCTCCGGCGAATGGGTCGGCGCCGTCGGCATGACGGAACCCGGCGCTGGCTCCGACCTCAAGCGCGTCTCGACGCGCGCGGTGCGCGACGGCGACGAATTCGTCATCAACGGCTCGAAGACGTTCATCACGAACGCCGGCCACGCCGACCTCATCGTCCTCGTGGCCCGCACCTGCGAGCGTGACAAGGCCGCCGGGCACAAGGGCATCTCGCTCATCGTGCTCGAGACGGCCGACCTCGACGGCTTCGAGCGCGGGCGCGTGCTGCAGAAGATCGGCCAGCACGGTCAGGACACGCGCGAACTGCACTTCACCGACATGCGCGTGCCCGTCGCGAATCTGCTCGGCGAGGAAGGGCGCGGTTTCTACCACCTCATGGAGCAGCTGCCGCAGGAGCGCCTCGGCCTCGCATGCACCGCCGTCGGATCGGCGGAGCTGGCCGTGAAGCTCGGGGTCGAGCACGCGAAGTCGCGTGAACTGTTCGACGGCACGCTGATGGACCTGCAGAACACGCGCTTCGTGCTCGCCGAGTGCTCGACGGACGTGCTCGCCGCCCGCACCCTGCTCGATCACTGCATCATGCTGCACATGGAGGGCAAGCTCGACTCAGCCACCGCCTCGCGAGCGAAATACTGGACGACGGACGTGCAGTGCAATGTCATCGACCGCGTCCTGCAGCTGTTCGGCGGCTACGGCTTCATGCTCGAGTACCCCATCGCGAAGATGTACGCCGGCGCGCGCATCCAGAAGATCTACGGCGGCGCCAACGAGGTGATGAAGGAACTCATCGCCCGCTCGTTGTGACCTCACGCCCGCGAGGGCAGGACAGGATGTTGTGTCATCAACGCGCGGCATCTCGCGCGTTGATGACACAAGAACGGGGGCAGCTGCACGAGAGTCGAGCACGTGGCCGCCTGAGGTGTCGATGGAATCGGGCAAGGCCGATCTCGCGGTGGCCGCTGCGCGCGCGATTGGGCAGGATGGAGGCGTGAACATCGACATCGCGTATGCCATGCCTGGGGACGTCGACGAGCTCGTCGACCTGTTCGAGCAGTACCGCAGCTTCTACGGCAAGGCGCCGACGCCCGACGCGCGGACGTTTCTCGCCGAGCGCATCGAGACGGGGCAGACGCTCGTCCTCGTCGCCCGTGACGGGGTGGGCGTCGTCGGGTTCGCGCAGGTCTACCGCGCGTTCGACTCGATCCACCTCACTCACGACTGGGTGCTCGCGGATCTCTTCGTCGACGGAGCGGCACGCGGCCGTCGCGTCGGCGGATCCCTCGTCGAGGCCGTGCTCGACGGTGCGCGCGAGAACGGCGCGCACCACCTGCGCGCCTCGATCCGCAGCGACGACGCGTACGCGCGCCGGTTGTACGAATCACGCGGCTTCGAGGAGGCTGGCGACACCGGCGAGGTCGTGAGCTACCGGTTGAAACTGCGCGACCATCACTGACGTCAGCCTGCAGGCTCGTGCCCGCCTGCGATTCTCGGTCGCCTCTGCGAACCGCGTCCCCATCGGCGATTCTCGATCACGTTCGCGTGAGCGGCGGTCGTCGTGAACCCGTGGCGTCCAAAGGTTTCGGTCCTTCCCGAGTGGAGCGTCGTCGGTGCCGCGTGGCAGTGTGAGGGCATGACAACTTCGAAGATGATCGTGCTCGCATCGCGCCCCCACGGCGCGCCCACCTCCGACAACTTCCGCCTCGAGACGCGGGAACTCCCCGCCCTCGGCGACGGCGAGCTGCTCGTGCGCAACACCGTCATGAGCGTCGACCCGTACATGCGTGGCCGCATGAACGACGTGAAGTCCTACGTCCCGCCGTTCCAGATCGACGAGCCCCTCGACGGCGGCGCGGTCGGCGAGGTCGTCGAATCCCGCGCTGAGGGTTTCGCGGAGGGTGACCTCGTCCTCCATGGCCTCGGCTGGCGCGACATGGCCGTCGTGCCCGCGAAGGCGGCACGCAAGGTTTCGACGAACGTCGGTGGCGCGCAGGTGTCGCCGTCCGCCTACCTGGGCGCGCTCGGCATGCCCGGCATCACGGCGTACGGCGGGCTCATGCGAGTCGGGGAGTTCCAGAAGGGTGACGCCGTGTTCGTGTCCGGCGCTGCCGGCGCAGTCGGTTCGCTCGTCGGCCAGATCGCGAAGCTCGAGGGCGCCTCTCGCGTCATCGGCTCGGCCGGCTCGGCGCAGAAGATCGCGCGCCTCGAAGAGCTCGGTTTCGACGCCGCCTTCAACTACAAGGACGGTGACGTCCGCGGCCTGCTCAAGAACGCCGCGCCGGACGGCATCGACGTCTACTTCGACAACGTCGGGGGCGACCACCTCGAGGCGGCCATCTCGTCGATGAACACCCACGGGCGCATCGCGATGTGCGGCGCCATCGCGCAGTACAACTCGACGGAGCCGCCCGCCGCGCCGCGCAACCTCGCGCTCGTCATCGGCAAGCGCATCACGATCCGCGGGTTCATCCAGAGCGACTTCCGCGACCTCGTGCCCGAGTTCCAGCAGAAGATGGCGACGTGGCTCGCCGATGGCTCGGTTCAGTGGGACGAGACGGTCGTCGAGGGCCTGGAGAACGCGCCGCAGGCGTTCATGGATCTGCTGAACGGCGCCAACACCGGCAAGATGGTCGTCTCGATCTGATCGTTCGACTCCCGTCGCGCCACCCCCGCAGGGCGGCGCATGCGACGTGAGATCCAACTGCGTCACCAACGTCCGGGTGAGTCAGTCCTGACTGACTCGCCCGGACACGACTGACTCACTCGCCGGTAGACCCAGCACCCCGGCCTCGAGCACCCTGGGCGAGCGCCGTCGCGCGGGTATAACGTCGGGGGATGAGCGCGCTCCCTGCCACGAACTGGGCCGGCACCGTCGTCTTCGAAGCACGCGAGCGATACGCGCCGCGGACGACGTCGCAGGTGCAGGACGCGGTCTGCCGGGCAGCGGCCGACGGTGGGCGGCTGAGGGTCGTCGGCACCGGCCACAGCTTCAACGACATCGCCGACACGGACGGCGTGCAGCTCAGCCTCCTCGACCTCGAGCGTCGCATCGACCTCGACGAGGACGCGCGCTGCGTCACCATCGACGGCGGCGCCACGTATGCGCAGGTCAACGCCGTTCTCGCGCAGCGTGGTTGGGCGCTCGAGAACCTTGCGTCACTGCCGCACATCACCGTCGCCGGGGCCATCGCGACGGCGACGCACGGCTCCGGATGGGAGCGTCCCAGCCTCGCGTCTGCGGTGCGTTCGCTCACCCACGTCACCGCTGCGGGCGAGCTGCACACGATGACGCGCGGCGAACCCGGGTTCGAGCACTATCCCGTGCATCTCGGTCTGTTCGGGCCCGTCGTCGAGTTGATCCTCGACGTCGTGCCCGCGTTCGACATCGCGACGACGGTGTACGAGGGGCTCGAATACGACACCCTCGTCGACCATCTCGACGATCTGACGCGCCCGCTCTACTCGTTCAGCATCGCCCCCGACTGGAGCGACGGCGGTCGGGCGTTGCTCTTCGCCAAGCGTCCGCGCGGCGTCGATGCTTCGGCGCAGCTCGCCGGCGCCCGCGCCGCCACGAGCCCTCGTCACCCGAGCCCAGGCGCTGATCCCGTCGCGGTGACTGAGCAGCTCGGTGTTCACGGGCCGAGCGCCGAACGGCTGACTCACTTCCGCAGCGACTTCGCCCCCAGCGTCGGCGACGAGGTGCAGAGCGAGTACTTCGTTTCACGTGAAACGGTCGCGGACGCCCTGCGAGCGCTGCCACGCTTCGCCGACGTCTTCGCCCGCCTCGCGCACTCGATGGAGATTCGCGCCGTCGCCGGCGACAGCCTCAGTGCGAGCCCGTTCGCCACCGGCGAGATGCTCGCCATCCACCTCACCTGGCGCCGCGACCCCGACGCCGTCCGCCGTGAACTGCCGGCCCTCGAAGCTGCACTCGGCCACCCGCGCCCGCACTGGGGCAAGCTGCACGCGGCACCGCCACAGCAGCTCAGCGAACAGTTCCCCGGACTGCATGCCCTCGACGGCGAGGCGCGTCGGCATGACCCGTCCGGCATGTTCCGCAACGCCTGGGTCGAGCGGTTGCTCGGGAATGATCCGGCCTGATTTGATGCTGCAGCCGGGGCAGGCGTAACTTCCTGAGACGTGGAGAGCATAGATGTTCGATAAGAAAAAACAGCCCAGTGTGGAACTGGCCGGTGAGGCCGCTCACGCCTCTGCCGTCGCGCAGTTGAGGGCCTCCTTCGAAGCCATCCCCGCCGGCGCCACGGTGCGCCTCGCGAAGAAGACCTCGAACCTCTTCCGTCCGCGTGAGAAGGCGAAGGTGGGCCTCGATGTCAGCGGCCTGACGGGCGTCATCAGAATCGACGCCGACGCTCGCACGGCCGATGTCCAGGGCATGTGCACGTACGAGAACCTCGTCGCCGCTACCCTCGAGCACGGCCTCATGCCGCTCGTCGTCCCGCAGTTGCGCACGATCACCCTCGGCGGCGCCGTGACCGGCCTCGGCATCGAGTCGACGTCGTTCAAGAACGGGCTGCCGCACGAATCCGTCCTCGAGATGGACATCCTCACCGGCACCGGCGAGCTGCTCACCGCCTCGCCGACCAACGAGCACGCCGACCTCTTCCGCGCCTTCCCCAACAGCTACGGCAGCCTGGGCTACGCAACGCGTCTGCGCATCGAACTGCAGCCGATCGGTGACCTCGTCGAGACGCGCAACGTGCGGTTCGCGAGCGTCGCAGCCATGACGCGAGCGATCGACGCCATCGTCGAGACCGGCGAGTGGCAGGGCGAACGCGTCGACGGCCTCGACGGCATGATTGTCAGCAAGGACGAGGCCTATCTCGTGCTCGCCAACTTCTTCCCCGAGACGCGCCGCCGCCCGAGCGACTACACGGGGCAGAACATCTTCTACAAGAGCATCAGTGAGCTCGACCGCGACACCTTGAGCGCGCACGACTACATCTGGCGTTGGGACACCGACTGGTTCTGGTGCTCCGACGCGTTCTTCGCACAGAACCCGAAGGTGCGACGCGTGTGGCCGCGCAAGTACCGTCGCAGCGACTTCTACCACCGCATCGTCGGGTGGGAGAACCGCTGGGGCTTCGCCGCGAAGATCGACGAGATGCGCGGCGAACTGCCGCGCGAGCGCGTCGTGCAGGACGTCGAAGTGCCCCTCGAACAGCTCGAGACGTTCATGCCGTGGTTCGACGAGCACGTCGGCATGACGCCCGTGTGGGTGTGCCCGCTGCGCCTGCGCGGCGACGACGCGTGGCCGCTGTACCAGCTCGAACCGAACCGCACGTACGTCAACGTCGGGTTCTGGGGCACCGTCGCCATCACCCCCGGGCGGTCTGACGGCGACGTCAACCGCGACATCGAGGCCGTGCTGCCGACGATGCACGGCCACAAGTCGCTCTATTCCGACGTCTACTACGACGCCGAGACGTTCGAAGCGCTGTACGGCGCAGCCGAATACCGCCGCATGAAGACGAAGTACGACCCGCAGGGCCGCCTTCTTGAGTTCGCTGACAAGATGAGGACGCACGCATGAGCCAGACCACGACCGCCACCCCCCTCGTCGCCCAGGCCGTCCAGGCCGTGTTGGAGGAGCCGTTGCCCTTCCGCATCACGGCGTACGACGGCACCGACATCGGCCCGCGTGACAGCGACATCGCCGTGCGTGTCGAGAGCGAGGAGGGGCTGCGCTACCTCCTCAGCGCCCCTGGCGATCTCGGCCTCGCCCGCGCCTATCTGACGGGCACGCTGACCGGCACCGGTTTCCACCCTGGTGACCCCTACGAGGTGTTCAGCCGCATCAAGCGTGACGTGCGCACGAAGCAGCTGACGCCGAAGGGCGTTGCGTCGGCGCTCGCGCCCGTCGTCAAACAGCTGGGGCCGAAGGCGTTCGTCCACCCGCCGCTGCCCGAGGTCGAGAACGAGCCCCGCTGGAAGCGCCACCTCGCCAAGGTGAACCCGGTGGGCCGCGCCGCCGACTCGATCAAGCACCACTACGACGTCTCGAACGCGTTCTACGAGAAGGTGCTCGGTGAGTCGATGGCCTACACGTGCGCCGTGTTCGACACGCTGGACGACACCCTCGAGGACGCGCAGGAGCGCAAGTTCGCCCTCGTCGCCGACAAGCTCGACCTGCAGCCCGGCCAACGGCTGCTCGACGTCGGCTGCGGCTGGGGCGGCATGGCGATGCACGCCGCTCGCGAGCGCGGCGTCCACGTCATAGGCGTCACCCTGAGCAAGGAACAGGCCGAGTGGGGTCAGCGCGCCGTGCGTGAGGCGGGCCTCGAGGGCCTCGTCGAGATCCGCCACGGCGACTACCGCGACGTCACCGAGACGGGCTTCGACGCCGTCAGCTCGATCGGCCTCACGGAGCACATCGGCGTGAAGAACTACGCCAACTACTTCTCGTTCCTGCACTCGAAGCTGCGCGACGGTGGCCGCCTGCTCAACCACTGCATCACGCGTCGCGACGACTCGGCATCGGCCAAGCCGGAGCCGTTCACCGATCGCTATGTCTTCCCCGACGGCGAGCTCGCCTCGCCGGGGCGGCTCATCAGTGGGTGCCACGACGCCGGTTTCGAGGTTCAGCATGACGAGAACCTGCGCCTGTCGTACGCCCTGACGCTGCGCGACTGGTGCCGCAACCTCGAGGCGAACTGGGATTTCTGCGTCGCCGAGGCGGGCCTGCCGACCGCGCAGGTGTGGGGCATCTACATGGCCGGTTCACGCCTCGGGTTCGAGGAGGGCTGGCTGCACCTGCACCAGGTGCTCGCCACGAAGACGACCGACAACGGCGACAACGGCGGCTACCCGCTGGGCTCGCACTGGGCGTCGCGTCGGCAGGGTTGACCTGTTGCGCGCACGGTGACGGCCGACGACCTCGACGAGGTCGTCGGCCGCTGTCGTGTGCCGGGCATCGCCCCGGGCCAGCGACGGCGGGTGAGATGGCGGATCGCGAGCACTGACTCGCCCCGTAGCAGCCGTGTCGTGATGCCGCGCACGGTGCCGGGCGTGGTTGGAACCCGAAGGCGCGTCCGGTGCCCGGGCAGCCCCTTTGCATAACTCGCTATTTTGAATAGGTGAGTGCTACGTTATGCGTGGGTCACGAGCCCCGGCGCGAAGTCTCGGCTGGCCGGGCGGCAACCCCCATGCGAACGCACACGGTGCGCCGGGGTGCCCCGAGTAACGACCCGGCCGCCCGTCGACCGACGCGGCGGCAAGCGCAACGAAGGGTCTGCCATGACACTCCTCGACACCACGCCCGACACGAACGTCGACTCCGCGAGCGGCGCAGCGGCGCGCCACGGCGGCACCGTCGCGACGCCCGGGCTGCGCATCGAACGCCTCGGCCCGGCGTTCGGCGCAATCGTCCACGGCGTCGACCTCGCGCAGGTCGACGACGCGATAGCGTTCGACCTGCGCCGCGCGCTGCTCGCGCACAAGGTGCTCTTCTTCCGCGGTCAGGACGCGTTCGACGACGACGCGCAGGTGCGCCTCGGCAACCTGCTCGGTGAGCTGACGGCGGGTCACCCCGTCGCGAGCACGCACGAGCGCAAGGAGATCTACTCGATCGACTCCTCCGACCCCGAGTTCTCGTTCTCCGACGAGTGGCACACGGACGTCACGTTCATGAAGGAGCCGCCGGCCATCAGCATCCTGCGCGCCGTGACGCTGCCCGACTACGGCGGCGACACCTCCTGGGCCGACGCTCAGGCGGCGTACGACTCGCTGTCGAAGCCGTTCCGCGGCCTCGTCGACCAGCTCATCGCCGCCCACGACGGCAACCGCGAATGGGGCGCGTACCTGCGCAAGCATGGTGGGCAGGAATGGAACGGCAAGGTCGTCACCGAGCTGCCCGTCGTCGAGCACCCCGTCGTGCGCGTCCATCCCGAGACGGGACGGCGTGGGCTGTTCGTCAACCCCGGTTTCACCTCCCACGTCGTCGGCGTGTCGCAGGCCGAGTCGCGGGCGATCCTCGACGCGCTGTATGCGCACCTGACGCAGCCCGAGCACACGATCCGTCACCGCTGGGCGCCCGGCGACGTCGGCATCTGGGACAACCGTGCGACGTCGCACTACGCCAACCGCGACTACGTCGACGCCAACCTCGGCCCGCGCGCCATGAGGCGTGTGACGGTCGGGGGCGACAAGCCCGTCGGCGTCAACGGGCTGACGGGTGGCGCGGCCGCCTGACGGTGCGAACTGACATGACGCGGTGCGGGTCTCTGGGGCCCGCACCACGTCGTCATGTACCCCACTGCGATTTTCGTCCCCCTTCGCGAATCCCGTCCACATCGGCGAATCCTGTCCCCATCGGCGGTTTGCGTGCACATTCGTCCAGCCGGCCGTCGGGAAAATCAGTCGCCGGGGGCGTCGCACGGTGATGGAATGACGGGATGCTGACGCTCATCAGGCCCGACGCCGCTCGCTACGACGACTGGAGGGGCGCGTTCGACGAGTTCGGCGCGTCGCCGAAGGACGGCACGGGCTATCGTCGCGACGACATCGTCGACACGTCGCGCGCCGGGTTCGACGCCTACCTCGCCGATCGTGCGCGCCAGGGCGATACGACCGTCCCGCCGCCTGAGGGATTCGTGCACTGCAGCTATTTCTGGGTGTTGGACGGCCCGCGGGCGGGGGAGGGCGACATCGTCGGATTTCTGGCCCTGCGTCACACCCTCACCGAGGTGCTCTATGAGGCGATCGGTCACATCGGCTACTCGGTGCGTCCCAGCGCTCGTGGGCGGGGCGTCGCCAAGGGCGCGTTGATGCTCGGTCTCGACGAGGCGCGGGCGCTCGGCATCGAGCAGGTGCTGGTGTGCTGCAGCACCGAGAATCCGGCGTCACGCGCCGTCATCGAGAAGTGCGGCGGGCAGTTCGAGGACGTCCGCTCCCACCCCGCGTTTCCGGGCGAGACGCGTCGCTACTGGTTCGGCTCGCCGCCGTGGCCGCAGGGCCCGACGGCCTGACGGCGCCTACGTCGGCTGCGAATGTGACCGAGAATCGCAGACGGGGGCAGGAACCGCAGAAGGGCACGGTGTAGGGCGGCCCGGCCGAACCCCAATCTCCATCCGAGCCCGGCCCCCAACCCATCCGCCGACGTCGTGACCGGGATGTGATTTTCTCGGTCCGCGAGTAGAGACTCCGTACCCACGGGTAGACCCCTAGTGTGGCCTTACTCACAGCGGCCGTCATGGCCACCAGCACTACCAGGAGGTCACCGTGGCGGCGTCACGTCTCGACACCCTCGACCGCGATCCGGGGTTGCCCCCCGTCGCGGTCGAACCCCCTCGCACCATCACCGGGCGGCAGAAGATCATGATCGCCGTCGCGGCGATCGTCGCCGCCATCGGCTGGACGATGGTCGCCTTCGTCCGCGGTGAGCACGTCAACGCCATCTGGTTCGTGTTCGCGGCCGTCGGCAGCTACGTCATCGGCTACATGCTCTACAGCCGTCTCATCGCGTACAAGGTCGTGCAGCCGCGCGACGACATCGCGACGCCGGCGGAGCAGTTCGAGAACGGCCAGGACTACATGCCGACGGACCGTCGCGTCCTGTTCGGCCACCACTTCGCCGCCATCGCCGGCGCCGGCCCCCTCGTCGGCCCCGTGCTCGCCGCGCAGATGGGTTACCTGCCGGGCACGATGTGGATCATCTTCGGCGTCATCTTCGCGGGCGCCGTGCAGGACTACATGGTGCTCGCCATCTCGACGCGCCGTGGCGGCCGCAGCATCGGCCAGATGGCGCGCGACACGCTCGGCCCCGTCGGTGGTTGGGCGGCGATGCTCGCCGTCATGACGATCATGGTCATCCTCATCGCGGTGCTCGGCCTCGTCGTCGTCAACGCGCTCGCCGAGTCGCCGTGGGGTGTGTTCTCGATCGCGATGACGATCCCGATCGCCCTGTTCATGGGCTGCTACCTGCGCTTCCTGCGTCCGGGGTCGGTCACCGAGGTGTCGCTCATCGGCGTCGTGCTCCTGCTGCTCGCGATCGTCTCCGGCGGCTGGGTCGCCGAGACGGCCTGGGGCAAGGACATGTTCACGCTGTCTCCGACGGCGCTCGCCTGGTGCCTCATCGTCTACGGGTTCGCCGCGGCCGTCCTGCCGGTCTGGCTGCTGCTCGCGCCGCGTGACTATCTGTCGACGTTCATGAAGGTCGGCACGATCGTCCTGCTCGCGCTCGGCATCATCATCGCGCGTCCGGCGATCGACATCCCCGCGATCACGTCGTTCGGCAAGCACGGCAACGGTCCCGTCTTCGCGGGTTCGCTGTTCCCGTTCCTGTTCATCACGATTGCGTGCGGCGCGTTGTCCGGCTTCCACGCGCTCATCTCGTCGGGCACGACGCCGAAGCTCATCCAGAAGGAGAGCCAGGCGCGACTCATCGGGTACGGCTCGATGCTCGTCGAGTCGTTCGTCGCCATCATGGCGCTCATCGCGGCGGCCATCATCGACCAGCACCTGTACTTCGTCATCAACGCCCCCGCCGGCGTGACGGGTGGGACGGCCGAGAAGGCCGCGACGTGGGTGAACTCGATAGGCTTGGGCGGTAATCCGATCACCGCGCCCGAGATCACCCAGGCCGCGAAGGACGTCGGCGAGGCTTCGGTCGTGTCGCGCACCGGTGGCGCCCCGACGTTCGCGTTCGGCATGTCGGACGTGTTCAGCCGCGTCATCCCAGGCGATTCGATGAAGCAGTTCTGGTACCACTTCGCGATCATGTTCGAGGCGCTGTTCATCCTGACGACGGTCGACGCCGGCACGCGCGTCGCACGTTTCATGTTGTCGGAGACGCTCGGCAACGTGCCCGGGCTGCACCGCTTCCGTGACACTTCCTGGCGCGTCGGTGCGTGGATCTCGACGCTCGTCGTCGTCGCCGCATGGGGTTCGATCCTGCTCATGGGCGTCACCGACCCGCTGGGTGGCATCAACACGCTGTTCCCGCTGTTCGGCATCGCCAACCAGTTGCTGGCCGCCGTCGCGCTGACGGTCGTGACGGTCGTCGTCATCCGCAACGGCAAGGCGAAGTGGGCGTGGATCCCGGGCATCCCGCTCGCCTGGGATCTGCTCGTGACGATGGTCGCGAGCTACCAGAAAATCTTCTCGAGCGACGCGAAGATCGGCTACTGGGCGCAGCACAACGCGTTCGTCGACGCCAAGAACAAGGGGTTGACGAAGTTCAAGACGGCCAAGACCCCCGAGGAGATCGACGCCGTCATCCGTAACACGCTCATCCAGGAGACGCTCTCGGTTCTCTTCGCGGTGCTCGTCATCGTCGTCGTCATCGCGGGTGTGTTCGCGGCGCTCAAGGCGCTGCGCACCGGGCACGTCGACCCCGAGGTGCGCGACGGCGCTGTGCCGTCGCAGATCTTCGCGCCGAGCGGCATGCGCGTCACGCCCGACGAGGAGAGCGTGCTAGCCCAGTGGCTTGAGGCGGGCCTCGACCCCGAGGGCGTGCATGCGGGTGAGCGCGTCCATGCCTGAGCCGCGCGGAATCGTCGGCGCGCTCAAGTGGTACGTCGCCTCGATGATGGGCGACAACCACTACGAGCGCTACTTGCGCCATCACGCCGTCGCCCACCCCGGCAAGGCGCCGATGTCGAAGCGCGACTACTGGCGTGAACGCACCGACGCCCAGGACCGCAACCCCGGCGCGCGGTGCTGCTGAGGGGTCTCGGTTCGAGACCGCGGGTCTGAACGCGACGAGAGGGGCTGACGCATCAAGCGTCAGCCCCTCTCGCAGTGCGGCCCGTCACTGTCGCAAGCGATCCGTCCGTGCGACGGGTTGGGCCAGGCTCGGCAACGAATGTGGACGAAAATCGCAGATGGGGACGGGAATCGAACAGGGGGCGCGTGTCAGCGGCGCAGCGTCTGGCCCAGGATGCCGGGGAGGTGACGGCGGACGTCGGACATGCGTGAGTGACGCGCGTTGGCGACGCGCACGCGCAGTGCCTTCTCCTCGACCCACATCTCCATCTCACGCACGTCGCCGAGGACGTCGCCGTCGAGTTCGAGCGCGCGCGGGCGTCCCATGGCCTTGGCCGCGACGCGGGCGCAGCGTGTGCGCTCGACGCGACCCGTGGTGCGCCGCGAGCGGGCGAAGATCTGCGCCGAGAGCGCAGCCCATTGCAGGGGCCCGTCGGCGGAGAGCCAGACGGTGTCGAAGCGCCCGTCGGTGCCGTTGGCGCCTGGCATGAGTTGCACACCCGCCGTCAGCAGACCGAAGTTGCCGACGAGCAGCGTCGTCGTCTTCTTCGTGTGCGGCGCGCCGTCGTCGAAGGAGGCGAGCATGCGCTCGGGGCGCTGCGTCACGTAGCGCGCACCGGCGATGGGGTAGGCCATCCACCCGATCCGCTTTTTGAGGGTCTCGCTCGTGGCGTTCATGATGTCGCCATCGAGTCCGAAGCCGGCCATGATGAGGAAGGTGTCGTTCGTCGCCGAGCCGTCCCCGAACGTCGCATGCACCCGCCCGACGTCGATGACGGTGTCCTCGCCCGCGAGCGACCGCGCGAAGTTGAGCGCCGCCGAGCCGTCCACCGAGACGCCGAGGTTGCGCGCGAGCAGGTTGCCGGTGCCCTGTGGCATCAACCCCAGCGGCACGCTCGTGCCGCTCAGCGCGGCGCCGACGTGGCGCACCGTTCCGTCGCCACCGGCGGCGAAGACGATGTCGCAGCCCTCGCGCAGTGCTTGCTGCGTCTGGCCGGTACCGGGGTCGTCGAGGCGGGTCTGCAGCCACAGCGGCTCGGCCCATCCGGCGTCGCGCGAGACGTCGACGCATTCGCGGCGCAGGGCGCCGAGGTCGTCGACCTTCGTGGGGTTGACGACGATCGCGGCGCGCGGACGGGAGGGCGTGTTCGACACGCCTTGCACTGTAACTGGAATGACGCAGATTCGCGCGGGCGATAGCCTTGAGGGGTGATCGACATTCGACTGCTTCGTGACAACCCTGACGCCGTCCGCGCGAGCCAGCGTGCTCGCGGCGCTGACGAGGGCGTCGTCGACCGCATTCTCGAGCTCGACGCGACGCGCCGCAGCTCGCTCGGCGAGTACGAGAAGGTGCGCGCCGAGCAGAAGCAGGTGTCGAAGAGCGTCGGCGCCGCGATGGGTGCCCTCAACAAGGCCAAGAAGAGCGGTGACGACGCGGAGGTCGCGCGTCTGCAGGCCGAGGCCGACGCCGCGCGCGAGAACGCTGCGACCTTGAGCGCCCGCGTCAAGGAGCTCGAGGCCACTGCCGACGAGGCGGGCAAGCAGTTCGACGCGCTGCTGCGCACCGTCCCCAACATCGTCCTCGACGGCGTGCCGGCGGGCGGCGAGGACGACTTCGTCACCGTCAAGACGGTCGGTGAGGCCCCGACGTTCGACTTCGAGCCGAAGGATCACCTCGAGATCGGCGAGCTCATCGGCGCGATCGACATGGAGCGCGGCACGAAGGTGTCGGGTTCGCGTTTCTACTTCCTCAAGGGCGTCGGCGCGCGCCTCGAGCTGGCACTGCTGCAGATGGCGCTCGACCAGGCCATCGCGAACGATTTCACCCCGATGATCACGCCGACGCTCGTGCGCCCGGAGACGATGCAGGGCACCGGCTTCGACGTCGCGCACGACGCCGAGATCTACCGCGTGCAGGAGGAGGACAATCTCTACCTCGTGGGCACCTCGGAGGTCGCGCTCGCCGGCTACCACGCGGACGAGATCGTGAACGTCGATGCTCCCGTTCGCTACGCCGGCTGGTCGAGCTGCTACCGCCGCGAGGCCGGTTCGTACGGCAAGGACACGCGCGGCATCATCCGCGTGCACCAGTTCAACAAGGTTGAGATGTTCTCCTACTGCCGCATCGAGGACGCCGAAGCGGAGCACGCTCGCATGCTCGCGTGGGAAGAGGAGATGCTGGCCAAGTGCGAACTGTCCTACCGCGTCATCGACACCGCTGCCGGTGACCTCGGTACGTCCGCCGCGCGCAAGTTCGACTGCGAGGCCTGGGTGCCGACGCAGGGCACGTACCGCGAGCTGACGTCGACGTCGAACTGCACGACTTTCCAGGCGCGCCGCCTCAACATCCGCGAGCGCACCGACGGGGCGACGCGTTCGGTCGCGACGCTCAACGGCACCCTCGCGACGACGCGGTGGCTCGTCGCCATCCTCGAGACGCACCAGCAGGCTGACGGCTCGGTGCGTGTGCCCGAGGCGCTGCGAAAGTACATGGGCGGCCTCGAGGTGCTGCCCGTCATCGCCTGACGATCACGATTCGTCGATTCGAGCGGGGCCCGACTCTGCGGTGCAGGGTCGGGCCCCGGTCGACGCCGGCGCGCGTTCAGCTCAACTCGAACGGCGCCCCGTTGCGGGCGCCGTTGCCGGCGGTGAGCTGCGCGCCGGGCTGCGCCGTCACGATCGGTGCGCGGACGTTGCGCCGACACACGCCCTGACGGTGAGGTCGGTTGACGACGCACCCCACGCTGACACGGGCGCGGGATGACGCGGGCGCGGGATAATGACGGTATGAACCATCCGAGGGCCGCCGCCCACCGTCGTGCCCTCACGCGCCGCACGGGGTTTCGGTTGGTGGTAAGCGTGATCGTCGGTGTGCTCGCGGCGTTCGTCGCGATCGCCGTCGCCGACCGGACGATCGCGTTCGACGTCATGACGGGGTGGACGGCCGGCGCGATCGTCGTCAGTGCGTGGACGTGGCTGATCGTGCGTGGCATGAACCCGACGCAGGCCGCCGAGTACGCACGCGAGGAGGATCCGAGCGTCGCAGGAGCGGACGCCACCGTCATCATCGCGACGATGGCGAGCCTCGCGGGGGTCGGGTTGCTGCTCCTCGCGGGCAAGCACAAGACGGGCACCGCCGAAGCCGTGCTCGGGACGGCGAGCGTCGTCGCGTCCTGGTTTCTCGTGCACCTCACGTACATGCTGCGTTACGCCCGTCAGTACTACGGGCCGGCGCCGGCCGGCAACGGCATCGACTTCGAGGGCGGCGAACCCGACTACTACGACTTCGCGTACGTCGCGTTCGACCTCGGAATGACGTACCAGATCAGCGACACGAACCTGAAGAACCGGTGGGTAACGACGTATCGTGCTGCAGCACACGCTGCTCAGCTACGCGCTCGGCGTCGGCGTCGTCGCGACAGCCATCAACCTCGTCGTGTCGCTCGCGACGAACTGACGCTCCGTCGCGCGGGGGAGGCGGGCTGTCGGTGGCGGCGTCTACCCTCGCAGGCGTGAGGGAGTTCTTCGGTCTGGACGACGACTGGGTGCGGCCGTTGCCGCCCGGATGGCAGCGACGCGACGTCGTGATCGCCGTCGTCTTCCTGCTCGGTGCCGTCGTCGAGCTCGAGGCGATGCGCGCGTTGGGTCTGCCGCGCGGCACCTGGGGGCGGCCCGCGCTCTACGCGGCGACGCTCGTCGGGATGCTGCCGCTCGTGTGGCGGCGACGCTTCCCCCTCGCCGTCATGCTGCTGCTCGCCGCGCACATGTTCGCGTTCGGCATGGCGCAGTACGTCGTCATGGGCAACCTCGCGATGCAAGCGGCCTACTTCTTCTCCATCTTCACCGCACTCGCCTGGGGCCGCGATCGCCGGATGACGATGGTCGCGGCGAGCGCCGTCGTCGTGTTCATGTTCGGGTGGGTGGCCGTGCAGCTGTCGGTCGCGTCGGGGCGTGACGCGCTCGTCGACGCCTACGGAAACGGCCGCGGCACCCGCGATGACGCGCTGTTCGGGCCTGGCACAGGAGCGGTGCTCACGAGCGTCATGATGAACGTCCTGTTCTTCGTCACCGCTGTCGCAACGGGCGCGAACTCGTGGCGTGGAGCTCGCGCCCGAGCCCGCGCCGAGGATCAGGCACGCACGATCGAGGAGCAGTCGGCTCAGCTCACCGAACGCGCCGTCGTCGACGAACGGCTGCGCATCGCCCGCGAACTGCACGACGTCGTCGCCCACCACGTCGCCGCGATCGGCGTGCAGGCCGCGGCCGCACGCAAGCTCATGACGAAGGACCTGTCGCTCGCGGCCACGTCGCTGACGAACGTCGAGACCTCCTCGCGCGACGCCGTCACGCAGATGCGCAGCCTGCTCGGCACCCTGCGAACCGGGGACGGCGCATCGTCCGGGCCGGGCCGTCTGCCGCCTGGCGGCGGGGTGGTGTCGGCTGATCTGGCGGTCGCCGCGTCATCGGACGGTTCGCTCGCGACGAGGAACGAGCGCGAGACGGGCGTTGCGCTGGACGCGACGCACCGTCGTCCCGAACCTGGGTTGGATGATCTGCCGCGACTGGTCGAAGAGGTCACCTCGCCCGGGTTCGACGTCGAACTGCGCAACCTCATCGGTGACGTCGACGTGCCCGGCAGCGTCCAGCACAGCCTCTACCGCACCGTGCAGGAGGCGCTGGCCAACATCCGGCGCCACTCGACGGCGACGTCCGCGTCCGTCACGGTGCGCAGTGGCGGCGGCGAGGAAGGGGCCGGTGCGGCGCGCTACGCAGAGGTCGAGATCCTCGACGAGGGGCGCCCACGGCAGGGCACCTCGGGCAGCGGCATGGGACTGCTCGGCATGCGTGAACGCGTGACGGCTCATCGCGGCAGCGCCGAGATCGGCCCCCGGCTGACCGGTGGGTACCGCGTGCGCGTCAGGCTGCCGCTACCCGACGCGCGAGGCGACGACGGCGGGCGCTCATGACCGGGGCCGCAGCGAGAGGCCGACAGAGGCAGCGAACGACAGGAAGATGGGCCTGATGGACGCGCTCAAGGTCGTCATCGTCGATGACCAGAAGATGGTGAGCAGTGGATTCTCGCTCATCCTGTCCGTGGAGGACGACATCGACGTCGTCGCCACCGCGACGAACGGGGCGCAGGCGCTGGACGTGGCCCGCGAGGTGCGGCCCGACGTCACCTTGATGGACGTGCAGATGCCCGTCATGGACGGCATCGAGGCCACGCGACGGTTCGTCGACGAGGGGCTCGGGCGCGTCGTCATCCTCACGACGTTCGATCGCGACGACTACCTCTTCAGCGCGCTCGACGCGGGCGCGAGCGGCTTCTTGCTCAAGAACGCCGACGCGGACGACCTCGCCGACGCCGTGCGCGCTGTCGGGCACGGACATGCCCTGCTCGCCCCGGAGGTGACGCGCCGCGTCATCGAACGACGCGTGCAGGACGGGTCGCTCGGTGCGGGCTCCGAGGCCGCCGGTGCCGCCCGGGCCGCTGACGACGGCCCGGGCAACGTCGGACCGACGACGTCGGCCTGGCCCTCGGCCTCATCGGCCCACTCGACGCCCTCGCTGCCCCCGAGGAGGACGGGCGACGGCGGCCGTCTCGATGACCTCACCCCGCGCGAACGGGAGGTGCTGGGTCTGCTCGGGCGTGGGCTGTCCAACGCGGAGATCGCGGCGGCGCTGTTCGTCGGTGAGGCCACCGTCAAGACACACGTGTCGAACGTGCTGATGAAGCTCGGTCTGCGCGATCGGGTGCAGGCCGTCGTCGCGGCCTATGAGACGGGCCTGGTGCGCGTCGGCGACTGACAGCTCCGTCGCGAGGGGGAGGCGCGAAGATCCGTCGCGCGCCGGATCCGGCGCGGCGGCCGACGCGGAAGGCTGAAGGAACGATCGAACATGACGAGGGAGCGGAACATGTTGGAAGCCAGAGGCCTGACCCGCAGGTTCGGTGACAAGACGGCCGTCGACGACGTGTCGTTCGAGGTCGCCGACGGGCAGATGACTGGTTTCATCGGCGGCAACGGCGCCGGCAAGACCACGACGATGCGGATGATCATGGGCGTGCTCGAGCCCAGCGCCGGTGAGGCGTTGTGGAACGGCGAGCCGATGACGCGCGAACATCGCCGGCGCATCGGATACATGCCCGAGGAGCGGGGGCTGTACCCGAAGCAGCCCCTCATCGACCAGCTCGTCTACCTCGCCCAGCTGCGCGGCGTCGCACCCGCTGCGGCGCGTGCCCGCGGGCTCGAACTGCTCGAACGGTTCGGCCTCGGCGACCGAGCGAAGGACAAGCTCGAAGCGCTGTCGCTCGGCAACCAGCAGCGCGTGCAGATCGCGGCGTCCGTCATCGCCGAGCCGGACGCGCTCATCCTCGACGAGCCGTTCAGCGGCCTCGATCCGCGCGCCGTCGACGCGATGGCCGACCTGCTGCGCGAGTTCACCTCGCGCGGCGTGCCCGTGCTGTTCAGCAGCCACCAGCTCGACCTCGTCGAACGCCTCTGCGACAGCCTCGTCTTCCTCGCGGGCGGCCGCGTCGCCGCGCAGGGCACGGCCGCGCAGCTGCGCCGCAGCGGACGCGTCCGTCACCGCCTCGTCCTCGACTCCGACGCCGGGTGGGTGCGTGATGTCGCCGACCGTCTCGGCATCGGTGTCGTCGACGTCGACGGCCCGCGGGCGCTGCTCGAACTGCCCGACGACGCCGAGGGCCGCGAGAGGGCGTCCGACGAGTTGCTGCGCACCGTCATGACACGCGCGAGCATCCGCGAATACGCCGAGGTCCTGCCCCAGCTCGCCGACATCTACCGGGAGGTGGCGTGATGAACGTCCAGACAGCTCAGCGTGATTCGCGTCCGGCGTGGCAGATCGTCGCCCTGCGCGAGATCGCCGTCAAGGCGCGCGACAAGAACTTCCTCGTCGGCCTCGGCGTCACCCTCGCCATGGTGATCGGCACGTTCGCCGTCCAGGTGTGGATCGCCGGCAAGACGGACACGCAGAAGGTCGCGATCGTCGACACGAAGGGCGCCTCCGGGCCGTCGGCGAAGCAGGTCATCGACGGCGCTGCGACGAGTGCGAAGGACGGCGGCGCGAAGGTCGAGTACACGAGCACGGCCTTCCCCGACGATGCCGCAGCCCGCGCCGCCGTCACGAAGGGCGACGCCGACGCCGCACTGCTGCGCACCAACGGCGGCTGGCAACTCGTCGGCGACAAGAACATCGACGACGGGTTGAAGAAGAACGTGACGACGAGCGCCGCACAACTGACGCTCGCGTCGAACGCGGCATCGCAGGGCGTCGAGCTGTCGTCGCTGACGAAGGGCGGCGCCGTGGCGCCGTCGACGCTCAGCTCCGACGCCGACCGCGCCGGGCTCGCGAAGGTGGTGTCACTCGTCTTCGCGTTCCTGTTCTACTTCGTCGCGTTCATGTTCGGCATGCCGATCGCGCAGAGCGTCGTCGAAGAGAAGCAGTCACGCATCGTCGAGATCCTCGCGAGCGCCGTGCCGCTGCGCCACCTCCTCGCCGGAAAGATCATCGGCAACGCGCTGCTCGCCATCGCTCAGGTGACGTTGCTCGCCGCGGTCGCACTCATCGGGTTGAGCCAGACCAAGTGGAGCGCCTTCGTCGGCACCGTCGCGGGCGCCTCCGGATGGTTCCTGCTGTTCTTCCTCGTCGGATTCTTCGTCGTCGCCTGCATGTTCGCCGTCGCCGGCGCGCTCGCCTCACGCAGCGAGGACGTGCAGTCGACGTCGCAGCCCGTCGTCATGCTCGTCGTCCTCGTGCTCGTCGTCGGCATGTCGCTCAGCGGCACGGCCCAGGTCGTCGCCTCGTACGTTCCGGTCGTCTCGACCGTGACGATGCCGGCACGCATCATGGACGGCAGCGCCGCATGGTGGGAGCCGATCCTCGCCATCGGCATCGCGATCGTCGCGGCGTACGTCATCACCCGTCTCGCGACGCGGCTGTATGAGCGCAGCATCATGCGCACCGGTGGGCGCCTGTCCTACCGCGAGGCGTTCAAGCTCGGGGCCTGACGACTCTGCCGTCCACTGTCGCGCGGCGACCGGGCCGTGGATGGCGCCGCGGCACGTACATTGGGAGCAAGTTTTTTCGTACCTCGAATCATGAAGGAGAGGGGCATGTCGACCAACGACGAGTCCGGCCAGGGCTCGACCTGGAGCGCAGACAACAACGAGCAGGCCACCCACGTCGCGGGTGGCACCGGCGCCGGCGCGACGCCTGCGGGTTCCACCCCCGCCGGGGCCGCGTCGTCGGACGCGGGAGTCTCGATGTCCAAGGACACGGCTGTCTCCGACGACCACACGCAGGCGATCGGCAGTGACGCGACGCGCGTCGCCCCACGCTCGAATGCGCCGGCTCAGCCGGCATGGGCCCCGTCGAGTCAGGGTGGGCAGCAGAACGCCCCGTCGCAGGCATACCCGAGTGCGCCGGGGGTCGGCTATGCCGGGCCGCAGGGCGGTGGCCAGCCTGGGTACGGCCAGGGCGGGTACGACCAGGGCGGATACGGGCAATACCCCGGGGGCCAGAACCCGGCGGGTCCGTCGTACGGCCAGGGCGGTTACCCGGCCGCTCCGCAGAGCGGTTATCCGTCGGCGCCGCAGGGCGGCTACCCGTCGTCCCCGCAGGGCGGCTACCCGTCCGCGCCCCAGGGCGGCTACCCCTCGTCCCCGCCCCAGGGCGGCTACCCGTCCGCGCCCCAGGGCGGCTACCCGTCGTCTCCGCAAGGCGGTTACCCGTCGAACAACCCGCAGGGCGGTTACCCGTCGAACAACCCGCAGGGCGGCTATCCGTCGAACAACCCGCAGGGCGGCTATCCGTCGAACAACCCGCAGGGCGGCTATCCGTCGAACAACCCGCAGGGCGGCTATGCGTCGTCACCGCAGGGCGGTTACCCGTCCTCGCAGAGTGCGGCGGTGTCGAACCAGCAGCACTACACGTCGGCGCCGTACGGTCAGTCGTTCGCACCGGGCGTCGGGCAGACGGGCGCGGCGACGGCGACCGGCGTCGGCGCGTCGCACGCAACGTCGACCGCCTCGCCTGTCGCGAAGTTCGGGCCGTTCGTGCCCGCGCTGCTCGGGCTGATCGCGCCGTTCGTGGCGTGGGTGACGTTCAAGGCCGGCAGCGAGTCGGTGGCACTCAACGGCATCGGCGGCAACAGCAACACCGCGAACTCCGCGCTCGGTGGGTCGAAGAACACGGCGGGCATCTTCGTCGCGATCCTCGCCCTCGGCCTCGTCGCCGCCGGGGTGCTCGCCTTGCTGGGCAAGCTCAACGCCAAGGTGGCGGGCCTCGTGACCGCGGCGATCGGACTCGTCATCCTCATCCTCGGCATCGTCCAGTTCCCGTCCGCGTCGAGCGCCGTGAGTTCGAATGGTGCGGCCGCCGGATACACCGCGACGATCGGTGCCGGCGTCTGGTTGACGCTGCTCTCCGGCCTCATCGCGATCGCCGTCGGCGTCGTCGCGTTTCTGCAATCGCGCAAGGCGGACGCGACGAACCCGTCGGCGCACAACACGTCGAACGTGCAGAACAACGGGCAGGGCCCGCAGCAGCCGTGGGGTCAGCAGACCTACTGACACGCTCAACGGCACGCACCTGACGAGGCCGGCTCGCCCAAGACGGGGTGGGCCGGCCTCGTCGACGCGGTGGTGACGCTGCGTCGACTCCCTGTCGGACGCGGCTGGACCCCGGCCGTGTACGTCCCGCGACGGATGGTCGCCGCGAGGAGGGCCGTTGCGCCTAGGGTGGGTACGTGACTGTCTCTGACACCTGCGCGCCGCCCCCGTCGACCGGTTCGGCGGTTTCGTCGCAGCCGGATGGCAAGGAGTGGCCGCCGCTCATGGTGTGCCTCGACATCGATGGCACCCTGCTGCAGTACGACGGCACGATGCACGACGTCACGCGCGACGCCGTGCGCGCCTGTGTCGAGGCGGGGCATCAGGTCGTGCTGTCGACAGGGCGTGCGGTGATCGCGACGAAGCCGATCATCGACATGCTCGGCCTCTCGTCCGGCTACGCGGTGTGCTCTAACGGCGCGATCACGCTGCGTCTCGACAGCTCACTACCCGACGGGTTCGAGACGATCGAACGCGTCACGTTCGACCCGACGCCGGCGCTGCAGATGCTGCGCGGACAGTGGGAGGACGCCGTCATCGCCGTCGAATCGGGTGACGTGTTCAAGGTGACGGCGCCGTTCCCCGACGGTGAACTCGACGGCGAACAGGTCGTCGTGCCGTGGGAGGAGCTGATGACGGAGCCCGTCACGCGCGTGACGTTCCGCTCGCCGACCGGCACGAGCGAGGACTTCCTCGACCTCGCCGAACGCGTCGGCCTGCACCAGGTCAACTACGCCGTCGGGTTCACGGCCTGGATGGACATCAACCCCGAGGGCGTGACGAAGGCGTCCGCGCTCGAGCAGGTGCGGCGCAAACTGTGCGTGGAACCAGCGAACACGGTGGCCGTCGGCGACCAGCGCAACGACGTCGAGATGCTCGAATGGGCCGCGCGCGGCGTCGCCATGGGCCAGGCGCCCGACGAGGTGAAGGCCGCCGCCGACGAGGTCACCGCTCCCATCGACGACGACGGCGCCGCCCTCGTCCTGCGCTCGCTCATCTGACCCCCTTCTGCGATTGACGTCCACATTCGCGATTCCCGTACCCATCTGCGCACGGCGTCCACCTTCGCGTGAGGCGCGTCGATTTGGGATGATGGGGCGTGCCTGATCTTCACCTGACGTCCGCGACGAACCCGCGCCTCAAGGGCCTCGTCGGCCTGCGCAAGCGCCGCACGCGCGAGACCGAGGGCCTGACGCTCGTCGAGGGGTACGACGAACTGGGTCTGGCGCTCGACGTCGGCGTCCGCCCACAGACGCTCTACGTCTGTGACGAGTTGATGCTCGACGCGGCGCGGCAGCACGACGTCATCGACGCGGCGCGCACTGCGGGCGCGGAGATCGTCACCGTCGCGCGTCAGGCTTTCGAACGCGTCGCGTATCGCGAGGGGCCGGACGGGTTCCTCGCCGTCGTGCCGAGCGTCAACGCCCATCCGCGCATGCTCGACCTGCCCGCCAACCCGCTGCTGCTCGTCGCCGAGGGCGTCGAGAAGCCCGGAAACCTGGGCGCGATGCTGCGCACGGCTGACGCGGTGGGCGTCGACGGTGTCATCGCGGCCGACCCTGTCACCGACTGGGGCAACCCCAACGTCGTCCGCGGCTCGAAGGGCACCGTCTTCAGCGTGCCGGTTGCGGCGGCACCCACGTCAGAGACGCTGGAATGGTTGCGCGACAACGACATCCCCCTCATCGCGACGACACCCGACACCGACGTCATGCACACCGACATCGACCTGTCCGGGCCCGTCGCCGTCGCTGTCGGCACCGAGAAGTACGGCCTCACCGACGAGATGCTGGGCGCCGCGACGTCCCGCGTCCGCATCCCGATGGTCGGGCAGGTCAACTCGCTCAACGTCGCGACGAGCGCCGCCATCGTGCTCTACGAAGCCATGCGACAGCGCGGCGTGCGGGGCTGACGAGCGGCCACCCGACGCACTCAGGTGACCCGGCGCCGCGAGCGAGGTGCCCCCCGCCACCCGTCCGCACCGGGGCGCCAGCCGGTGACGCGGCCCCGCGTCGCCGAGACGTGACCCTGATTACAAGCTGTGTTGGGTGACGTGGCACAGTGTCTCCATGCGGATTGACCACGTGATGTATGCGGCCGAGAATGACGGCCTGCAGGCCACAGCCGAGCGCCTCTCGCAGCAGCTCGGCATTGAAGTGCGTGACGGCGGCGTGCACCCGCGCTTCGGGACGCGCAACATGATCCTGCCGCTGAGGCAGGGGCGTTTCGTCGAGGTCGTCGAAGCGCTGGAGCACCCGAGCGTCGACAAGATGCCGTTCGGTCAGGCCGTCAAGGCTCGCTCCGCCAACGGCGGCGGTTGGGTCGGCTGGGTCGTCGAACTCGACGACATGAGCGGCCCCGTCGCCAAGCTCGGCCGCCCCACCACGGAAGGTCGCCGTCACCGCCCCGACGGTGCGGAGATCACGTGGCAGCAGATCGGCGTCAGCGACCTCGTCGTCGACCCGCAGCTGCCGTACTTCATCCACTGGGACGACCCCGCACAGCACCCGTCGAAGGACGGCGCCACGGACGTCGCGCTCAAGGGCATAATGCTCGCCGGCGCGCCCGAGCGAGTGCGCGAATGGCTCGGCCTGACGGGCGAACCCGGCGTCGACCGCGAGGACTGGGAGCCCGACATCGACTTCCGGTTCGTCGCGCCGCACGGCACCCCGTCGGTGCTGTCGGTGACGTTCGCGACCGCCAAGGGCGACGTCACGATCTGATGATCTGAGGGGCGGCGTCCCGTCCTGACGTCGAGGGCCGAAACTCTGCAGTCCAGAGTTTCGGCCCTCAACGCATCTGGTGGGGTCTGAAACTCCGCATTGCGAGATTTCGGCTCTGAGGGCGGCTCCGGGGGCCTCGCTCAGCCGGGCGCCGAGTCGCCGATGGAGACGAGGCTGCGAGTGCTTCTCGTGCTCGCCGGGCTGCCAACGCCCGAGGTTCAGGTGACCGTGTCGGCAGATGGTCGCACGTTCCGCTTCGACCCCGCCTACCCCAAGAGCGCATCGCCATCGAGTACGACGGTGCGCACCACTTCGACTCCGAGGCGCAGAAGCAAGCGGCTGTCCGACGCAACGACCCGCTGCGGCGCGAGGGTTGGACGATCGTCAGCGTCGTGTCCCGAGGCATCCTGCGCGACCCGGCCGGGACGATCGACCAGATCGCATGGCTGCTCACCGACCGGGGTCGACGTGTGCGGCGGAGCGCGGAATGGACGGTGCACTTCCCGCAGCGGGAGATCGCCGGGGGCTACCGGGCGGGATGAGTCCGGCGCCGGCTGAGAGCTGTGATTCGGCGATGCGGGATTTCAGCCCCCAACAGCCGCGTTGAGAGCTGAGACCCCACCATGCAGGATGTCAGCTCTCAGCGAGGCAGCCGCGGGCTTCAGCAGATCGCCAAGGGCGCACGAGCGTTCATCGCAGGCCAGTGCACGTCAGGCGTCGAAATGATCCGCTGGGCGTCAGACCTCGAGGAAGTCGACCAGCTGCGGAGCGATACCGACGTACGTCGCGGGCGTCATCTCGACGAAGCGTGCTTCGACGTCGGCGGGCAGGCCGAGGCCGCGCACGAACTCGCGCAGGTCGTCGCCGGTGATGCGGCGTCCGCGCGTCAGTTCCTTGAGGCGCTCGTAGGGCTGCTCCATCCCGGGCACGCCCTGGGCGCCGAGCGCGCGCATCGCCGTCTGGATCGGCTCGCCGAGCACCTCCCAGTTGGCTTCGAGGTCCTTGGCCATGGCGCCCGGCACGGGGTCGAGACCGCCGAGGCCCCGCGCGACGTTGTCCATGGCCAGCACCGAGTGCCCGAATGCGGTGCCGATGTTGCGCTGCATCGAGGAATCCGTGAGGTCGCGCTGCAGACGCGACGTGACGAGGGTCGAGCCGAGGACGTCGAGCAGCGCCGAGCTGACCTCGAGGTTCGCCTCCGCGTTCTCGAAGCGGATCGGGTTCACCTTGTGCGGCATCGTCGACGATCCGACGGTGCCCTGGCCGCGCACCTGCGCGAAGTAGCCCATCGAGATGTAGGTCCACACGTCGGTGCACAGGTTGTGCAGGATGCGGTTGAAGCGCGCCATGTCGGCGTACAGCTCGGCCTGCCAGTCGTGGCTCTCGATCTGCGTCGTGAGCGGGTTCCACGTGAGGCCCAGGCCCTCGACGAAGCTCTGGCTCAGCGCCGGCCAGTCGGCGCTCGGCACGGCGGCGGTGTGCGCGCCGAACGTGCCGGTGGCGCCGTTGAGCTTGCCGAGGAACTCCTGGGCCTCGATGCGGCGCAGCTGCCGGCCGAGGCGGTGCGCGAGCACGGCGAATTCCTTGCCCATGGTCGTCGGCGTCGCCGGCTGGCCGTGCGTGTGCGCGAGCAGCGGCACGTCCCGCATGTCGCGGGCCATCGTCGCGACCTGCTCGGCCAGCGTCGTCGCCTTCGGCAGCCACACCTGCCGCGTCGCACGCTGCACCATGAGGGCGTAGCTGAGGTTGTTGATGTCCTCGCTCGTGCAGCAGAAGTGGATGAGTTCCGAGAGCTGCTCGGCGTCGTCGTGGCCCGCGTCGGCCACGATCTGCGTGAGGCGGCGCTTGAGGTAGTACTCGACTGCCTTGACGTCGTGCACCGTCTCGCGCTCGATCTCGGCGAGTTCGGCGATGTCGTCACCGTCGAACTCCTCGACGACGTCGCGCAGCGCCTCCTTCTCGCCGTCGTCCAGCGCGCGCACGCCGTCGAGGATGCCGGCGTCGGTGAGGTGGATGAGCCACTCGACCTCGACGTGGACGCGCATCCGGTTGAGCGCGGCCTCCGACAGGTGGTCGACGAGCGGGGCGACGGCGCCGCGGTAGCGGCCGTCGAGGGCTCCGAGGGCGATGGCGGGCTGGGTGTCGGCGAGGCTGTGCATGCACCCATTGTTCCAAACGACGAGCCCCGGACGCGTGTCGCATCCGAGGCTCGTCCTCACGGTGGAGTCAGCGCTTTCGGGCCCGCAGCGGGAGCCACACCGCCAGGCCCATGAGCGCCATCGCCAGCGGGACATGGACGGCGGCCATGACGTCCTTGCCCTCGTCCACGATGAGCCCCCCGAGATAGGCCTCGAGGATCAACAGCACCGTCAACGCCAGCGCACCGAAGGTCAGGTCGGTGCGTTCACGCAGCTTCAGGAAGGCCCACACCGTGGCGAGGAGCGCGAACCCGATGGCGGCCTTCCCGCACCACGAATGGACCTCGAGCCAGGGCGTCTTCTCAGGGTCGGTGTCGGGCGTCGACATGAACAATCCGGCCCACAGGCCCTGCAGCAGCACGGCGAGCGACGCGACGCCGACGAGTGCTGCGAACGTACGAGTGGGTGCCGTCGCGGCTGAGGAATTCGCGGGCGTGGAGCTCGTCATGATGGTCCTTCGCGTGGAATGAAGCAGTGTCCCCACAGCTAACCGCTTCCACTTAGGAGAAGGCTCTCGTCCGGAACCGGCAGACCTGACAAGTACCCGGGATTTTCCTGGGTCAGGACCGGCTCACCTCACCTGCTCGTCACTCGGCGTCTCGATCGTTCTCGGCTTCGTTCTCCGCCTCGGTGTCGAAGGCGATGACGTTGAACGTCTCACCCTCGGGCCCGCGAATCGTCGCCTCCGGCCCGAACGGGGTGTCGAAGCTCATGAGCACCTCGCCGTCGAGCTCTTCGACGATGGCGACGGTGGAGTCGCGGTCGGCGACGACGAAGTGCGTCAACCAGTTCGCGGGCACGTCGTCGGGCAGCTGCGTCGCGAGGTGCATGCCCGCGACGACCTCGCCGTCGCTCGCGCGCTTGATCGTGACGTAGTCGGTGCCCATCTCCTCGTAGGAGAAGCCGAAAACCTTGCCGTAGAACGACTTCGCGCCCTCGAGGTCGCGCGTCATGAGGTCGTTCCAGCCCACGGAACCAGGCTCGTTGAAGATGCCGAACCCGGGGTGCTCGCCGCCCTGCCAGACACCGAACGCGGCCCCCTCGGGATCCAGGAAGAACGCCATACGTCCCGTGTTCGGCACGTCCATCGGCTCGACGAGCGTGCGGCCGCCGGCGTCGCGGATGGCGCCAGCGGTCGCGTCGACGTCGTCGCTCGCGAAGAACGTGGACCACACGCTCGGAACGTCGGGCTGCATGCGCGGCGCCAGCCCGGCAGCAGCGTGGTGATGCTTGAGCGCGACGGCATAGCCGCCCATGTCGTCACCGCCCTCGCGGATCTCCCAGCCGAACAGCTTGGCGTAGAAATCCTTCGCTCGGTGCATGTGGTCGAAGCTGCAGTCGACCCAGTTGGGCGTGCCGGCGGGCCAGTTCGTGGTGCGGGTTGGCATGACGACTCCTTCGGTCGCGGTGAGGCCGTCCGGC
Source organism: Dermacoccus sp. GAS27A (assembly GCF_044909235.1). Taxonomy (NCBI): domain Bacteria; kingdom Bacillati; phylum Actinomycetota; class Actinomycetes; order Micrococcales; family Dermacoccaceae; genus Dermacoccus; species Dermacoccus sp. GAS27A. The sequence goes on along the minus strand of NZ_JBIYDW010000010.1, from coordinate 106,564 downwards.
CTCGCTCGGTGACGTTCCCAGCCAATCACGTGACGCTGACCACCGCGCGGTTCCGGGCCGGCCGGGAATCGCATCTTGTCCGCGGTGCTTCGGCGCCTCGCGCATGAGGCGCCGACAGGCCTCGCCTACGCCGGCCCCGAGATGCCTCAGGATTCGGTGGACGGGCTCGACACCATCGCTCAGCACACCGCCGGTTGACGCCGCGAGGCTGGCACCCACCGTTCGGTGTGCGCCGAGCCTGGAGAACTGCGTTCGAGACGGGCGCGACCGGTAGCACCTGTGACACCCGTCGATCAGCCCGGACCGCCGATCGTCGAGTCACTGCGACCAGGTCGCTCAGACGAGCCGATGCGCCCCCGCGCTCGCAAGCGCGACGAAGGGCTCCGGCTCGGGGAAGCCGCCGTCGTGCGCCGCGCGTCGAGCGGCCGCGACGGCATCATCGACGCCTTCGACGTCGACGAGCGCGATGACGCACCCGCCGAAACCCCCGCCCGTCATGCGTGCGCCGTACGCGCCACCGGCGACGAGTGCGGCGGCGAGCGTGTCGACGGCCGGGACGGTGATCTCGAAATCGTCGCGCATGCTGACGTGTGACGCCGTGAGCAGCGCCCCGACGTCAGGCGCTTTGTCCCGCGTCACGCCACCGGTCAGGAGAGCGTCGACGGCGAGGACCCGCGCGGAGTCGGTGATGACGTGGCGCGCGCGGCGGCGCGGCACGTCGGGCAGCCCGGCGAGACGCGCATCGACGGCGTCGACGTCGCGTCCGTCGATCTCGGCGCACAGTCGCCCGCGGGCGATGCCCAGGGCGTCGGCGGCCTCCTCACACGCGCGGCGGCGCTCGCCGTACGCACCGTCGACGAGCTCGTGCGGCGCGTGCGAGTTGACGACGAGCAGCGCGAGGCCCGCGTCGGCGAGGTCGAACGGCACCTGCATCGTCTCGTTCGTCAGCGTGTCGAGTCGCAGCGCGTTCCCCGGTTCGCAGAGCACGGACGCGAGCTGATCCATCGTTCCGGTCGGTGCTCCCGCGATCTCGTTCTCGGCGAGGCGCCCGAGCCTGGCGATGCCCGACCCGTCGAGCCCCCAGCCGGCGAGGTCGTTCCACGCCGACGCCGTCGCACAACTCAAGGACGCCGACGACGACAACCCGGCGCCGCGCGGTACGTCGGCCGCGAACGCGATGTCGAGCCCCGGCACGTCGAGGCCGTCGCGACGGGCGGCCCATCCCACGCCGGCGGCGTAGGACGCCCATCCGAGGCCCGCCTCCCGCGACACCTCGCCGAGACGCACCTCGACACGCTTGCCTTCAGAGGCGAGGCGCACGAGATCGTCGTCGCGCCGACGTGCGACGGCAACCGTACCCGTCGGCAGGGCGATGGGTAGGACGTAACCACCGTTGTAATCGGTGTGCTCACCGATGATGTTGACGCGGCCCGGCGCCCACCACGCACCGTCGGGTTCGCCTGCGTCCGAGCCGAACTCGCGATCGAACAGGGAGCTCGCGTCGTCGAGCAGGCGACGCTGCGTCGAGGTCGGCGTCGTCATGACGACTCACCCACTTCGCGGCCTGAGCCGCCGTCGAACGCGTCTGCCACCTCACGCAGGCGCTGTGCGACAGCTTCGGGGGAGACGTCGTTGCTAAACGTACCCTGCCCCGACTCGGTGCCGGCGAGGTACTTCAGCTTGTCGGCGCTGCGACGAATAGAGAACAGCTCGACGTGCAGCCACGCGAGCTCGCGGTCCGGGTGATCGGCCTTGGCCGGCGCCTGCTGCCACGCCGAGATGTACGGCAGCGGCGCGTCGTAGAGGGCATCGAAGCGGGTGAGGACGTCGCGGTACAGCGCCGCGAGCCCGTCGCGCTGGGCGTCGTCGAGGGCCGCAAGGTCGGCCACCTGCGTCCGCGGATACAGGTGCACCTCGACGGGCCAGCGCGCCGCGAACGGCACGAACGCCACCCAGGTGTCGTTCTCGGCGACGATGCGGGCGCCGTCGGCGAGTTCGCGGGCGATGACGTCGCCGAACAGGTTGCGCCCCGTCGCGTCATGGTGGGCGCGGGCGCGCGCCAACTCCGTCGCCGCGCGTGGCGGCACGAACCCGAACGCGTAGATCTGCCCGTGCGGGTGTGGCAGCGTCACCCCGATCTCGACGCCGCGGTTCTCGAACGGATAGACGTACTCGACGCTGTCGCGCGCGGACAGTTCGCGCGTGCGGTCGGCCCACGCGTCGACGACGAGGCGCGCCTGCTCGAGGCCGAGATCCTTGAACGACGCGTCGTGTCGTTCGCTGAAGCACACCACCTCGCACGCGCCGTGCGCGGGAGCCGAGGCGAACAGCGGGTCGTCCTCGGTCGGGACGTCGACGACCGCGTCCGACAGTGCCGGGAAGCGGTTGTCGAACACGACGACCTCGTACGAGTCGGACGGCACCTCGCTCGCGTATCCGTCGCGACTGGGGCACAGGGGGCACTCGTCGGCGGGCGGCATGAACGTGCGGTTCTGCCGGTGCGCGGCGAGCACGATCCGTTCGCCGGTCAGGGGATCGCGACGGATCTGCGACATCGGGGTCGTCGTCGGCAGGTCGCGGGTGTCGGGGCTCGGCTCACGGCCCGCGGTGCGGTCGTACCAGCGGATCGTGCGGCCGTCAGCGAGACGGCCGTCGGTTCGGAACATCACAGATGCACCCATTCTGTTGCGTGCGTGCGGAATTCGGCAGGCTCCAGGCTAGCCGCGCCGGTCGGGATGCGGCCGAGGGGCTGGGCGCCGGCCGCGGTGGGCAGGTCGTCGATGTTGGTGCGCTCGGCGAGATCGGGCTCGCTCGGGTAGCTGCCGACGACGTACCCGATGAGGTCGAGCTCGCGGCGAGCGAGGGCCTCGGCGGTCAGCGCCGTGACGTTGAGGGTGCCCAGGCGCGAGGCGACGACGAGGACGAAACCGGCGCGAGCGCCGGCGTCGCGCAACGCGATTCCAAGGTCGGCCAGGGTGTTGCCCTCGCCGTCGAGGTGCACGAGCAGCCCCCCGGCACCTTCGACGATGACGGTGTCGACGTCGTCCCTCTCGGCGATCTCGAGGACGCGACGAGCGTGCTCGGCGACCGTCGGCAGCGTCACCTGGGCCAGCCGAGCTGCGGAATCGGGGGCGAGCGGGTCGGGCAGCCGGACGAACTCGTGCGTCGTGAGCGAGCCCGTGGCCGCGTCGTCGCCACCCAGATCACCGACAAGACGCGCCACCTCGTCGACGTCGCCGGCCTCGCCCGGCGCGAGACCCGTCTGCGTGGGTTTGACGACGGCCACGTGCATGCCCTGAGCGATGAGAGCCGCGGCGATGGCGGCCGTCGTCACCGTCTTGCCGACCTCGGTGTCGGTGCCGGTGACGAGCAGGATGGGCGCGGTCATGCGATCTCCTCGAGAGGTGGGGAAGCGGGCGGGCCGGCAGCAGGTCGCGGCGACTCCGAGCTGCCGGCTCGTTCGTGCGACGTCTCGCGAAGCACGCCGTGCATGATGCGTTCGACGTCTGCGAGGTCGTCGTCAGTGATACCGGCGTTGGCCGTCAGGCGTAGGCGCGAGATGCCGTCGGGTGTGCTCGGTGGGCGGAAGCAGCCGATGCGCAGGCCCTCTCGTCGGGCAGCGTCGACGGCGGACACGGCACTGCGCGGTGACGGCATGGGAACGCTGAGGACGGCGCCCGCAGGCGCCTCGACGCCGACGATGTCGGCCAGTCGTGCTGCGACCTCTCGGGTGCGTGCGGCGAGTTCGGGTCGCGCGACGAGCTGGCGCAGAGCACCCAGCGCGGCTCCGGCTGACGCGGGAGCCAGGCCGGTGTCGAAGATGAACGGGCGTGCCGTGTTGACGAGATGCTCGCGCAGCGCGGCCGAGCCGAGGACCGCGCCGCCCTGGGCGGCGAGGGATTTCGACAACGTCACAGTCGTGATGATGCGCTCGCGGCCCGGGCGATCGAGCAGACCGAGCGCCCGCACAAGGCCTTCGCCCCGCTCGCCGATGACTCCGAGGCCGTGTGCCTCGTCGACGACCAGGAGCGCATCGTGCTCGATCGCGAGGTCGAGCAGTTCGCGCAGCGGGGCAGCATCCCCGAGCACCGAGAAGATCGACTCGACGACGATGACGGCGCGCGGCTCGGTGCGTTCGACGAGCTCGTCGCGGACCGCGGCCACGTCGAGGTGCGGAGTGACGGCGACGCGCGCCTTCGCGAGCCTCATCCCGTCGATGAGGCTCGCGTGGTTGTGCGCGTCGCTGATGATGACCGTGTCAGCCGTGCCGAGGGCCGTCATGAGGGAGAGATTGGCGTGGTAGCCCGTGGAGAACACGAGTGCGGCCTCATGCCCCAGGTGCGCGGCGAGTTCGCGTTCGAGTGTGACGTGCGAGGCATGCGTGCCCGTCACGAGGCGGCTCGCACCGGCGCCCGCACCGTCGTCCTGGAGCGCGGCGACGGCTGCGGCGATGACGTCAGGGTGTCGCCGCAGCGCGAGGTAGTCGTTGCCGGCGAGGTCGATGCGGACGCCGTCGAGCTGGTCGTCGACGGCCGTGCGGGTGAGGCCCAGCTCTTCGCGGCGCTGTGCGGCGTCGCGCAGGAAGACGGCGTATTGATCGACCTGACCGCCGCGGACGGTCGCATCCGCTGGGGCTGAGGCGCCCGCGTCAAGGCCCCCGCGTGGCACGGCTGCGCCGTCCGTCGAGGCTTCGGGCTCCATTCCGTCAGGCCTGCTCATCGCGACTCCTCGCTAGCTCGGCAGCCGGCGTCGACGCTCGCCCGCACTGCGGCCGTGACGCCGCGCATGATCGTCGCGAGATCATCGTCGGTGCACACGTACGGCGGCATCGTGTAGATGAGCCCACGGAACGGGCGGATCCAGACGCCTTCGGCCAGTGCCGCCTCAGTAGCGCGCGTCATGTCGACGTCGCCCTCCAACTCGACGACGCCGACCGCACCGATGACGCGGACGTCCTTCACACCCGCGATGCTGCGCAGCGGGCCGAGCCCGGCCTCGAGGGCGCCCTCGAACTGTGCTGCGCGCGTGAGGCGTTCGGCGTCGAGCAGGTCGAGGCTCGCAAGTGCGACGGCGCACGCGAGGGGGTTACCCATGAATGTCGGGCCGTGCATGACAGCGCCCGTGCGATCGCTGATGCGCTGGGCCACCTCGTCGCTGCACAGTGTTGCGGCGAGGGTCAGGTACCCACCGGTCAACGCCTTGCCGACGCACATGATGTCGGGTGTGACGCCGACGCGTTCGGCCGCCCAGAGGGTGCCGGTGCGTCCGAAACCGGTGGCGATCTCGTCGAAGATGACGAGCGCCCCGTGCTCACGGGCGAGTTCGGCGAGGAATCGCACGCACTCCGGGTCGTGGATCCGCATGCCGCCGGCGCCCTGCAGCAGGGGTTCGAGGATGACGGCGGCGATGTCGTCGGCGTGCTCGGCGAACAAGCGCGCGGTCTCGTCCTTCCACGCGGCCATCTCGCCCGCGTCAGCGTCGAGACCGGACGACGGGTCCGCGGGCGCGGGCGGCAGCGGAGCGAAGATCTGCTCGGGCAGTGTGCCGCGCCAGAGCGTGTGCATACCGCCGTCGGGGTCGCAGACGCTCATCGGGTGCAACGTGTCGCCGTGGTAGCCGCCGCGGACGGTGAGGATGCGACGCCGTGGCCGGTCGTCGGCGGCGAAGCACTGCAGCGCCATCTTCATTGCCACCTCGACGCTGACGGAGCCCGAATCGGCGAGGAACACTCGGTTCAACGCCGCACGTTCCGGCTGTGGGTGCGGCGCCATCGCGACGAGGCGCTCGGCGAGTCGGATCGCGGGTTCGTGCGTCAAACCGCCGAACATGACGTGCGACATGCGCTGTAGCTGCCCCGTGGCAGCCGCATCGAGCTCCGGCACGCCGTAGCCGTGCACGGCGCACCACCACGAGCTCATCGCGTCGATGACGTCGCGGCGCGTTCCGTCGGCCTCGACGAGACGCAGCCGCACGCCGGAGGCGGACTCGACGACGTGGGGCGGTACTCCTGCCGTGGCACTCGCGTAGGGGTGCCACACGTGGGCGGCGTCGAGGGTGAGCAGCGCGTCGACGTCCGTGGTCATGGCCGCATCCTCTCATCCCACGCCCGGTTACCCGCGAGTCCGGAAGGCGGCCTCGAGCACGGGCGGCGTGATGCGTCTCACCCTAGGATCGAGCGCCGACAACCGCGTCCTTCCGCGGTTGTCGGCCGTTCTCGCTACTGTGAGGCCATGATCACGGATCTCGCGGTGACCGCCATGATCGGCGCCTGCGTCCTCGCCGCCATCGCAGCAATGACGGCGTGGCTCGCACGCTCGATCACGTCGGGCACGCTGCCCTTCGGCGGTAGGCTCGCGCTGCGCCCGCGCGGCGTTGCACGCACCCCTGAGGCGTTGCTCGACGCCAACCGCGCCGCCGCGCCCTTCATGATGCGTTACGCGCTCATCGTGGGGGTGCTCGCCGTTCTCGTCATCCTGGTCGCGCCGTTCAGCGACATCGCCGCCGTGATCGTGCACCTCGTCGCCATCGTCATGGTGTGCCTCGGCGCATGGGTGTGCTGGGCGAAGGCGCGACGAGCCGCCGCGTCTTCGTCCGTCGTGGATCCCACCGTCGGGACGAAGGATGCCGCGCGGCCCGAGTAGCGCAGATCAGATGCCGTAGCGAAGAAGGAAACTGCTGAGATCCTTGCCCGCGGCCTTCTGCGCCTCGGCCTTGAACTGGGTGCGGGTGATGCTCGAGTGGGCGTGGCCCGTGGCCAACGTGCGCAGGAATGCCGTGAAGCGCGGTGCGCGCGCCTGCTCGATCGAGCCGTCCATCTCACGGCGCAGCTCCCGCATGAGGCCACCCGCGTACTGATACGTCAGCTTCTCCACCTTCATGTGGGTCGGCACGCGCCAGGTCGTGGGCGGCGTCAGCAGGGGAGCCCACATCGCGGCGGAGGTGCCTGACGTGGCACGCAACATCTGCACATAGTCCCATTCCAGGAGCTGCGCCAGGCCCTCCTGGATCAACACGACGTCCGCCCAACTCGCCGCGGTCACGCTGTTGCCGAACCACATGTGCGCATTCTCGTGGGCGACGAACGCGGCTGTGTTGCAGGACGCGTCGTAGGTCGGCCCGCCGACGGTCTCCTGAGCGCCCACACCAATGTCTTTGACCAAGACCCCGCCCGCGTGCGAGAAGGGGAAGCTGCCGTAGCGCGCCGCGAAGTACGACAAGGCCCGCGGGGTGTGATCGAGCAGGGTCGACTTCGTGAGCCCCGGCTGTGCCGCCACGCCGTAGGGAACGTCACGCCCGCCGATCGACCACGTACCCGAGGTGACGCTGAACGGCCCGACGGCGAGGCCGAGTTGGTAGGTGGCGCTGGGTTCGGCGACAGCGAAGCGAATGTTCGTCATCGCGGTGCGGCCCGAGGTGTAGAACGTCTGTGAGGTCGGCCTCGCCAGCATGACCCGGTTGGCCCGCTGGGTCGAGATGCTGACGCCGTAGGTCGATTTCACGTCGAGCCGGTCGTTGCACGGGAACCAGTGCGTGGCGGCGATCGGCTCGCCGGCGACGACGAAGTACGCCCCGGCGCTCAACAGCGAGGCGGTGCGGTTCGCGTCGGCGGAGACGTTGTAGCCGACCTTGAGCGTGAATCGCGCTCCCGCCGGCAGCGAGAAGCCGCTGACGGTGAATCGGCGATGCCCGCCCTGGTCGCCGTACGTCGTGGCGACGCTGGACGTCCTGGAGAATCGCACGGCCTTGCCGTTGATCGACACGACGTTCGGTGTGTGCTGGAAGTCGACGAAGAGGTTCGTCATAGATCGCGCAGCGACGCACGTCATCGTCGTCGAACCGAAGAGCCGCGGCGAGCTGCCGGTGAGGATCGTGTCACCGATCTGGTAGTGCAGCACGCGGTAGCGGCTGTCGCCGAAGCGCGGGTACGAGGGGTCTGTGGTGTCGGCCAGTGCTGACGTCGTCGAAGTGGCGACACAGCCCAGGGCCGCGGCGCCCGCACCGCCCAGGAGGGCATTCCGGCGGCTGACGTGTGAACAGGTGAATTCGGGCATCGTTCCCCCTCGCGACATCGGCCTCGACCCCTGTCGGTGCCTGAACCCTCAGGATACGTTCAGATGTGACTCGGGTCACCCCCGGCGTCGCTCACGACGTAGCGTCTGCCGGCCGCGCGCGGTCAGACGCCGGCGCCGCCACTGATCGCGCCGTGACGGGAGCACTCGGCCGACCATCCAGTCGGGAAGATCTGCACCTTCATGCGCCGCGCGCACTGCGCGCAGAAGCGCGGCGGCTCTTCCGAGGCGAGCCACCGAGCGCACGTCGCGTGGTCGGCCGCCTCGGGCGCCAACCCGCACCGCGTGCAGAACGCGGGCTCATCACCCGAGTTGCCCGCCGCCGCGACCTGCGAACCCCGCCCACGCACAGCCGGGCCCCCCACGACCGCACCCTGGTCGCGGCCCGGCAGCGTCGCGTCACTCATCGTCGTCATCTCTCGTGCAGGGCGCGTCAGAGTGTCGCGTTGAGGGCCTTGATCGGCATGTTGAGCTCGCCGAGCAACGACAGGTCTTCCTCCGGGTCGCGCCCGAGCGTCGTCAGGTAGTTGCCGACGATGACGGCGTTGATGCCGCCCATGAGCCCGTCACGCGTGCCGAGGTCACCGAGCGTCAGCTCGCGGCCGCCCGCGTAGCGCAGGATCGTGCGCGGCAGTGCGAGACGGAACGCGGCGATCGTGCGCAGCGCGTCGTTCGACTCCATCGGCTCGATGTCGCCGAACGGCGTGCCGGGGCGCGGGTTGAGGAAGTTGAGCGGCACCTCGTGCGGCTCGAGCTCGGCGAGCTGCGACGCGAGTTCTGCGCGCTGCTCGAGCGTCTCACCCATGCCGACGAGACCACCGCAGCACAGTTCCATGCCGCTGGCCTTGACCATCGTGCACGTCTCCCAGCGCTCCTCGTACGTGTGCGTCGTGACGACGTCGGGGAAGTACGACTTCGCGGCCTCGAGGTTGTGGTTGTAGCGGTGCACACCCATGTCGCGCAGGTCGTCGACCTGCTCCTGCGTCAACATGCCGAGAGACGCGGCGACCTGGATGTCGACCTCGTCGTGGATCGCCTTGACGCCCTCGCGCATCTGCTCCATGAGCTTCGCGTCCGGCCCGCGCACGGCGGCGACGATGCAGAACTCCGACGCGCCCGTCTCGCGCGTCTGCTTCGCGGCGCGCACGAGCTGCGGAATGTTGAGCCACACCGAACGCACCGGCGACGTGAACTGCCCCGACTGCGAGCAGAAGTGGCAGTCCTCGGGGCAGCCGCCCGTCTTGAGGGAGACGATGCCCTCGACCTCGACCTCGTCACCGTTGTACTTCAGGCGCACCTCATGGGCGAGCTGCAGCAGCTCCTCGAGGCGATCGTCACCTGTGCGCAGCACCTCGACGAGGTCGTCGTAGCCGAGCGGCTTGCCCTCCTCGAGCACGATGCGGCGAGCGCGCGCCAGTACGTCCTCGTCGGACGTGGGAGCCTGCGTGAGCGGTGCGTCGGTGATAGTCATGCGGCCTAGGTTAACGACCATTAACCGAGAATTGGGGGCCGGTCCCGAACCGGCGAGTAGGTGTTGAATGCCTTGCCCCGTCAGGAGCAGGGCGCGCGGGCCCGCCGCGCCTCCCGCATCCCGGGCGGCCGTGGGCATACCCACCCGAGCGGGTGGGGTTTCACCACGCGACGAAGCGCCGCCTCGACGTTTCGGCCCACGCCCTCGCCGACGAGATCCGCAGCGACGGCAAGGGGCTCGACGTCCTCGTCAACAACGCCGGCGTCATGACGCCCCCGGAGCGCATGCTGACGAAGGACGGCCACGAACTGCAGTGGGGCAGCAACTTCCTCGGCCCGTTCGTCCTGACGACCCTGCTCCTGCCGACGCTGCTGGAGGGGCGCGCCGCGTGTCACGACGATGTCGAGCATCGCCGCGCAGGCGGCGTCGATCAACTTCGCCGACGTCGAGTGGGAGAAGAAGTACTCCTCGTGGCGCGCGTACGGCCAGTCGAAGCTCGCCGACCTGCTCATGGGCCTGCATCTCGCCCGCGTGTCGCAGGAGCGCGGCTGGAGGCTCCTTTCCACCATCGCGCACCCCGGCTACACGAAGACCAACCTGCAGAGCGCCGGCGCCGCCGCGCTCGGTTCCGGACGCACGACGATGATGATGCGCATCATGGACCTCGACGTGCTGCCGAGCATGGACGCCGTCCAGGGCGCCGGCCCCGAACTCATGGCCACCACCGACCCGGCGGCCCGGAACGGCGCGTTCTACGGCCCGAAGCGCCGCACCGGCATGACCGGAGAGGCCGCCGAGGTGCCGGTGTACCGCAGCGCCAAGGGCCCGACCCTCGCCGCATCCGTGTGGGCGCTCGCGGCTGCGACGACGGGCGTCGACCTGCCGCGCGCCTGAACCGCTGGCGGGCGAAACCCCTGACGGACGCAGCGCCCAACGGACCAGGCACCTCACGGACGAAAGCTCCTGACACGACGAAGCGGGCTTTGAGACCAGATGGTCGCGGAGCCCGCTTCGTCGGTCAGCGCTCAGCCGGCCGGGTGTCTGACGCTCAGCTCGTACGCGGGCGGTCCTCGTCGTCGCGGGCGAGGTGCTTCGGCGTCGAGTGGCTCTCACCGGCGAAAAGTTCCTCGACGATGCTCGCAGGCGTTGCGCCGTGCAGACCGGGCGTCGTGGCCGCGTGCTCCGAGGCGTCCGCGTCCGTCGCCGTGCCCGCCGTCTCCGTCCCCGCAGCGTCGGACAAGGCGGCCGAGCCGGCAGCCGCACCGGCGACCCCATCGGTCGTGCCGGCGGCTGCGCGCTCCGCAGCGTGCTCGGGCGAGCCGGGGCGCGCACCGTGCTGGTTGAGGCTCTCACCTTCGACGTCGACGTTGGGCATGATCTTGTCGAGCCACTTCGGGATCCACCAGGCGTGCTTGCCCAGCATGAGCATGACGGCCGGGATGAGGATCATGCGCACGAGGAACGCGTCGAGGAAGACGGCCGTCGCGAGCGACACACCGATCGTCTTGATGAGCGCGTTGTCCTGCGAGGCGAACGCGGCGAACACCGAGATCATGATGAGCGCGGCGGCGACGACGACGCGGCCCGAGTGGCGGAAACCGTCGATGACGGCGTCGCGTGCGTCCATGCCGTGGGCGTACGCCTCACGCATGCGCGTGGTGAGGAAGACCTGGTAGTCCATCGCGAGGCCGAACACGATGCCGATGAGCAGCGTCGGCATGAAGCTCATGATGGGCTGCGGGTCGAACCAGCCGAACGTGCCGTCCTGGACGAGCTTCACCGTCACGCCGAGCGTCGCGAGGATCGAGGCGAGGAAGCCCAGCGTCGCGAGGAGCGGCACGACGATCGAACGGAACACGAGCACGAGCAGGACGAACGCGAGCCCGACGACGATGGCGAGGTACGGCGCGAGCGCGTCGTTGAGCTTCTCCGACACGTCTGCGGCGATCGCCGTCTGGCCGGTGATGCCGACCTTGACGTTGCTCGACTTCTCGATGTCGGCCTGACCGTCGCGCAGGCGCGTCAGCAGGTCGTCGGTCTTCTTGTCGGCGGGGCCCGTCTTCGGCGTGATCATGACGACGGCGCCGTCACCCTTCTTCGCCATCTGGACGATCTGCGCGTTGGCGACGTCGTCCTCCTTCGACGCCCACTGCACGACCTTGCCGTACGCCTGCATCTGCTTGCCGGCGAGTTCCTTCTGCGCCGCGGCGTCCGTGCCGGAGACCTTGATGTCACGTCCGTCGAGTACGGCGATCATCGGGGCGTTCTTGCCCGGGCCGAAGCCCTCGGCGAGCAGGTCGGCGCTCTGACGCGCCTCGGTGTTCTTCTCCGCCGTGGCGTCGGAGGGCAGGCCGAGGTGCAGGTTGCTCACGGGTGCCGCGAGCACGCCCAGAAGGGCGACGACGCCGAGCGCGACGGCCCACGGAGCCTTGCGGATGCCGCGACCGAGTCGGACCGAACCGTTGACGAAGTCGTGGTCGGAGTCGTCGGCGGTCGTGTCCTTGCGCACCCGCCCACCGAACGCCTTGCCCTTGAGCATGCCCATGAGAGCGGGCAGCAGCGTCAGGCTGACCATGACGGCGACGAAGACGGTGCCCGCGGCGCCGAGACCCATCGCCGTCAGCATGCCGATGCCGAGCACCGAGAATGCGGACAGCGCGATGAGGACGGTGAGACCGGCGAACACGACGGCCGAGCCGGCCGTCCCGAGGGCACGACCCATCGCGTGGGCACGCTCGTCGTTCTTCGTCCGGTCGACGTGCCGCAGCTCGCTGCGGTAACGCGACAGGATGAACAGCGCGTAGTCGATGCCGACGGCGAGACCGATCATCGACGCGAGCGCCGTCGTCGTCTCCGGCAGGTCGAAGAAGTACGTCGCACCCGTGATGCCGAGCGTGCCCAGCAGCAGCCCGATGACGGCGTTGAGGATCGGCATGCCCGCCGCGACGAACGAACCGAACGTGATGACGAGGACGACGAGCGCAACGGCGATGCCGATGAGCTCCGAGGTGCCGCCGGGCTGCATCATCTCCTGCATGCCCTGACCGCCGGCGACGATCGTCAGACCGTTCTTCGCCTCGGCCGCGGCGTCCGAACGGATCTGCTTCTGCGTGTCCTGCTTGATGTCCATGACGTTCTCGACATCGAAGTTCCACGAGATCGTGCCGATGCGCCCGTCCTTCGACAGCGGCGACAGGGCCTGGGCGTTCGCCTCGGCCTGCTCCTTCGTCATGCCCTGCTTCATCGACTGCGCGACGAGCTGCTTGCTCTGCATCTGCGCGGCGACGACGGGGTTCGCGATGGTCTGCGCCTCAGCGCCCTTCGGCATCTGCGGTGCGCTCTGCAGCTTCTTGACGAGCGCGTCGATCTGGCCCTTGTACGGCTGCTCGGAGAGCGTGTGACCCGCCGGCGCCTTCAGGACGATCTGGCCGTTGACCTGCTTGTCGGCAGCCTTGGCGTCGGGGAAGAGCTCCTTCTGCATCTCGGCCGCCTTGAGCGACGGGATGCCGGGGATGGTGAACTCGCTGGACATCGGCTTGCTCTTGGCGGCGGCGAAACCACCGACCGCGAGGATCGCGATGAGCCAGCCGACGAGGAAGAACGGCCACTTCTTGTAAGCCGTCCGCCCGAGGCGGTAGAGGATGTTTGCCACGAAGATCTCCTTGCGAGTGGCGGGTGGACGAAGGATGCGCGACGCAGTGCGTCGAGACGGTGGTGATGAGACGGTGGTGCGAGACGGGTGGTGAACGTGGGCCGATCGGGCGGGCTCGCGGACAAGGGCTGATGGGGGTCTGAGAGGGCGGGCGTCGCTGCCTCAGTGCTCTTCGTGCACCTCGACGGCGGCTGCGAGCACCTCGTGGAATCGGGTCGTGAAGTCGATCGGCGGAGCATCCTGGCCGCCCGCGAAATCCTCCAGCGTCAGCTTGAGCATGCTCAGCATCGTCGTGGCGAGGACGCGGGCCCGCAGATCTGACGGCTCCCACCCCTCCCGCTGGGCGATGGCGTCACGCAGCATGGCGGCGACGACCTCGAAGCGGTGGGCGACGAGTTGCATCACCTTCGCGTCGGACATGATCGCCCGATTGACGAGGGCGCGGTGTCCGGGGCTCGTGGCGTCCAGGTCGTCGGCGGAGGCGATGACGGTGTCGATGGCGTGGACGAGATCGTCGACGAGTCGGCCGTGGGGCTGCTTCTCGAGGAACAGTTCGAGCGCCCCGGGGCGCGGGTTGTTCTCGTCGAACGGGCCGAGAACGGCCGAGGCCTTGTCCGGGACGTGATTGAACAGGGTGCGGCGGCTGACGCCGACGCGTTCGGCCAATTCGTCCATCGTGAAACCGTCATAACCCCGTTCGATGACGAGGGTCGCGGCAGCCTCCTGGATCTCGACGAGACGCCGCATCGCGCGCGCCGTGCGAGACGCGGGCTGGGTGCAGGCTGTGATGTGCACGGGCCCCCTTCGACTGTTGGACTGAAATCTTCAGCAGTGCAATGTTGCACTTTCGTCGCGCTAGGTGCAACTACGGCGGGGGTGACCTGCCTCACGGCGGGTGCTGCTCGCTGCGATGGCGCGACGGGGCGTGGCAGCGGACGTCAGGGCAGGGAGCCTGGGGCGGACATCGGTCGTCACGGTGAAGGGGCTGCAGCGGCGGCCGCGTCCGGCGTCATCGAACGACTCGGCGCGGTGCATGGGCGAACGCGCCGCCGGTGGCTAGGCTCGGTCGAGAACAGCGCCGTTCGACGGCGCACGTCACGACGAAGGGGATTGGCCATGATCACCGCTCGCGAGGTGCACGACGCCGAGTTTCGCCGCGCCGCGGCCGGCACGCCGGGATACGACGAGGTGGCTGTGGACGACTTCCTCGACCGTGTCATCGCGACGCTGACGGCGCTCGAGCAGGGCCACGGCAGCGTCACCGACGCCGTGACGTCCCACGAGGTCGTGGAGGCGGAGTTTCCCGAGCGAGCCGCCGACGTCAACGGCGGCTACGACATGGACGACGTCGACGACCTGCTCGACCGCGTCGCTCAGCGCCTGTTCGCCGCCGAGACCTCCGGTTCGAACGGCGGCGAGACGCTCCACGCCGACGATGAGTGGGAGCCCGCGAGTGGGTTGAGCGACGACGATCTCGTCGACCCCCGGCGCGACGACGGTGGTGTCCGTGACGCCGCGGCGCTCGCCGTCGCGTCAGGCGCGCCGCGCGGCGCGGTTCAGAGTGACACCAGGGCCGACGACGAGTGGCAGAGCGCCGCGGTGACCGACGGCGTTCGTTCTGGCGCCGACAATCAGCGTGGTGGCGCGGAGCCCACCCCCGAGCGTGGCTACGACCAGGTCGACGACTCGCTTGGGGGCTCGTTCGGCGAGCCCGGGGTGCGCGTGCCGCAGGTTCGCCCCGACGGCACGTGGGACGAGGAGCCGACCGACGAGACCCGTCACGAGAGGCTCGGCGAGCCCGGGGTGCGCGTGCCGCGGGTGCGTCCCGATGGATCGTGGGATGACGCCGACGAGCACGCTGACCACGAGGCGCCTGCGCTCGCGACTGGCGACGCCAAGTCTGAGGGCGACCCGGCGAGGGGATTCCTCGGTGCGCATGATGACGCGGGCGCTCAGGACGATCACCGCACCCAGCGTGTGGTCGATGCAGAAGATGTCGCGGGCGACTCAGAGCGGCGCGGCCCCAGTGGCGAGCACGTCGTCGAGGCAGGTGCGGGCGGCCGCGTCGTCGATGACGCCGTCGAGGGTGACGGGCACGCCGTCGATGACGAAAGGACCGTCCAGCAGGGCATCAACCCCGTCGGTGGGGAGCCGCTCGACGAAGCTGGCGACGCGCGCGACGAGGCCCGACGCGAGGCGTCGCAGGCGTCGGCGCAGGTGCACCCTGTTGGTGGCGGACTCGCCGCTACCGGCGACGAGCTGATCGACGACGAGGGCGCTGACGACGATTCTGGCCGCGACGCGGTCGCGTCGGCCGACGAGGGCGACGACAGGAGCGACGAGGCGTCGCGAGGCGTGACGATCGAACACATCGAGCGATCGGCCGAGTCGGGCGATCAGCGCGCGGCGACCATCCGTCCTTCGATGGGCCAGTCGTGGACGGGCGGCGCTGCCGGCGACGCGTCCACCGAGTCGGCCGCGGACGCGAACGACGTCGATGAGCAGGGCGCAGAGGCCCAGAGCGCAGGTGAGGTGCCCGTCGTACACGAGCCTGTCAGCGAAGAATCGATCATCTCCTACCCTGCGACGGATCATCGGGTTCCGTTGCCTCGCGGCGATGTTCGCCGTGCGATGTCCGACGCTGACCGCCAGGCGGAGGGGCACTACCACCCCGAGTTCAGCGCCTACGCCACGCCCGAGGTCTTCGCCGAGCCCGCCGGCTCCGAGATCCCGCCGGTCGAGCCGGCGGCGCCCCGCAGCGACGTGGTTGCCGAGCACCAGAGCGAACCGCGTCACCTCGATGAGACCCGCGTCGGCTCGGCCGCCGACCCCGCAGCCGCGGATTCCGTCCTCGATCACGCTGGCATGGACGGGGGTGCGTTCGACCGCACGCCGTCCGACGCTACTCCCGCTTCGACGCAGACCGGTGCCACGACCGAGTCGTCGCCGTGGGACGAGCCGATCGTGTCGCGTGACCCGGCCGTCGCGTCTCATCCCTCCGACGTAGCCGCGGACGACCCGTTTGCCGACGAGGCGCCGGTCGCCGCGTTCGACCCGCACGCTGGAAACGATTTCGATCCCTTCGCCCAGCCGAGCGGTCCGACCGCGATGACGCCGCGCCTGCCGTCGCCCGAGGCGGATGGCACGTCGCGTGCTCAGGTGGACGACGCCGGCGCACGCCACGACGAGACCCCCACGTCGCATGATGCGGTGCCCGGCTCGCGTCGCGAAGCGTCGGCGCACGTGGGTGAGGCGTTCGAGTCGCGTGACGAGACCTCCGCGTCCGACGCCCACACTGCTGCGCCCGATGACGAGTCGTCAGTAACAGGTAACGCAGCCGCCGGGGGAGACGACGAGGCGCCCGCGCCAGCATTTGCGGCGCTTCGCAGAGTCGCACCCGCCAAGGAGGAGGTCGCTCGCGTGCGTGAGCCCCACGACGATCGCGACGCGATGGGCGCCCCGGCGCCCGTCGCCGCCGAACTCGCCCGCCGCGCGGCCGAGCGCGAACGCCTCGCGGCTGCAGGCCACGCTGCAGAGGGAGAGTCTGCCGAGACGGCCCGGACGGTGGGTGACTCGTCAGACGCGTCCTCCAGCGTCCCCGCGCCCCAGGTGGACGGATCGGGCAGTGACGCAGCGGCCAGTTCGTCGCCGCAACGTGCCTCCGACGACACGCGGGCCGCGAACGGCGGTCAGGCCCCGTCGAGTGATGATGAAGACGACGCCTGGAGTGTCGGACGTCCGGAGCCCATCGACGCAGCCGAGCCGATCGACGCCGTGAAGCAGCCAGAGACGATCGAGGCGCCCAAGCCGTTGCCGGCGCGGGACGACACGTCCCGCAAGGGCATTCTGCGTCGCATCTTCAGGGGCTGATTCAAGGGCTGGGCGAGGCCACTGACGCGCCGCCCCCGGCGCGTCCATCCTGGTGGGCAACGTGTGACGGGCTGAGGAACCGATGGGCGTTCCCTGACTCGCTGGGCGTTGCCCATCGGCGCGTCGCCACCCTGAGACCACGGTGCTCGGCGCACCGACGACCCCGCGCCGGCGGTGCGTTCTTGCCCCAGGGGCAGCGATGCTCGCCGTCCTGGTCCATCGACGCATCGAACGCCGACCGGCCCGAGGTGATCAGGCTCGCGCGAACTCCAACTCGACGACGCGGTCGAGCGCGTCGAAGGCGACGGGGTGGTGGCTCACCATGACAACGGTGCGCCCGCCACTGGCTTCGAGCAGGTCGCGGATGACGGCGTCGGCGGTCGGGCCGTCGAGGTGAGCGACGGGTTCGTCGAGCGCGATCACGGGGCGTTCGCTCAGCAGCGCACGCGCAATGCCGAGGCGGGCGCGTTCGCCGCCGGAGAGGGAGCGCTCGGTGGCCGTGCCAGCCGTCGCGGCGCCGTCACGACCGGCGCCGACGAGGTACTCGCCGAGATGGGTGTCGAGGCCCTCGGTGAGCTCGTCGAGCCACCCACCGAGGCCGGCGCGACGCAGTGCCGCGCGCACCTCGTCGTCACTCGCACCCGGCTGCGCGAGAAGCAGATTGGCGCCAAGCGTCCCGGCGAACAGGTGCGGGTCGTCGTCGACGAACGCGATGCGCGAGCGCACGGCGTCGGCGTCGAGATCACGCACGTCGACGCCGTCCCAGCGGCAGGTGCCGCCGCTGGGGTCGAGGTGACGGGCGAGGACGGCGAGCAGCGTCGACTTGCCGCACCCGTTCGGGCCGGTGATGGCGAGATGCTCGCCCGGCGCGATCGTCAGCGTGTGCGGGCCGGTGTCGGTGCGCGCGCCCGTCCACGACGCGGTGACGTCGTCGAGTTCGATCGTCGGCGCGCCGTCGGCGACGCCGTGCGTGCCGCGGGCGGCGACGGCGGGGTCCTGCGTCAGCAGCGCCTGCAGACGATCCCGGGCCGCGGCCGAGCGCGCGAACGAACCGACCGCGTCCGGGATGAGCCCGACGACGTCGCCGAGCGCCAGCGGCGTCAGCAGCAGCAGCGCGGCGAACGGCCCGTCGATGGCGCCCGACCTGACCTCGCCGTCGAGCGTCCACGCCATGAGCAGGGTGGCGGCGCCCGTCGCGAGGAGCGTGAGCGCAACACCTGCGGCACGGCCGCGTGCCTGCGCCGTCGCGGCCTTCTCGACGTTCTTCTGCGCGT
Source organism: Dermacoccus sp. GAS27A (assembly GCF_044909235.1). Taxonomy (NCBI): domain Bacteria; kingdom Bacillati; phylum Actinomycetota; class Actinomycetes; order Micrococcales; family Dermacoccaceae; genus Dermacoccus; species Dermacoccus sp. GAS27A. Next base: position 88,228 of record NZ_JBIYDW010000010.1, on the reverse strand, counting down.
GCGCGAGCCACGCCATCGGCGCGTCCGTCGCGCCGATCGCCGCGAGTTCGGTGGCGCCGGAGCTCACGAGGTGCGCGACGCGATCGACCTGGCCGCGCGCCTTGAGGGACGCCGCCTGCCCGTGCCGCTCGAGGGCGAGATCCAGCCACCCGACGAGCGCCGCGACGACGATGAACCCGAGCATGACGAACCCGGCCGGCGGATGGATGAGGAACGTCGCGACGAGCGCCACCGCGGCAGCACCGACCGTCGTGATGAGGGGGACGATGACGCGCACCTGGATGTCGACCTCGTCGTCGAGATCGCGCACGACACCGGAGAGCAGATCGGCGCGTCGGCGAGTGCCCAACCGCGCGGGCGTGAGCGGCAGCAGCTGACGGTAGGCCGCCGTGCGCCGCTCGGTGAGGTCGGCCAGCGCCGCGTTGTGCGAGACGAGCCGCTCGACGTACCGGAAGACGGGGCGTCCGATGCCGAACGTGCGCACCGCGACGATCGCCGTCAGCAGCGTGAGGACGATGGGGCGCTGGCTCGCGCGCACGATGAGCCAGCCGGATGTCGCCGTCAGCGCCACGCCGCAGGCGAACGCGAGAGCGCCGATGAGGCCCGCGATGATGACGCCGCGCACCGGCACGAGCAGCGGGCGGCGCTGATCCGGGCGCGATCCGCGCTCGCGCGCGAAGCCGCCTCGCGCGTCGTCGGCGGGTGCCACATCGTCGGGTGTCACATCGGCATGTGTCACGCCCTGGCGTGACGCACTGTTCGAATCGGCTCGTGAGGCAACGCTGCTCATGCCGTCACCTCCTGGTCGTAACGCTGGGGTGAGCGGGCAGAGACGCGCCACTGATGGTCGGCTGCGGCGGCAAGGGCGTCGTCGTGGGTGACGACGACGACCGGCTTGCGCTTGCTCAGCGCGACGATGGCCGAGCGGATGTCGGCGGCGCTCGCCGGGTCGAGGTGGGCGGTCGGTTCGTCGAGCAGGACCATGGCCGCGTCGGAGAGCCAGGCGCGCGTCAGCACGAGACGCGCGCGTTGCCCGGCGGACAAGCCGAAGCCGTTGTCGCCGAGCGATGTTCGCACCCCGTCGGGCATCGACAGGACGACGTCGTCGAACCCCGTGGCCGCCATCGCGGTGCGCATCTCGTCGACGCTCGCGTCGTTGCCGAGCTCGAGGTTGGCACGCACCGACATCGGCGCGATGAACGCACGTTGGCTGACGAGGTGCGTGCTGGGCACCTCGAGGCGCCCCGAATCGGGCCTGCGCGCGCCGGCGAGGATCTCGAGCAGCGTCGACTTGCCGGAGCCGCTCGGTCCGGTGAGGGCCGTGAGGCCGTCGCGGACGACTCCCGTCGTGTGCGTGATCGCGGGCGCGCTCTGGCCCGGGTAGGTGTAGGTGACGCCGCTCATCATGGCGCGCGCGAGGCCGCTCGACGTCTCGGGTGCGGGGGCGTGCCAGGGGCGTTCACGCTCGTCGGCGAGCAGCGAGTCGATGGCCTCGACGCCGTCGGCCGCCGCGTGGAACTCCTGTCCGACGCGACGGATCGGCCAGTAGGCCTCCGGGGCGATGAGGATCGCCATGAGGCCGGTCAGCAGGGAGACGTGGCCGTTCGCGAGGCGCAGGCCGACGGCGACAGCGACCATAGCGACGGAGATCGTCGCGAGCAGGTCGAGGGCTGCGGAGGAGAGGAATGCGATGCGGAGCGTCCGCATCGTCGCGCTGCGGTGGCGATCACCGACCTTGCGCACCTGCTCGACCTGATGGTTGCCGCGCCCGTACGCGACGAGCGTCGGCAACCCGGCAACGACGTCGGCGAAGTGACCGGCGAGCATCGTCGTCTCGACCCAGCGTTCCGCCGTGGCGCGCTGCGTGTACTTGCCGATGAGCGCGGCGAACAGCGGCAGCAACGGCAGGGTGACGATGACGATGAGCGCGCTGCGCCAGTCGACCCACAGCATCGCGACGACGGCGAGCACCGGCACGACGCCCGCGGTGACGAGCGCCGGCAGATAGCGCGCGACGTACGGCTCGACGGCGGCGGCACCCTTCGTCGCCATCGTCAGCATCGCGCTCGGTGCGGGGCGTTCGTCCGCCGTCTGCGTCATCCAGCGGCGCATCGCGGCTTCGCGCAGTGCGCCGGAGACGCGTGCACCCGCGTGGGCTGCCGCGAGTTCGGTTGCGCCGGAGAGCATTCCGCGGGCTGCGAACAGCGCCAGCACCCACAGGCCCGGCGTCAGCAGCGCGTGCCCCTCGACGACGGCGACGACGAGGTGCGCCACCGCCACGGCCTGTGCGATCGCCACGATGCCGCCGAGGCCGCCCAGCAGGGCCAGCACGGCGACCGGGAGGCGGGTGGCGGGCGCGGCGCGCAGCAGGTGGGGGTCGAACGGACGCATGGCCCCATTCTCGCAGCCGACGGTGACAGCCCTCGCAACGGGCGAAACGGGATTTATGAGAGAGCCCTCGGGGAACCTTGTGACCCAACTCACTGCGGCGTGTCCGTGCTGGGTAGGGTGAGCGCGGGAGGGCTTCTCATGGCTGCCGGCACCTGTCGGCGTGCGGTTCGGGAGGCTCGCGCACTCTGCGCCTGCGTCGATCGATCCCGGGCGGCGCGCGCGGACGAAACCAGGACCAGCAGATTCTCAGGAGAACCCATGAGCCGCTCGATTCGTGTCACCAAGGCCGTCGCCGTCGCGTCGTTGTTCGGCGCCGCGACGATCGTGGCGCCCGCCGCCAACGCCGCCCAGGAACCGTCGATGACGATCACTCTCGGTGCGACCGTCACGGGCAAGACGGTCGACGTCGCCTACAAGGACAGCGGCGTCCAGTACTACGCCAACGACGGCCGGAAGGCGATGAGCCGCTACGGCGCGATGGCGTTCTTCGTCGACTACGGCGACGACAGCGACCCCGACGGCTACGACGGTCGCCCCGGCCTCACCTGCGAGACGACCGGCCCGACCTCGCCGTTCCGTGACTCGGTCTCCTCGGGCTACTCGCACACCTACCGCAAGGCGGGCACGTACACGATCACGGCCACCGGCTACTACTGCGGTGAGGGCGGCCTGCAGACGGTCGAGAAGACGACGACGGTCAACATCGCCAAGCCGGCGCCCGCGCCGAAGGTGAGAGCCGCCGCGCACATCGAGTACACGGTGGACGGCCTGACCGCGACCCTCGTGCCCTCCGTCACCGGCACGCAGCACGAGATGAAGTACGGCCGCAACAAGCACGCCAAGTACGGTGTGCCGCTCGTGTACACGATGTCGTTCCCGGAAGGTGCCGAGGTCTCCGGCGGCGCCACGAAGGGTGGCATCAAGCGTGCCACCTGCACGAAGCACGGCTCGGTCGAGTTCGACCCGGTGATGCTGAGCGGCGATCCTGTCGTTGTCACCTTCCCGAAGCCGGGCACCTACGAGGTGACGCTGAGCGCCGATGTCTGCACGAGCCAGCGCATCGTGTCGAAGACTGTGACGATCGTCGTCCCGCCGACGGACCCGACGCCGACGGACCCGACCCCGGAGCCCACGACGCCGACGCCGAAGCCGACCGAGCCGACCCCCACCCCGACGACGCCGGTCCCGACCACGCCTGCTCCGACCACCCCGGTTCCGACGACGCCGGTCCCGACCACCCCGGCTCCGACGACGCCGGTCCCGACCACCCCGGCTCCGACGACGCCGGCTCCGACGACGCCGGCTCCGACCACCCCGGTTCCGACGACGCCGACGACCAACACGACCGTCCCGACGACGACGACGTCGACGACGGCTGCGACCACGCCCGGCACGGGCCCCAAGGTCGAGACCGACCGCATGGGTGACGACACCAACGCCCTTTCGCTCGGCGTCGCGGGTCTCGTCGGTGCGGGTGCGCTCGGCGGCATCGTCGTCGCTCGCCGTCGCCTTCAGCAGTGACGCCGCGGTCCTGAACCGCTGACCACGCCCCACCCTGGCCCTCGCCCGGTGGGGGTGTGGTGCGTCCGGCTGGCCTTCGAATCGGCGCGGATCCCAGGTGCCACGCGGGCTGGACACGACGCGGAGCGCAGGGCCGACGGGGTGTGCGCTCGGACGCCGACGTGCGGCGGGTGCGCTCATCGCCTACTGTCGCGAGCGAATCCCTCCCCCTGAGTTCCCACTGAATCGAAGGCGTCTCGTGGCCATTGACCTCGTCTGGATCGTGCTCGGCTTCGCGCTGCTGCTCGCGGTCTTCCTCCCGACCGCCGTCGAGCGCTTCCCGTTGTCGACGCCGATGGTGCTGCTCGGCGTCGGGGCGCTCGTCGGCCTCGCGCCGATGCCGAAGGGGTTCACGTTCTCGCCGCAGGAGCACGAGGCGTTCGTCCTGCATGCCTCCGAGGCGACGGTGCTCGTCGCGCTCATGGGTGTCGGTCTCGCGCTCGATCGGCCGATGCGCGTTCGCAGCCTGACGTCGTGGCGCGCGTGGGCGCCGACGTGGCGTCTGCTCGCCATCGCGATGCCGCTCGGCATCGTGGGCGTCTCACTGCTCGGCTGGACGCTCGGTCTGGCCGCGCCGACGGCGTTGCTGCTCGCCGCGGCGCTCGCCCCGACGGACCCGGTGCTTGCCTCCGACGTCCAGGTCGATGGGCCGCAGACCGAGGCCACGCAGGAGATGACGCAGGACACCGAGATCGACGAGTCGGACGAGGTGCGGTTCGCGCTGACGTCGGAGGCCGGTCTCAACGACGGTCTCGCGTTCCCGTTCGTCTACGCCGCGATCCTGTGGGCGAGCGAGGGCTCGCCGTCGCACTGGGGGTGGAAGTGGCTCGGTTGGGAACTCGTCGGCAAGGTCGCGCTCGGCGTGGCCGTCGGCCTCGTCGTCGGGTGGGTGCTCGGCAAGCTGTTCTTCCGGCTGCCGGCGAAGAAGTATCGCCTCGCCGACGCCGGTGAGCCGCTCGCCGCGCTCGCGGCGATCATGTGCTCGTACGGGCTGACGGAGCTCGCCGGCGGGTACGGGTTCCTCGCCGTGTTCGTCACGGCGATGGCGATGCGTCAGGCCGAGCGCGGCCACCGTTACTACGCGGACATGCACGCGTTCATCGAACGTCTCGAGCAGATCCTCACCCTCGTCATGCTCCTGCTGCTCGGCGCGGCGGCGACGAACGGTGTTCTCGCGCACGCTGATTGGCGCAGTGCCGTCATCGTCGCGGCCCTCATCCTCGTCATCAGGCCCGGCGGGGCGTGGCTGTCGCTGCTCGGGCGGCGCGACGACACGGCGAAGGCCGTCGGCCTGACGACGGGGGAGCGCTGGATCACGTCGTTCTACGGCGTGCGCGGCATCGGCTCGATCTTCTACATCGCGTACGCGACGGGGCACGCCGACTTCGCGGGCAGCGACTGGCTGTGGTCGACGATCGCCCTCGCCATCATCGTCAGCGTCGTCGTGCACGGCTCCACCGTCACGCCCGCGATGAACTGGCTCGAACGTCACCGCACGAACCACCGTCGGGCGCTCGCGGACGCTTGATCCACCTGCGCCCCGAGGGCGCCTGCGCTGCACCCCGGCGCCGGGCTGGCAGGGCCGCACACGCGGGCGCGTTTCTTCACCCCTCGAGGTGAAAAACTGCGTGCAGGAATGCTTCTGGGGGCCGGTGGTGTTGTGATCGATGAGAGAGCTCATCGATCTGAAGGAGAGACCTCATGGCCTACCGCACCGAGAACCCCGCCACCGGCGTCGTCGAGAAGGAGTACAACTCCGCGACGGATGCTGACGTCACCCGCGCCATCGAGCGCGCCGACGCCGCGTTCGGCACGTGGCGCACGACGGACGCGTCCGAGCGCGCCTCCGTCCTCGCCAAGGTCGCCGACATCTACGACGAGCGCGCCGACGAGCTCGCCCGCGTCATCGGCGCCGAGATGGGCAAGCCGCTCGCGCAGGCGCAGGGTGAGGTCGCGCTCGCGTCGTCGATCTTCCGCTGGTACTCCGAGCACGGTGAGGAGCTGCTCGTCGAGGAGCAGCTGAACATCGGCGACGACGCGAAGTCGCTCGTCGTCACCGACCCGATCGGTGTTCTCATGGGCGTCATGCCCTGGAACTTCCCGCACTACCAGGTCGCGCGGTTCGTCGCGCCGAACCTCATGCTCGGCAACACGATCCTGCTCAAGCACGCCTCGATCTGCGCGCGCACGGCCGAACTGATCGAGGAGATCCTCCACGCCGCGGGTGTGCCGCGGGATGCCTACATCAACCTGTTCGTCAGCAACGAGCAGATCACGTCGATCATCGAGGACCCGCGCGTGCGCGGCGTCTCGCTGACCGGTAGCGAGGGCGCCGGCAAGGCCGTCGCCGAGACCGCGTCGCAGAACCTCAAGAAGAGCGTCCTCGAACTCGGTGGCTCGGACGCGCTCATCGTCCTCGACGACGTCGACGTCGCCGAGACGGCGAAGGCCGTCGCCACCGCGCGCATGAGCAACGCCGGGCAAGCCTGCAACTCCCCGAAGCGCATCTTCGTTCCGTCGACGATGTTCGACGACTTCGTCAACGGCGTTGTCGCCACCGTCGAGGGCATGAAGGTCGGCAACCCGGACGACGAGGGCACGGACATGGGCCCGCTTTCGTCGGTCGAGGCTCGCGACGACGCGATCGCCCAGGTCGAGCGCGCCGTCGAGCAGGGTGCGACCCTGCGCACGGGTGGCACGGCGCTCGAGCAGGACGGCGCCTGGATGGCCCCCGCCGTGCTCACCGGTGTCACGCGTGAGATGGACGCCTTCAAGGAGGAGATCTTCGGCCCCGTCGCCGTCGTCTACTCCTACGACTCGATCGACGAAGCCGTCGAGCTCGCCAACGACTCCTCCTTCGGCCTGTCCGGCTCCGTCTGGGGCAAGGACACCGACAAGGCGGAGCAGATCGCCCGACGCCTCGAGGTCGGCATGGCCTATGTCAACGAGCACGGCACGACGAAGGCCGGCCTGCCATTCGGTGGTGTGCGCCGCTCCGGTTACGGGCGTGAGCTCGGACGCTGGGGCTTCGGCGAATTCGCCAACACGAAGCTCGTCCGCGTCGCCAAGTGATCGATGCGTCGTGACCCGCGACGCGAGGAGGAAATAACCATGACTCGTTTCACCCGACTGATCGAGTCCGTCCGGTCACTCGCCGAGCCGGCCCCGCCTGCGACCCGTGGGCAGGAGGTGGCCCGTCTCGGCCTCGGAGCCTTCATGTCGTTCGCCGGTGTCTCGCACCTGACGTTCGCCCGCAAGGACTTCCAGGCGCAGGTGCCGGACTGGTTCCCGATGGACAAGGACGTCGTCGTCCTCGCCTCCGGTGTCGTCGAGGTCGCGTTCGGTGCGGCGATGCTCACCCTGCCGCAGCGTCGCGCTGCGGTGGGGGTGGCGCTCGCCGCCTTCTACGCCGCGATCTTCCCCGGCAACATCAGCCAGTACGCGGAGCGGCACGACGCCTTCGGTCTCGACACCGACACCAAGCGCCTCGTCCGCCTGTTCGGCCAGCCCGCCCTCATCGCTGCTGCGCTGTCGGCGGCCGGCTTCCCCCGACGAGGCTCGCGTCGCTGATCTCAGCGTTTCGCACCCAAGCGAAGGAGACCCCAATGTCGGACACCACGCAGCTCACGTAGACCGAGAAGGCCAACCTCGACCTCGCACACGGTACACATGCACCCTGTTCCGCGTCGAAGACGGCAAGCTCGTCGAATTCGTCAAGGAGTGGAACAAGCTGCCGATGTGGCAGCAGCTCGGCTGGCCGATCGAGAGTGCCTCAGCTACCACGAGTGACGACTCGCCCCGATGCGAACGCCGCTCACTGAATCACCAAGGAGATTGACATGTCCAACGTTCTCTTCGTCGTCACCGGCGCCCGCTCCTGGACCCTGGCCGACGGCTCGAGCGTCCCGACGGGTTACTGGGCGGAAGAACTTCTCACCCCCTACCGTCTGATCACCGGGGCAGGTCACTCGGTCACGTTCGCCACGCCCGGCGGTGTGACGCCGGTGGCCGATGAGGTCAGCCTCGCCCCCGACGCGAACGGCGGCGCTGACGTGCGTCCTGACCTCGACGCGATCGACGGCCTGCAGCACCCCATGAAGCTCGAGGACGTCGTGCTCGGCGACTATGACGCGGTGTTCTACCCGGGTGGGCACGGCCCGATGGAAGACCTTGCGCAGGACGCCACGTCCGGCAAGCTCATCGCGGACGCGCTCGAGGGCAGCAAGCCTGTCGCGATCGTGTGCCACGGCCCGGCAGCGCTGCTTCCGGCGCGGACGTCGGCGGGCGAGCCCGTCGTCGCCGGACGCAAGATCACCGGCTTCTCCAATGAGGAGGAGAAGGCCGCCGGCAAGGCTGACAAGGCCAAGTGGTTGCTGGAGGACCGGCTGCGCGAACTCGGCGCCGACGTCTCGACCGGCCCCGCCTGGCAGCCGTTCACCGTCGTCGACGGTGACCTGCTGACGGGTCAGAACCCGGCATCGTCCGAGGCGCTCGCCAAGAAGCTGCTCGAGCGCCTGAGCTGAGCCTGCCTGCGCCACGCGCGAACATGCTGAAGGCGCCTGGATCCCCATGGGGTCCAGGCGCCTTCGGTGTTCACGGGCGGCCGGCGAACGGGGGCCGATTGGGCTCGGCTCTCACGTGGCGTGGCGCCTCGTCGTGCGAGATGATCGGGCTCAGTCCGATGCCCCGCGCATCATGGGGATGCTCGCGACGAGGACGACCAGCGAGGTGAGCGCGCAGAAGAGAGCCAGGCTCGCGCTGATGGACAGGCGTGTCGTGAGCAACCCCGCCAGCACGACGGGGATCGTGATGCCGATGTAGGCGGCCAGGAAGACACCAGCCACGCTTCCCCCGGTGTGTCCGGCCTCGCTGACCGCGGAACCGACGGCGACAGCACTTTGGAAGAGCAGGCCGATCCCGGCCCCCGCCATGACCGCGCCGCCTGCGTACAGGACGAAGGGGTGGGTGAGTGCGGACGCCGCGACGCACCCGAGGCCGGCGACGGTGAACAGGACGCCGCACACGATCTTCGTTCGCGGGTTGGGGATCGGAAGGGCGACCTGGGCCAGGGCAGATGCCCCCATGGCGAGGAAGACGACCACGCCGCACACGAGCGGAGACGAGCGATGTGCGACGTGCGCCAGGAACGTCCCCGTCATCGACGTCAGGATGCCCAGTGCAGCGAAGGCCGCGCCGGCCACGACCTGCGCTGAGCGAAAACGAGCTTCATGACCTGGTCGGACGACGGCGCGCTGCGGTCGATACCTCGGGCGCTCGTTCGCCGGTGTTGCCGGGTTGGTCTCGGGGATTAACGCGAGCGCGAGGCCCACCCCGGCGAGCAGGACGAAGAAGACCACGTAGGGCGTCCTCAAGGGGGCCGGGGCCCACTGCACGAGGACTCCACCGACGAGGGGGCCGAGGGCCAGCCCGCCAGTGTTCACGCTCGACGCCACCGTCGAGGCGAAACTGCTCGGCTCGTGCGGGCGATGAACGCGCCGCAATTCACCGAGCATCGCTGTTGCTGCCGGAGTCAGTATGCCGATCCCCACACCACACAGCAGCCGGGCGACCAACAGCGCCGGCACGGATGGCGAACCGATGAAGATCGCCGCGCTCACCAGAGAGACTGCGGTGGCGATCGCGATCATGCGGCGTCGCCCGAACTGGTCACTCAGGTGGCCCGCGAGGTAGAGGCTTGCCATGACGCCCAGCCCGTAGGCCGCGAAGATGGCGGTGATCATCACGGTGGGGAAGTGATCGTGGCGTTGGTAGAGCGGATAGATCGGCGTCGGGACGGTCGAGTAGGCCATGAGCATGGGAAACGCCGCCGCAAGCAGCCAGAAACCGCGTCCGTGGAGTGCGGCATCGGCGTCATGCAGGACGGGTGTCGTGGTCATGGAGGACATGATGGGGGTGAGTCGGCCCCGACACCAATTGGCCCCTGATAGATCGCTGTCCCGAGGAATGGGCCGAGCGTCACGATCCGGCGCCAGAGGGCGTGCGAAGCGCGCGGGTACCCGACACGCGTCGCAGCCCGTCAAACGTTTGAACCCGCAGGAAGCTGAAGCTGCCAGGGTTCATGGAGCGAGAAGATCGTCCCCAGGGGTATGGTCACCTTGACTTGCTGTGAGACGCTTCACGATGTACTGCACATCATCCCGACACTGGCACCCGATCCGAGGACACCATGACAGACATCACCCGTCGCAGTATCACCTCCGGTGCGGCGTGGAGCTTGCCCGCCATCACCGTGGCCGCGGCAGCACCGTCCAGCGCGGGCTCTCCCCCTCCGCCCAGCATCAGGCGCGCCTTCTCCGTCACACGTTCGTCGAACGTGCTCACCGTGCAGAGCAACAACGACAGCACGAGCTACTATCAGGTCCTCAACGTGACGTCGAACACCAAGCTGACGAATGTCAGGGCCTCGGTGCTCGTCAACGTGTCGGGCCTGCAGTTCACCGGGTCGACAGGCTGGTCGCAGGTGACTCAGGATAAGCAGACGTACGTCGACAACGGCATCACGTATTACCGCTACTTCGCCACCCTCACGGCGCCCGTGCCCGCGCCTGTCAATGGAACCGTCACGATTCCCAGTTTTAGGTGGACGAGCGCTACGTCGTCCGCGCTCACGAGGTCGGTCTACGTCAATGGCCGTGGCACCATCGCGATCGACGGCACGGACGTGATCCAGATCGGGGCCTACCGCGTCGTGTGACCCATCCGCGACGTCACCCGCAATGGCAGGCGCCACCATTCCTCTGGAATGGTGGCGCCTGCTGTTGCACCTTCGCTCACAGCGAAGTCATGAGGCGATCGTGGGCCAGGACGTGAGTCGTCAGTGGACCTTGATCGGGTCGGGGCGGCTCGGGTCGACCGCCTTGGGGATGTGACGCGTCGTGATGCGCTTGCGGAACACCCAGTACGTCCAGCTCTGGTAGATGAGGACGATCGGGGTGAAGATCAGCGCGACCCACGTCATGATGACGAGCGTGTGGTGCGAGCTCGCCGCGTTCGTCGTCGTCAGCGACCACGCCGGGTTCGTCGAGCTCGGCATGACGTTCGGGAACAGCATGAGGAAGTACGTCAGAACGAACAGGGCGATCGCGACGAACGTGCACAGGAACGCCAGGCCCTCCTTGCCGCGCATGTTGAAGAACAGCCCGGTGAGGAAGATGACGGCGAGTGCGACGGTCGTGATCCACGACCACACCGAGCCGCCTTCGATGCCCAGCCACAGCAGCAGGACGACGGCGGCGACGGCGGCCGCGAGGCCGATCTTCGTGCCGAGCGCGCGAGCGTCGTGACGGATGGCGCCGTCGGTCTTGAGCGCGACGAAGAAGCAGCCGTGCGTCATGAACACGAGCATCGTCGTGACGCCGCCGAGCAGCGACACCGGGTTGAGCATGGTGAGCAGGTTGCCCGTGTACTCCATGTCCTGGTTGATCGGCAGGCCGTGGACGATGTTCGTCAGCGCGACGCCCCAGAGGATCGCCGGCAGGAACGAACCGAACACGATGGCGGCGTCCCAGCCGCGGCGCCAGCCGTCCGAGTCACGCTTGTGGCGGTACTCGAAGCCCATGTTGCGCACGATGAGTGCGACGAGGATGAGCAGCAGCGGCAGGTAGGCGCCCGAGAACAGCGTCGCGTACCAGTTCGGGAACGCGGCGAAGGTCGCGCCACCAGCAGTGAGCACCCACACCTCGTTGCCGTCCCAGACCGGGCCGATCGTATTGAGCATGACGCGGCGGCGTCGCTCGTTCTCGCCGATGTGGTCGGTGACCGGGTCGGTGACGCCCGTCGCCTCCGCCTTGCCCTTGCCGAGCACGGGAAGCAGCATGCCAACACCGAAGTCGAAGCCCTCGAGGACGAAGTAACCCGTCCAGAGCACGCCGATGATGATGAACCAGAAAGTGGTGAGTTCCATCGTTCAACCTCGCCTATCAGTACGCGAACGCGAGTTCGTCATCGTCGGAACCGGCGGAGCCGTGGCCATCGTCGTGACCACCGGGCAGATCCTCACCGTCGGAGGCGACGGGCTCGGCGCCCTTCTTCATGTAGTCCATGAACAGCTTCACCTCGACGACGGCGAGTGCGCCGTACAGCAGCGTGAAGACGATCATCGACGTCAGCACCTCACCCGAGGTGACGCTCGGGCTGACGCCCTGCTTCGTCGTCATGAGGCCGTTGACGATCCACGGCTGGCGGCCGATCTCGGTGAAGATCCAGCCGATGCTCATCGCCGCGACCGGCGACAGCGCGCCGACGAGGGCGGCCGGGCCCATCCAGCGGTTCGTCGCGTTGCGGCCCTTGCGGGTCAGCCACAGCACCCAGCAGGCGATGAGCATGGAGATCGCGCCCCAACCCATCATCCAGCGGAAGCTCCAGTACGACCACATGATGTTAGGCGCGTACGTGTCCGCCGCCGTCAGCTCGTTGCCGCTGTACTTGGCCTTCTGGGATTCCTCGAGGTTGTTGATGCCCTCGACCTTGCCGTGGAAGTCACCCGTCGCGAGGAACGACAGCAGGTTGGGCACGGTGACCGCGAACTTCTCCTGCTTGCCGTCACGCGTACCGACGGTGAAGATCGAGAACGGCGCGTCCTTCTCCTGCGTCTCGTACAACGCCTCCGCGGCAGCCATCTTCATCGGCTGCACCTCGGTCATGACCTTGCCCTGCAGGTCGCCGGTGATGACGACGAACAGGCTCGAGACGAGCAGGACGATCGCGCCGACGCGCGAGCCCTTGCGGTACATCGTGAGGTCGTCGGAGGTCGACGCCAACTTCGTCGCGCCCGTCGAACCGTCGGAACGGCCTTCGAGAGCCTCACCCTTGATGGCTTCGGCAGCAAGAGTGCGCTTGCGCAGATTCCACAGCATGACGCCCATGACGACGGCGCCACCGACCATGTACGAGCTCGCGATGACGTGCGGGAACGTGACGAGCTGGACCTTGTTCGTCAGGACGGCGACGAAGTCGGTGAGCTCCGCGCGGTGAGTCGTCGGGTTGTACTTGTAACCGACGGGGTTCTGCATGAACGAGTTCGCGGCGAGGATGAAGTACGCCGACAGCACCGTGCCGATGTGGACGATCCAGATCGTCGCGGCGTGCAGCTTCTTGGGCAGTCGGCCCCAGCCGAAGATCCACAGACCGAGGAACGTCGACTCGAGGAAGAACGCGAGCAGCGCCTCGATCGCGAGCGGCGCGCCGAAGATGTCGCCGACGAAACGCGAGTAGTCGCTCCAGTTCATGCCGAACTGGAACTCCTGCACGATGCCGGTGACGAGACCGAGCGCGAAGTTGATCGTGAACAGCTTGCCGAGGAACTTCGCGACCCTCAGATGCTGCGTGTTACCCGTGCGCAACCATGCGGTGTGGTAACCGGCGACGACGGCAGACAAGCCGATCGTGATCGGCACGAACAGGAAGTGGTAGACCGTCGTGATGGCGAACTGCCATCTCGCCAGCTCCAAGGCATCCATGAGTGACCCCTCGACGAGATGAATGTGAAGACTTTCACAACCACGCTACGGGGTGAGTTCCGCAATCCGTGGGGACCATGGTCCTGACGTAGGCGTGTCGTGCCTCACGCGGCGCCCGAACCGGCCGCCTGCCACGCGTCAGGTCGTGGCCTCGCCGGACGGTGACGGGTCCGGCGCCATCTCCCCACCGTCGAGAGCGCCGACGGGGCGCGGCACCGCGATCTTCTCGTTCCAGCGTGAGAACATCGCCGTGCCCAGGTCGTCCGTGCCCGCGGCCTCGTCGACGACCTTGAGGAGGTCGTGCGTGTCGTCGGTGGTCACCCAGGCGCGAGTGTCTCCGTCAGCGCTGACGATCTTGTACGCCGGCCTGCCGTCGAGCGTCTCGGGCGTCAGGGTGCCGTCGCCGAGGTGACCCCACTTGGCGTCGGTGGTGTCGCCCATGGCCTCGATGTACGACTTGGCGCTGAGGTCGGACAGGTCCTTCTGGCCGAACGCGCTGTCGGGCACCTTGATCCACCGGTTCGCCGGTGGGCTCGAGCCCTGGAGGGACGGGTCGTCCTTGTCGACGGAATCCCAGTACGTGCGATCGCCCTTGAGGTAGACGTCATGGGAGATGCGACGCATCGTCACGTGGCCCACCTCGTCACCCTCGTAGGACATCTCCGACGGCTCGCCGTCAGCTCGCCGAGGAAGGTGGCCCTGGGGCCGGAGCCGTCCGCGCTGTCCGTTCCCGTCAACGACAGGGAGGTGTAACCGCGCACCGACTGCTGGGTGCGCCACCAGACATCCTTCGCGCTCGGCTGTTCCGCCGGGGCGGAGGCGCTCGTCGATGCGGCGCCTGGTGCCGTCGAGCTCCCCGACGGGCCCTTCACCGGACCCGCCGCGGGCTGCCCCGCGTCATGCCCCATCGTGCAGCCGCTCAGCACCACCGCCGTCACGGCGATGGTGCTGAGCGTGCGGGACGCGGGCAACGCGGTCGTCCTGTCAGGGAGGCGGAGCAACAGCTCAACTGCCCATCGCGTCCGTGATGGACGTGGCACCGCTCGGTGCCTTGATGCCGTAATCCTTGTCGTGCGACAGGAACGTCACCGTCCTCATCGACTCATCGGACTTCGTCGACGAGCCCGACGTGGAGGCGACGGAGGCGCTGTCGAAGCCCTCGGTCTTGAGGATGTCGCGGCGATCCTCCTGCGACACCCACGCGGTGACCTTCTTGTCCTCGCTCTGGATCTTCCAGGCATCCTTTCCGTCGGCCTTGTCCTCCGACACGGTGGCCTTGTCGGAGAGCAGCTTCTTGTTCGGCTCCGAGGAGTCGTTCTTGATGTTGTCGATGAGTTCCTTGAACCCGGTGTTGGACGAACCGTCCGCCGGCATCTCGAGCCACTTGTCGGCGATCTTGTCCGTGTTGGATGCCGCGGGCGAACCCGAACTCGTCTGCGTGAAGAAGGCCTTGTTGGCCTTCATGTAGTTCTTGGAGTCAACTGTGATGAGGTCCATCGTGCCGTCGCCGATCTTGCCGCTCATCTCGAGCTTGCCGCCGTTGACGTCGCCCTTGGCCGTCATCGTGGCCGGCTTGCCGTCCGAGGTGCCTTCGCCCTTGAGCTCGAGGCTCTTGTAGGCGCCGGCGGTGTCCTGGGCCTTGTTCCAGGCGGCCTTGGCCTTCGGAGCCTCCTTGCTCGAGCAGCCGGTGACACCGGCTGCCGTGCCGGCCGCGAGGACGAGGGCGATGGCGGACGTGCGGAGCTTCGTCATGGTTTTCCTCCCAGAGACGTTGGATGTGCCCCCAGTGTTGCAGGTGGCCTTCACCGTTCAGACGTGTCGGGCACCGGCATCGTGACCTTCGTCGCCGAGGGAGTCGAGCGGTGGGTGCCCCGGCATGATCGTGTGCGTCGTTCGGGCCGCGCGCTGCCTGCGTGCGGAAAGGAATTTGCGCGCGCCACTAATCTTGACGTCATGGACGCCATCTCCGCACTGACCGGTCATCTGAGCAACGCGATCGCCTCGGCCCTCGGTGACGAGTGGCGCGACGCCGACCCCGTCATCCGTCCTGCGAACAAGAAGCAGACGAGCGCCGACGTGCAGGTCAACGCGGCGATGGCACTCGCGAAGAAGGTCGGCAAGAACCCGCGCGAGGTGGCGTCTGCGATCGTCGAGGCGCTGCGCGCGGACGACGAGGCCATGGCACTCGTCGACGACGTCGAGATCGCGGGTCCGGGCTTCCTCAACATCACGTTGTCGACGGATTGGGTCGCGGCGCAGGCGTCGTCGATCCTTGCTGACGGCTCGCTCGGCGTCGCGCCGGCAGCGAAGACCGAGATCATCCCGATCGACTACTCCTCGCCGAACGTCGCGAAGGAGATGCACGTCGGGCACCTGCGCACCACCGTCGTCGGGGATTCGCTGGCGCGTGTGCTCGAGCGGCTCGGGCACACCGTCATCCGGCAGAACCACGTCGGCGACTGGGGTACGCCCTTCGGGATGCTCATCGAGCACCTTCTCGAGGTGGGCGAGGATTCACCGGAGGCGGCGCTGCTCGAGAGCGACCCGAACGCGTTCTACCAGGCGGCGCGCACCAAGTTCGACACGGCCGAGAAGGCCGAGCCCGCCGGTTCGAAGGGTGACTTCAACACGCGGGCCCGCAAGCGCGTGACGTTGCTGCAGGGCGGTGACCCCGAGACGCTCGCGCACTGGAACAAGCTGATGGAGCGCTCGAAGGCGTACTTCAACAAGGTCTACGGGTTGCTCGGCGTGACGTTGACCGACGCCGACCTCGCGGGTGAGTCGACGTACAACGACGAGCTCGCGGGCATCTGCGACGACCTCGAGTCGCGTGGCATCGCCGTCGTCTCCGACGGGGCGCTGTGCATCTTCCAGGACGAGTTCACCGGGCGCGACGATGCGCCGGTGCCGCTCATCATCCGCAAGTCTGACGGCGGGTACGGCTACGCGACGACCGACCTCGCGACGGTACGTCACCGCTCGTTCGACCTGCAGGGCGATCGGATGGTGTACGTCGTCGGCGCGCCGCAGAACTTGCACTTCCGCATGACGTGGGCCGCCGCCGACAAGGCCGGCTACATCCGCCCCGAGTCGACGCCGATCCACGTGCAGATCGGGTCGGTGCTCGGCAAGGACGGCAAGATGTTCAAGACGCGCTCGGGCGACTCGGTGCTGCTCATGGACCTGCTCGGCGAGGCCGTCGACCGCGCCGCGGGCGTCGTCAGCGAGTCGAAGGCGGACATGAGCGACGAGGAGCGCGCCGTCGTCGCGCGTCAGGTCGGCATCGGCGCGGTGAAGTACGCCGACCTGTCGGTCTCGCACGACTCGGAGTACATCTTCGACTTCGACCGCATGCTGGCGTTGACGGGCAACACCGGCCCCTACCTCCAGTACGCGGCGACGCGCATTCGCTCGATCCTCGCGCGTGCCGCCGAGGCGGGGTACTCGCCGGCGGCGGAGATCACGCTGGGCGAGGACGCCGAACGCGCCCTCGCGTTGAAACTGCTCGACTACGGCGCCGTCGTGGCTGCCGTCGGCGAGTCGTTGGAGCCGCATCGCCTCGCCGGTTACCTGTTCGAACTGGCGACGACGTTCACGGCGTTCTACGAGAAGTGCCCGGTGCTCAAGGCTGATGACGACGACGTCCGTGCGTCGCGTCTGGCGTTGTGCGAACTGACGCTGGGCGTCCTCGTCGACGGATTGTCGCTGCTGGGCATCGAGACGCCCGAGAAGATGTGACGCTCGGGGCCCTCCCGAACCTGCCCCATCGGCGATTTACCTCCACATTCGCTCGATCCTGCAGGAACGTCAGGGATGTTCCGGGCGGGGCTCGAACCAACGGAACGTCAGGTTGATGCGGGGTTCGGTCACTCGCGTGCGTTTCGGAACGGCGTGCTGCCAGGCGCTCTGCGAGTCGTCGCGCATGACGACGAGGCTCCCGTGCGTGAGTGCGAGCGTCTCCTTCACGGTGTGATCGTCCTTGCGGCGCATGACGAAGTCGCGCGTGGCGCCGAGCGAGACACTTGCGATGGTGGGCGCAGGGCCCAACTCGGCTTCGTCATCGCTGTGCCAGGAGATGGAGTCCTGGCCGTCGCGGTAGAGGTTGAGCAGCACCGAGTTGTAGGGCGCTCCGGTGTCGGCGGCCAGACGCTCCCGCAGCGCGGCGAGCTTGGGCGTCCACGCGTTCGGCGGCTGTGTCGAGCCGGAGAAGGTGTACGGCGCATCGGCGTACCAGGCGATGAGGCGTGGCATCGCGATCATGCGGCCGTACATGGTGAGCGACGACGTCCGCCAGGGTGTCGCGCCGACGAGGTGCGACATGAGGTGGTCCGCCTCCTCCGTCGACAGATACGTCGCGCGCAGCTCGATCGGTGCCTTGCCCATGCCGCCCCTTCCCTGGCAGGTGCCCGCCCCCATGATGCGGCACGACGCACGAGTGGGGCATCCCCGACGTCGCCCTTCCTCACTCGAGCGATCCCACGCATGGGTGGGGCATCACGCGGCGCGTAACCTCACCTCGGCGCGACAGCGGTGAAGACCGCGACGACGAAGCCGTCGTCATGCGCGGGGGAGTGCATCTCCCACGTCGAGAAGCGCGCGTCGAGGCGCCAGCCGACGGCGTCGGCGTCGTCGAAGAACTGCTCGAACGTGTAGCCGCGGCCCGCGCCGAAGCCGACGGCGAGGCGCCCGCCGTCACGCACGCACTGACGCATCGCGGCCAGGCCGTCGCGGCGTGCGTCGTCGGGCATGAACGGCATGACGTTGCCCGCGCAGACGATCGCGTCCAACGGCGTGACGTCGAGATCGTCGAGGGACAGCCGTGCGAGGTCGACCACCTCGAAACGCAGCGACGGGTGGTCCTCGCGTGCGGCGGCGATGAGGACGGGGTCGAGGTCGACGCCGACGACGTCATGCCCGAGGGCACTCAACGCGGCGGGCACACGTCCCGGCCCGCAACCCGCGTCGAGAATGCGTGAGCCGGGCGTGACGAGCGCGTTGACGAGCCGCGCCTCGCCACCGAGGTCGTCGCCGCGCGCCGCCATGGCGCGGATGCGGTCGACGTACCACTGCGAACGCGTCGGATCCTCGCTCACCCACTCCGCCCAGCTCGGGTTCTCGCGTCGCGACTCGCGCGTCGGCTCGGTCACGCCAGTCTCCTCGTCGTGGGTCGCACGTCTGCTTCCATCATCGGGGCCGGGGGCACAGGACGGGGCGTGGTTCGGCGCCTCGCCGAAGCCTGAACATGCGGGGCACGGACTCGAGAGACCGTGCCATGTGGTTTCCGAACGACGTCGGCTCAGCCCCCGAAGCCGTTCGGGTTGGCCGACTGCCAGCGCCACGTGTCAGTGCACATGTCGTCGATGGTCTTCTGGGCCTTCCAACCGAGTTCTTCGCGAGCACGCGTGGGGTCGGCGAACGTCGTCGGCAGGTCGCCCGCACGTCGCGGCCCGATCTCGTAGGGCAGTTCGCGGCCGCACGCCCGCTCGAACGCGTGCAGCAACTCGAACACGCTCGTGCCCTCACCCGTGCCGAGGTTGAACGCGCGCGCCGAATCGTCCATGGCGTCAAGATGATCCAGCGCCGCGACGTGCCCCGCTGCGAGATCGACGACGTGGATGTAGTCGCGCTCGCCGGTGCCGTCCTTCGTGTCGTAGTCGTCGCCGAAGACCCCGAGCTTCTCGCGGCGCCCGACGGCGACCTGCGCGATGTACGGCATGAGGTTGTTCGGGATGCCGCTCGGATCCTCACCGATCAGCCCCGACGAGTGCGCGCCGATCGGGTTGAAATAACGCAGAAGCGCGGCCTTGAAGCGGGGCGACGCAGCGGCGACGTCGGTGACGATCTGCTCGATCATCGCCTTCGTCCAGCCGTACGGGTTCGTCGCGCGCAGCGGCTCGTACGTCTCGCTGTACGGCAGCGGCGCGTCGGGCCCGTACACCGTCGCCGACGACGAGAACACGAACTTCTCGACGCCGTGCGCCGTCATCGCCGACAGCAGCGAGAACGTCGAGTCGAGATTGTTCGCGTAGTACATGAGCGGCTTCTCGACGCTCTCGCCGACGGCCTTGTACCCCGCGAAGTGGATGACGGCGTCCGGCTTCACCGAGGCGACGAGGGCACTCGTCGCGGCAGCGTCCGTCAGGTCGATCTCGTGCAAGTCGATCGAGCGGCCGGCGATCTCCTCCAGGCGCGGCAGCACGGCCGGGCTCGAGTTCGAGAAGTTGTCGGCGATGACGGGTTCGTGCCCCGCCTCGATCAGGGCAAGGACGGTGTGGGATCCGATGTAGCCGGCACCACCGGCAACGAGTACGCGCATGACCTCAGCCTAGGCGCCCCACCCGCCGAGAACGATGAGACGCGGCTGTGCGCCGGCCCAGGGCATCTCGGGCATCAAGGACGCCGCGGCCGCAGCCGACATCCGCAGCGCCCCGCGGCGAGGGCTCACCGATACGTGATGAGCGAACGATCCCCGCCGAGATGAGCGTGGTCGTTGAGGCTCACTGCGGTGAGCGCCGACCCGGCAAGCACCGTCGTCACGCCCGTGTTGACGGTCACCTCGTTGAGGCGCCGCCACACCGTCGCCGCACCGTCAGGCAACGCCGCGGGCAGCGTCGATGCCGGTGACGGCGCCGTCAGCAGCCCCGCGGCGACCCACGCGATCGGCCCGCCGGAGCTGACGACGACGGCGCTGCGCCCCGACTCGAGGCGTGAGGTCACGCGCCCGAGCGCGAGCGCGACGCGGTCGCGGAACTGCGAGAACGTCTCGGGATAGTCGTCGTCGAAGTCGCCACTCGCCCAACGCGATGCGGCCGCGACGAACATCTCCTGAAACGCCTTGCGCGGGTGACGGTGACGCGCGAGGTCGGCGCGCATGACGGCGTGGTTGCGGTACGCGGGCTTGTACGCCTCGATGATCGCGTCGTGGTCGTACTCGTTCCACCCCGCATCCGTGCTGACGTCCGACTCCCACCCGGCGGCTTCCCACAGCCGCGACCCGGTGAGTTGCTGACGCCGCATCGTGCCCGTGACGAGGACGTCGGGCGTCACGCCGCGCGCCGCCAACCCCTCGCCGGCGAGGCGTGCCTGACGTTCGCCGAGCTCCGACAGCTGGTCGTATGCCGCGCGCGAGGGCCCGGCCTGCCCGTGCCGCACGAGGTGGATGACGCTCACGACAGCCGTCCCGCGCGTCGCATGAGGCGCCGGCAGCGCCATTCGAGGTAGATCACCATGCCGCGAAACTGCTTGAACGCGGGGTTGCTCGTCTGGCCGTTCGCATACCGGTAGTAGATCTGCTGGGCGATGACGGCGAGTCGGAACAGGCCGAAGATCTCGTAGAACAGCTGATCCTTGGGGCTGATCGCACGCCCCGACGCGTGCGCGTAGTACTGCCACACCTCGTCGCGCGTGAGCATGCCGGGCGCGTGCGTGGGCTGACGGCGTGAGCCGCGCATGATGCGGTCGTCGTCGGCCTGCACCCAGTAGGCGAGGGCGCCGCCGAGATCCATGAGCGGGTCGCCGAGCGTTGCCATCTCCCAGTCGAGGACACCGATGACGCGCGTCGGGTCGTCGTGCGCGAGGACGAGGTTGTCGAAGCGGAAATCGTTGTGGATCAGGCAGTTACCGACGTCGTGTGGCTGGTGCTCGTCGAGCCAGGCCATCACCTTCTCGAACGATCCGGTGCCATGACGCACACCGTGCGTACGTGCCTTGCGGTAGCGCGCCGACCATCCGTCGACCTGCCGCTTGACGTACCCCTCGCCCTTGCCGAAGCGCTCCAGCTCGGTGCCGGCGACGTCGATCGAGTGCAACGCGACGAGCTGGTCGATCGCGGCGGTGCACAGCGCCCGCACCTCGGCCTCGCCGAGACCCAGCTCAGCGGGAATGTTCTTGCGCAGGATGATGCCGTCGAGGCGCTCCATGACGTAGAAGTCGCTGCCGATGACGCCGGCGTCGTCGCAGAACGCGATCATCGGCGCGACGGCGGGGAACACGGGCGCCAGCGCGCGTTGGATGTCGTGCTCACGGCGCATGTCGTGCGCGCCCTTCGCCTTCGTGCCCGCCGGCGGACGACGCAGGATGAGGTCACGGGTCGGGTAACGCAGCAGATACGTCAGATTGCTCGCGCCGCCGGTGAACTGCTTGACCTCCGGCGCCGCGTCGAGTCCGCTCGTGTCTGCGTCGGGGTGCGCGTGCTCACGCAGCCATGCGGCGACGCGTTCGACGTCGAACGCATCCTCGCCGCGCACGTCGGAGGCGTTCGTCGCGACGTCGTCGACGGGCGCCGCCGTGGGGGCGGTGGGGGCCGCGGGAGCGCCAGGAGTGTCCGGGGCCGGGCTCACTTGGCCTCACCCTTCGCGGCGGCCAGGTAGGGCTTGAGCTCGGCGCGCGCGACCATGCCGAGGTGCACCTCGTCGGGGCCGTCGGCGAGACGCAGCGAACGCGCCGTCGCATAAGCGGACGTCAGGGGGAAGTCGTCGCTCATGCCACCGCCGCCGTGCATCTGGATGGCGAAGTCGATGACGTCGCAGGCGATCTGCGGCACGACGGCCTTGATGGCGCTGACGTCGACGCGCGCGCCTTCGGTGCCGTAGGCGTCCAGCTTCGCTGCCGCGTTCTGCACGAGCAGACGCGCCATGTCGATGTCGATGCGGGCCTTCGCGATGCGCTCGCGGTTGCCGCCGAGCTGCACGAGGGGCTTGCCGAACGCGACGCGCTCGGTGCCACGACGGCAGGCGCGCTCGAGCGCCATCTCGGCGAGCCCGATGAGGCGCATGCAGTGATGGATGCGGCCCGGGCCGAGGCGTCCCTGCGCGATGGCGAACGCCTGACCCGGCCCCGACAGCACGTTGGACGCCGGCACGCGGACGTTCTCGAGCGACACCTCGCAGTGCCCGAGCGGCTCGTCGAGCTGACCCATGACGGGCAGCGCACGCTCGATCGTCACACCGGGCGCGTCGGCCGGCACGAGAACCATCGAGTGCTGGGCGTGACGCGGTGCGTCCGGGTCGGTCAGACCCATGAAGACGAACACCTTGCAGTCGGGGTGCGCTGCACCGGAACTCCACCACTTGCGGCCGTTGATGACGATCTCGTCCCCGTCGACCTCGGCGCGCGCCGCCATGTTCGTCGCGTCCGAACTCGCGACCGCGGGCTCCGTCATGAGGAACGCCGAACGAATCTTTCCCTCGAGCAGCGGCACGAGCCACTCCTCCTGCTGCTCGCGCGTGCCGTACTTGAGCAACACCTCCATGTTGCCGGTGTCGGGGGCGTTGCAGTTGAAGATGAGCGGCGCGAGCGCCGTGCGGCCCGTCTTCTCCGCGATGGCGGCGTAATCGACGTTGGAGAAACCCTTGCCGCCACGCGTGCCGAAGCGTGCGGCCCACTCGTCGCCGTGCTCGCCGGCGGGCAGGAACAGGTTCCACAGCCCCGCTTCGCGCGCCTGCGCCTTGAGCTCGTCGATCTTCGGGTGCACGACGAAGGAGTTCTCGCCGCGAGCGCGCATCGAGGCGTAGTCGCGCGTGATCTCGGCCTCGGCGGGCTCGATCCTCTCGCGCACGAAGGTATCGACGTCTGCGGCGATCTCGGCCGCGCGGGGCGAAACGGTGAGGTCCATGTCTTGACCGTAACCCCTTTGTTGAGCAATGCTCAATAGAGTGAGCGAGAAAGATTCCAGACCCCGTCAGCGCCTGACACAGGACGAGCGCCGCCGTCAGCTGCTCGGCATCGGGCTGAAGATGCTCACCGAGCGACCCATCCAGGACGTCGCGCTCGACGCCGTCGCCGAGGAGGCCGGCATCTCGCGCGGGTTGCTCTTCCATTATTTCCCGTCGAAGACCGCGTACTACGAGGCTGTCGTCGCAGCCGCGGGTCGCCGCATCCTGCGCAACGTCACCCCGCCCGACGACGTGACGGGCCGCGCGGCGCTCGCCGCGATGGTCGAGGCGTTCGTCGCTCAGATCGAACGCCGACACGAGCTCTATCGCGCCCTCGTCGAGGGCAGCCTCGCCGACGTCGGGGGAGCCGAGGCCGCTGTCACGCTGCGGGAGCGCCTCACCGACATCGTCCTCTCTTCGCTTGCCACAGAACCCGATTCGACGACGCCGCACCCCGCCGTCGTCCACGCCTGGCTCGCGTACGTCGAGGATCTCGCCGTCCAGGGCACACGCCCCGCCGTGCGCGAGCAGTTCGACGCCGGCGCCACCGTCCGTCATGCGCTGGCGGCGCTCGACGCGTTGAGCGGCGTGGCGATCACGCCGTCGCACTTCTCCCCCCAGGACGACGGCGCGCCCCGCCACGACTGCGGGCCTGACGTGCCCCAGCCCGTCACCCCTCACGATCACACCTCCCAGACCCCCACCAAGGAGTAGCCATGCGCGCAGTTCAGGTCGTCACCCTCGACGGGCCCGGCGCCGTCCGTATCAACGACGTCGACGCCCCCACGCCGAAGCCGCACGAGGTGCTCATCGACGTGCGCGCCGCCGGGTTGTGCTACCCCGACGCGTTGCTGACCCGTGGGCTGTACCAGATGAAGCCCGAGCCGCCGTTCACGCTCGGGGCCGAGGTGGCGGGCGTCGTCGCCCAGGCGCCCGAGGGGTCGGGGTTCAGCGTGGGCGACCGTGTCGTCGCCTTCCCCGGCTTCGGGGGGATGGCCGAGCAGGTGTGCGTCGCAGCGCCGTTCGTCTTCCACCTGCCGGACGACGTCGGCTTCGAGACGGGTGCGGCCCTGCCCATGAACTACCTCACCGTGCAGTTCGCCCTCGACCGACGTGGGCGCCTGGCCGAGGGGGAGACGGTGCTCGTGCACGGTGCGGCCGGCGGCATCGGCATCGCCGCGATCCAGCACGCCAAGGCGCGTGGTGCGCGCGTGATCGCCGTCGCCTCGAGCGACGACAAGCGCGCGATCGCCACCCAGGCCGGCGCGGACGACGTCATCGCGCCCGACGGGTTCAAGGACGCCGTCATGGAGCTGACGGACGGCCGCGGCGTCGACATCGTCGTCGACCCGGTCGGCGGCGACCGCTTCACCGACTCGCTGCGCAGCCTCGCCGTCGAAGGCCGCTTGCTCGTCATCGGGTTCACCGGCGGCGCGATTCCCGAGGTGAAGGTCAACCGGCTGCTGCTCAACAACGTCGACGTCGTCGGCGTCGGGTGGGGCGCGTTCTGGATGCCGCGCCCCGAGACGGTGCCCGTGCAGTGGAAGGCGATCGAGCCGCTCGTCGCCTCCGGTCAACTCTCACCGGTACTCGGCGAGGTACGCCCCCTCGAGCGTGCCGGCGAGGCCATCGCCGAGATGGAGGAGCGCCGCGCGACGGGCAAGCTCGTCCTCACGCTGTGACGGTTCGGGTGCCGCCCGGTGCCGAGCCGGGCGCACTCGCCTCGTTCTGCTCGGGATCCGCTCTGCAGGCCCGGCGCACGAGCAGGCCGGTGGCGCCGATGAGGGCGCCGACGACGAACACCCTCACGGCGAGCAGGCCCAGCATCCCGGCCAGGACGGCGTTGATGACACCGGAACCTGCGTGGGTCGTGACGTACTCGCTCGTCGGCAAATGGCCTCCCCCTCAGCAGCCGCGTCGCCTGCGCCGATCGCGCTTAGGGTGCGACTCACGCTCTTGGCTCAGCCAAGCACGGATCGTCGACGGGCGGGGTTTGCGAGGACGTGAAAAGGTGGGGGCATGTCGTGGAGTTCCGAGCAGATCGCCTGCGTCGAAGGAGCGCGTTTCGCGCCGAGCACCATCGGGTACGAACGTGAGGACGTCGAGCGCCTGCGCCGTCGCGCCGTCATCGCGATGAGAGCCGGCAAGCCGCTGCCCGACCTCGATGCGATGGTACTGCGGCGCACCGCGCGCGGCGGGCTGAACCTCGGGCAGGTCGACGGTCTGCGCACCGTGCTGTCGGTGTGGCGACGCACCACGCCGATCGAGGATCCGCAGGACGTGGCACGTCGCGCTCAGGAAGCCGAACTGGCGGCCTTCGCGGGTGCGCGTGACGGCGCGCCGCGCTGGAGTTCGCAGCAGATGGATCGCGTGCGCGACAAGCACTTCACGTTGCTGCGGCGCACGGCGACGAGCTACGACGAGAGCGACGTCGACGACTACCTCGACTCCGTCGTCGTCGCGATGCGTCGCGGCGTCGAGCTGCCCGACCCGGCGCAGGCGCGTTTCGCGTCGTCGGGCTTGCGGCGCGGCTACGACCCGAAGGAAGTCGACGACTTCCTCGACGAGATCGCCCACCTGCGACCGGAGGGATGACGAGCGATGAACGATCCCGACAAGCCCGCCCACGACAGCCGGGCCCCTGAGAACCAGGCTCCCGAGAACCGCGCCCTCGAGAACTCAGGCGATGAGAAGTCGGCCCCCGTGACGAGCTCGCCGGTCGACGACGCCGCGCAGAGCGGCACACCTGCAGGGGTCGACGAGTTGCGTCGTGCGACGCGCGCCGAGGTCGACGCCGAGGGCCTGCCCGACGAGAACACTGTCTCGAAGGCGGCGGTCTACCTCAACCGCAAGCTGCCGCGCACGCGCACCATCACCCAGGGGCTCGTGCGTGACGCCGAGGGTCGGGTCATGCTGTGTCAGTTGTCGTACAAGAAGTTCTGGGATCTGCCCGGCGGTGTCGTCGACCCGCACGAGTCACCGGCGCACGCCCTCGTGCGGGAGATCGCGGAGGAACTCGGCGCGACGGCGACGATCACAGGTCTGCGTGTCGTGTCGTGGCTGCCGCCGTGGCGCGGCTGGGACGACGCGATGCTCTACCTGTTCGACGTCGAACTCGACCGTCCGGCAGGCGAATTCGCGCTGCAGCGCAAGGAGATCGCAGGCATCCACTTCATCGGCCTCGACGAACTCGACGACCACGTCGCGGCCTACACCGCCAAGGTGATCCGGCGCGCCGTCACGGCGATCGAGAACGGCGAGAGCGGTGTCTACCTCGAGAACGGTGACGAGCCGGGCTGGGCCTGAGCCTCAGACGCGGTAGTCGCTGCGCTCGTCGTCCGGGTCGATGATGAGCCCGAGGATCCATGACACGACCGACACGATGGCGGCTCCGACGACAGCGGTCGGCCAGAAGCGGTCGATGTGGAACGCGACGCCGAGCTGACCCGCGAGCCACGACGTCAGCATGAGCATCGCCGCGTTGATGACGAAGATGAACAACCCGAGCGTCAGGACGAGGAACGGCAGCCCGAGCAGCTTCGCGAGCGGCCGCACGAGCGCGTTCACGACGCCGAAGAGTGCGCCGACGACGAGTGCCGTGACCAGCTTCGTCGAGTTCGTCGTGAACCCGTCCGCGAGCGTCATGCCCTCGAGCAGGGCGGCGGCCACCCAGATGGCGGCCGCGTTGATGGCGACCTTGACGAGTGTGCGCATGAACCCACTCTGCCCCGCAGGGCTGAATGTTTCCTCGATCTGAGCGGCGCGCTCGCTGACGGCCGGCCTCAGGTCTGCGGTTGGGTGAACGCCCACTGGATCATCTCGCCCAGGTGGGGGACGTACGTGTTGTAGTTGTGCCCGCCGTGCGCGATCCACATCGCCGACACGTGCGGATCGGCCTTGGCCAGGTCGGCCATGCGCTTCGAGGTGGTCCAGGTCGCCTTGTCCTCACGGCTCGCGACGAGGAGCATGCGCGTCGTGGGCATCTGGTAGAGGCGGTAGAGGTAGGACGGGGAGTTGAGGTCGCGCTCACTCTTCGAGCGGTAGAGGTCGCCCGTCGTTCCGTCCGTCATCGATTCGAAGTACCCACCCATCGAGACTGCCGAGCCCCATGGTGAACCGGAACGGGTGTAGAGCGCCTTTGCCGCGCAGTACCCGCCGGTGCTCCAGCCCAGCGCCGACCACTGCTTCGACTCCTTGGCGACTCGCAGGTGCGAACGGATGGCGTTGGGCACCGTCCGCGTCAGGAACGTCAGTTCCTGGGGGCCGTGCGTGATGTTGGTGCACTCGGTGTCGCGTCCCTGCACCGTCTGGTAGGGCGCGAACACGGCGACGAACGGGGCGGTCGTCCCCTTCTCGACGAGAGCGCTCGCCGTCTGACCGAAGTTGAGGTTCTCGACGGTGGAGCCGACCGTGTTGGCGTAGCCAGGCAGCACGACGAGGACGGGGTAGCGCTTGTTGGCGTTCGCCTTGTCGTGGTAGCCCGGCGGCAACCACGCGACGCTCTGCGCGGTGCCACCGCCCGGCGTGGTGATGGGGAACGACTCGAAGCTGCCGCTGCCGGCGGAGCTGGCGTCGACACCACCGGCGGCGATGGCGGCCGCGCCGTTGTCCGTCTTGCCGAGCGCGTCGTCCCAGCTCGAGTAGAAACCGTACTGACGGTTGACGTACAACCCGAGGGAGGCGACGGCGAGCACCTGGGCGACGACGATCGCCACCCAACTGCCGACGGCGCGCTGCCACGTCGCCTTCGTGCGCTGGCGCACCAGGACGAGCGCCAGTGGCACGATGACGGCACCGATCACCACGAGGGTGAGCAGCGTCGGGCTGGTGATGGACAAGGTGGCCTCCCCTGATCTGATTCTCGGCGTCATTAAAGGTGCTCATGCTGGGGGAACGATGAAGAACATCTGGAAACCTCGCGCGGCCTAGGCTGAGAGCATGAGCGAATCGCTGGAGACCCCCGTCCGTCTGCGCACCACCCTCGATTCCGTGCCGGGTTACAAGCCGGGCAGGCCGGCGGCCACGGCCGCGGAGGATTCGGAGCGCGGCGTCACGAGCGTGTTCAAGATCTCCAGCAACGAGAACCCGTACCCGCCGCTGCCGTCCGTGCTCGACATCGTGCGCGAGGCCGCGACGACGATGAACCGTTACCCGGACATGGCGTCGTCGGAGTTGACGCACGCCCTGGCGCAGCGGGTGGGTGTGAGCGCCGACGAGGTGAGCTTCGGCACGGGCTCGGTGGGCGTCCTCGCCTCCCTCATCCAGATCACGTGCGAGCCGGGCGACGAGGTCGTCTACGCGTGGCGCTCGTTCGAGGCGTACCCGATCGTCGTCGCGCTCGCGGGGGCGCGCTCGGTGCAGGTGCCGCTCGACGCCGACGCGCGGCACGACCTCGATGCGATGGCGGCTGCCGTCACCGATCGCACGCGGCTGCTCATCGTCTGCACACCCAACAATCCGACAGGCCCGAGCGTGCGTGCTGACGAGTTGCGCGCGTTCCTGCGGTCGCTGCCGGAGGATCTGCTCGTCGTGCTCGACGAGGCTTACCTCGAGTTCGTCGTCGCGGACGATGCGCCGGACGCGCTCTCCATCTACCGCGAGTTTCCCAACGTCGTCGTCCTGCGGACCTTCTCCAAGGCCTACGGCCTCGCGGGGCTGCGCGTCGGTTACGCGTTGGCGCGCCCGCGCATCACGACGGCGCTGCGCAAGGCGGCCACCCCGTTCGGCGTGAGTGACATGGCGCAGAAGGCCGCCATCGCCAGCATCGCAGCGTTCGACGAACTGCAGGAGCGCGTCGTCGCCCTCGTCGCTGAGCGCCGACGCGT
The DNA here is from genome assembly GCF_044909235.1 of Dermacoccus sp. GAS27A. Lineage (NCBI taxonomy): Bacteria > Bacillati > Actinomycetota > Actinomycetes > Micrococcales > Dermacoccaceae > Dermacoccus > Dermacoccus sp. GAS27A. The sequence continues at coordinate 59,320 of NZ_JBIYDW010000010.1, read as the reverse complement.
CGTCGACGCCCTGGGCGAGGCGGGCGTCGACATCCCCGACACGCAGGCCAACTTCGTGTGGCTGCCGCTCCGCGAGCGGGCACTCGAGTTCGCTGCCTTCGCGGACGAGAACGGTCTCGTCGTGCGCCCGTTCGACGGTGACGGCGTGCGCTGCACGATCGCCGAGGTCGAGGCCAACGGCCGTCTCATCGACGTCGTGACGCGCTTCTACGCGGGGTGAGTCGTCTCTTCGGGCTAGATTCGAGTGGTGCCGATCACATCGTGAGACGGGGTTTCGCGCCTCGATACCACTGTGAACTCGGACGACGAAACCGTCATTCGGATGCGAATTACTCGTCGGTAGCCAGGTAGCGTCTCCTAGGTGGCGTGACCTGCGTCACAAGCCCTGTGGTGGCGTCCCGCACTCCGTGACGTCACCCCCGAACGCCTCACGCCCCGCACTCAGGGCGACGTCGCGCAAGGAGGAAACGATGACGATTCCCGACGCTTCGCGCACCAATCACGCAGCGCACCTCGATGGGGTGACGCACGTGGCCGGTCATGCCCTCGACGGCAAGCCGGACATCACCGACGGCGGCCCCGACATGGTGCAGCTCATCGCACCCGACGGCACCCGCTCGCCGATGACGAGCGTCAACGAGCCGTACATGGAAGCGCTCAAGGCCATCACGGCCGAAGAGGTGCGCGCGATGTACCGCGACATGGTGCTCGTGCGCCGATTCGACATCGAGGGCTACAGCCTGCAGCGCCAGGGCGAGCTCGGCCTGTGGCCGCAGCTGCTCGGCCAGGAGGCCGCCCAGGTCGCCGCCGGCCACGCGCTGCGCGAGCAGGACTACGGCTTCCCCGGCTACCGCGAGCACGGCGTCGCGTTCTGCCGCGGCATCCAGCCGAGCCAGGTCTTCGCGCTCTACCGCGGCGTCACGCACGGCGGTCACGACCCGCGCAAGCACAACTTCAACACCTCGACGATCGTCATCGGCAACCAGATGCTCAACGCCGTCGGCTATGCCATGGGCCTGCGCCTCGACGGTGTCGTCGGCACGGGGGACGTGAACGTCGACGCGGCCGTCATGGCATTCACCGGCGACGGCGGCACGAGCCAGGGCGACTTCAACGAGGCGATGGTCTACGCGGCCGTCAACCACTCGCCGATGGTCTTCTTCATCCAGAACAACGGCTGGGCGATCAGCGAGCCGAACACGCGTCAGTTCATCATCCCGCCCTACAAGCGCGCTGACGGCTTCGGCTTCCCCGGCGTGCGCACCGACGGCAACGACGTCCTCGCGACGTACGCCGTCACCCGTCGCAGCCTCGACAACGCGCGCAGCGGGCTCGGCCCGACGCTCGTCGAGGCGTTCACCTACCGCATGGGCGCGCACACGACGTCCGACGACCCGTCGCGCTACCGCGACTCGGCGCACGTCGAGGCGTGGAAGGCGAAGGACCCGATCGCGCGCCTGCGTTCGCTGCTCGAGCGCGAGAACCACGCCGACGCGGCGTTCTTCGACGACGTCGACGCCGAGGCGAAGGAGCTCGCCGCCGAGTGGCGCCGCTCGTGCCTCGAGATGCCCGACCCGGAGATGACGGCGATGTTCGACCACGCCTACACGGTCATGGACGACCAGCTCACCGCTCAGCGCGACGAGTTCGCGGCCTATCTCGCCTCCTTCGAGGACGATGCAGCATGAGCGGCGCTTCCACGAGCACGGCCCCCGGCGCCGAGAAGGCCGCGAAACCGAAGAAGGCCCCCAAGCTCTCACTCGCCAAGGCGCTCAACGCGGCGATGCACGACGCGATGGCGGCCGACGACAAGGTCGTCGTCATCGGTGAGGACGTCGGCGAGCTCGGCGGCGTCTTCCGCCTGACCGACGGGTTGAAGAAGGAGTTCGGCGAGCGCGTCATCGACCCGCCGCTGGCCGAATCCGGCATCGTCGGTTCGGCCGTCGGCCTCGCGATGCGCGGGTACCGCCCGATCGTCGAGATCCAGTTCGACGGGTTCGTGTACCCGGCGTTCGACCAGATCGTCAGCCAGGTCTCCAAGGTGCACAACCGCACCGAGGGCGCCGTCAAGCTGCCCATGGTCATCCGCATCCCGTTCGGCGGCGGCATCGGCGCCGTCGAGCACCACAGCGAGTCGAACGAGGCGTACTTCGCGCACACCGCCGGCCTGCGCGTCGTCGTGTGCTCGCGCCCCGTCGACGCGTACTGGATGATGCGTCAGGCGATCGACTGCGACGACCCGGTCATCTTCTTCGAGCCCAAGCGCCGCTACCACGAGCCCAGCCCCGACCAGCTCGACCTCGCAGCCGGCCCCGCTCGCGGCCTCTTCGAGGCCGAGGTGCTGCGCGAGGGCACCGACCTGACGCTGCTCGCGTACGGCCCGATGGTGCGCACGTGCCTCGACGTCGCCGCGGCCGCCGAGGCGGAGGGTCGCTCGCTCGAGGTCATCGACCTGCGCACGCTGTCGCCGATCGACGAGGAGACGATCTGCGAGTCCGTGCGCAAGACGGGCCGCGCCGTCATCGTGCACGAGGCCGCACGCTCGTACGGGGTGGGCGCCGAGCTGGCCGCGCTCCTGCAGGAGCGCTGCTTCTATTCGCTCGAAGCGCCCGTGCAACGCGTCACCGGCTATGACATCCCCTACCCGCCGAGCCGCCACGAGCGCGAATACCTGCCCGGGCTCGACCGCATCCTCGACGCCGTCGACGCGTCCTTCAGCTTCTAGGAGTACCGCCGAACATGGCCATTCAAGAGTTCACCCTGCCCGACCCCGGTGAAGGGCTCGTCGAGGCCGAGATCGTGACGTGGCACGTCACCGCAGGCGACACCGTCGACGTCAACCAGGTCGTCCTCGAGATCGAGACGGCGAAGTCGCTCGTCGAACTGCCCATCCCGTGGGCCGGGACGGTCGCATCGATCCTCGTGCCCGAGGGCGAGACGGTCGAGGTCGGCACGCCGATCGTCACGATCGACGTCGGCGGCGATATAGCCCCTGCGGACGATGGCGCTGCCGGTGCCGCCGATGACGCTTCCGGAGCTGCCGACGGTGGCGAGGTCGCGGCCGAGATGCAGACGGCGGCCGACGTCGCGCCCGCCGAGACCGGCGAGTCGGATGACGAGCCGCAGCAGAAGACGCTCGTCGGCTACGGCCCGACGCCGTCGAGCTCGACGCGCCGCGCTCGTCGCGGCCGTGGAGCCGGTGGCGGCGCGTCGGGTGGCGGCACGCTCGCCGCCCCCGCGACGCGCGGGTTCGCGAAGCAGCAGGGCGTCGACATCGATACTGTCGAACCCTCGCGAGAGGACGGCGTCGTCACTCGGGACGACGTGAAGAAGGCCGGGGGTTCAAACGCGCCCGCGGCGATGTCGACGCCGACCGTCGCGTCGAGCGCCCCACCAGCGCCGAGTGCGGACACCGTCGCGAAGGCTGCGGCCAGTGCCCCGTCGGTGCGCCCCGACAAGCCGACGGCTGCCGCTCCGGCCCCGGCCGGTCTGAGCGACGAGCGCATCCCGATCAAGGGCGTGCGCAAGGTGACGGCGCAGGCCATGGTGAGCAGCGCGTTCACGGCGCCGCACGTCACGGAGTTCCTCACCGTCGACATGACGCGCACGATGGAGTTCGTCCGCGAACTGCAGGGCATGCGCGAGCTCAAGGACATCAAGGTGACGCCGCTGCTCGTCGTCGCGAAGGCGTGCCTCATCGCGATGCAGCGTGAGCCGATGATGAACGCACTGTGGGACGACGCGAACGGCGAGATCGTCATGCGTTCCGAGGTGAACCTCGGCATCGCCGCGGCCACCGACCGTGGGCTGCTCGTGCCGAACGTCAAGGACGCCGGCCGCTTCGGCCTCGGCGACCTGGGGCGTGAGATCGCGAAGCTCGTCGAGATCGCACGTCACGGCAAGCCGAGCCCGGCCATCCTCAACGGCGGCACGTTCACGATCTCGAACATCGGTGTCTTCGGCGTCGATTCGGGCACGCCGATCATCAAGCCCGGTGAGAGCGGCATCCTCGCCATCGGCACGGTGCGTCCGATGCCGTGGGTCGTCGAGAACGAGCGCGGCGAGCAGGAGATGGTGATCCGCCAGATCGCGCAGCTGTCCTTGAGCTTCGACCACCGCATCATCGACGGCGACGTCGGTTCGCGGTACCTGTCGACCGTCGGCCAGATTCTCGAGAACCCTGCGAAGGCGATGCTCTGGGGCTGATTTCGCTCCCTCGTTCGGCCGGCTGAGTCACGTCGTGCCACCTGCGTCAGTCTGACTGACTCGTGGGGCACGAAGTGACTCAGCTGCGCCCTGAGCTTCCTCGGTGCGTGAGCCGTGGAGGGCGTGCAGATCGGCCGCGAGGCGCGCGTAGGCGTGACGCTTGGCCCACTCGGCCTTCTTGCGCTCCGAGCGTCTGCGGTTGCGATCCGCGGTGACGCCGCAGAACGCGGCCGCGACGATGGGTACCCACACCTTCGGGTGCTCGAGCAACCATGCGAGCCAGCCCGGTGGGGTCCACGACGGCAGCCTGGGCCACGGGATCGACGGCAGGTCGACCGAGGGCCACGAGACGCTCGGCCATGGGATCTCGGGCCAGTCGATGTCCGGCACGAGTGATGCCATCCACGCGAGCAATCGCGCGACGAGGGGACCGAGGACGAGCACGCTGACCGCCCATCCACTCTTGCGGAGCCCGCCGAGGATCGGGTACAGCACCCGCTTGAGCGGCGACGAATCCGTCGCGGCGTACCGATGTGCCGCCATCGAACCCACCGGCGCCTCGAAGGCGGTGACCCCGCCGTCGTCGCGCAGCTGGACGTCCATGACGTACCCGCGCACCGGGTTGACGCTCACCTCGACGCGCGGCTTCTCCGTCGCCTGGGTGTGCTCGGTGAAGTGCCCGTCGGGTGTGGAACGCATGAGGCGGATCTTGAAGTTGCCGATGCTGCGGCGGCGGGCGCACACCACCCCGTCACGCATGAGCACGAGCCCTGGGCGCGCCCACTCATCGTCGAGGCCGAGATGGGTGCGCAGCTTCTTCTTTCGCCCCGGCGAGAGGGGCAGACGCTCGCCTGCCGGCGGCGGGTGCTGCCGCGGGCGCGACTGGCACCGGCCGGCGTGACGACCGGCGCACCCGTCGAAGATCCTTTGACCCCGTGCCCCTCGTCGCCCACCGGCGACGCGCCCGTGCCGTCATCGTCGCGGCCGGGATCCGGTGCGCCGGGTGTGAATCCCGGGTCGACGGTACGGAGTTCGTCAGCCGACCCGGCGTAGGCCTCCAACGTTCCGCATACGGGGTGATCGAGCTGCCAGTGCTCCATGCCTGTCCCTCCCTCGGCCCGGCGTGCGGCGCCGACGATGAACCGCCCATTCAAACATCGGGTGCGCCGAAGACGAGTGATGCCCACCCCGACCAGGTCGGGGTGGGCATCACTCAGCGTGCGTCGCGAGCAGCCGTCACTCGTCGTGGGAGGCGTGACGAGCGACCGAGTGATCGACCTGCTCGCCATGCTTGCGCGCCTCGACGCGCGCGATGGCAGCGGCGACGGCGTCGCTCACGTCATCGTGCGTCTCGTCGGCGGGCGTCGAACCTGCGTCCACGCCACCGTCGGCTACGGTGTCGGCGCGACGTGCCGCGCCACCGTCAGCGGCGAGCTCGGCGTTCGACTTGTCCTGCGCCGCGGCCGCGGCCATCGCCGATTGCTTGCGCAACTCGATCTTCGGCAGGAACAGCAGGGTGATGAAACCGAGCAGTGCGATGCCTGAGGCGAGCAGGAACACGTGGTCCATCGACTGCGCGAAGCCTGCCTCGAACGGGTGAGCAACAGCCTTCGGCAGGCGAGCGATGACGGAGGAGTCCTCGCTCACGTTGTTCAGGGCGCCGCCGCCGGACTTCGGGTTCGCCAGGCTCTGCAGGATGCCGTAGGCGTGCTCGTCCTTCATGAGCTCCTTGTCGGCGAGACCGCTCTTGAGGGCCTGCTGGAACGCGGGCGTCTTCGCCTCGTCGGTGAGGTTCGTCTTGATGTTGCCGCCCACCGTCGAGAACAGCATCGACAAGAAGATGGCGACGCCGACGGTTCCACCGATCTGACGGAAGAACGTGGCGGACGAGGTGGCCATGCCGATCTCGCGGGGGCTGACGGCGTTCTGCACGATGAGCGTCAGCGCCTGCATGCAGTTGCCGAGGCCGATGCCGACGATGGCCATGAACACCATGACCTGCCACAGCGGCGTGTCGGCGCTGATCGTGTGCAGCAGGAACATGCCGACGGTGACGATGGCGGTGCCGATGATCGGGAACTCGCGCACGCGACCCGTACGAGCCGTCAACTGGCCGGCTGTGATGGAGGCCGTCATCATGCCGGCGACGAGCGGCAGCATCATGAGGCCCGACTTCATCGGGGAGGCGTTGTGCACGATCTGCATGTAGAGCGGCAGCATCATCATGGCGCCGAACATCGCCATGCCGATGATGACGGAGGCGACGACGGTGACCGTCACGGCACGGTGGCGGAAGATGCGCAGCGGGATGAGGGCCTCGTCCTTCATCTTCGCCTCGGCGAGGACGAAAGCGATGAGGCCGAGGATGCCGATGGCGAAGCAGGCGATCGACTTGCCCGAACCCCAGCCCCACGTGCGTCCCTGCTCGGCGACGGTCAGCAGCGGCACGAGGCCGATCGTGAGCGCGACGGCGCCCCAGTAGTCGATGCGGTGGTCCTGACGCGTGTGCTCGAGGTGCAGGGTGCGGGCGACGACGAGGAAGGCGACGATGCCGATCGGCACGTTGATGAGGAAGACCCAGCGCCAGCCGGTGAGACCGAGGATGTGGCCCTGCTCGGCGAAGAAGCCACCGATGACGGGGCCGAGGACGGAGCTCGTCGCGAAGACGGCGAGGAAGTAACCCTGGTACTTGGCGCGTTCGCGCGGCGGCAGGATGTCACCGATGATCGCGAGGGCCAGCGACATGAGGCCACCGGCGCCGATGCCCTGGATGGCGCGGAACGCGGCGAGCATGTACATGCTGTTCGCGAATGAACATGCGAGCGAGCCGATGACGAAGATGACGATCGCGAACAGGTAGAACCCGCGGCGGCCGAAGATGTCGGAGAGCTTGCCGTACAGCGGGGTCGCGATGGTCGAGGTGATGAGGTAGGCCGTCGTCACCCAGGCCTGCGCGGAGAGGCCGTGCAGGTCGTCACCGATGGTGCGGATGGCGGTGGAGACGATCGTCTGGTCGAGTGCGGCCAGGAACATGCCCATCATGAGACCCGCGAGGATCGTCATGATCTGGCCGTGCGAGAGCCCTGCCGAGCTCGATTGCTGCGAGGGTGGCGCAGCGGTCTGTGCAGACAAGAGGGTGCCTTTCGACGTTCAGGCTGGGGGACGGAGGTGAGTGGGTTGCCCGGCGCGGGGCGTGCAGCCGCCCTGGTAGGCATCGAGCGATGCGGTGAACTTGAGCAGCAGGTGCTGGAACTCGCGGGCTTCCGCGGTGCTCCAATCGGTGAGCAGGTTCTGCATCCACGCGGCGCGATCCTCGCGCAGTGTGCTGACGAGTTCGCGCGCGTCGGGCGTCAGGGTGACGAGTTGCGCGCGACCGTCCTGCGGATCACAGATCTTGGTGACGAGGCCGCCGTCGGTGAGTGCGCTCACCTGGCGACTGACCGTCGAGACGTCGGAGTGGACGATGTCGGCGAGGGCCGAGACGCGCAGCGGCTCCGCCTCGAGGGCGTAGAGCAGGGGCAGCGCGCCGTGGTCGGCGTGCGGGTGGGGTCGTGGCAACTTGCGCTTGTGCGCGCTCATCGCCTTCGCGGCCCCGACGAAGGATGTCGCGATGTCGCGTGCGACGGGGAGGTCGACGGTCACTTCGGTTCCTTGAGGGGAGGGAGTGCCCAAGAATGCTTGGGCTGCACAACTATATGTTTGGTTGTGCCATGCAAGCAAATTTATTGGGGTGGGGTCGATCGGATGGATGGATGGGTCGCCGGGCCGCGCGGGCCCTGTCGGGCATGACGACGCCGGACGTGCGGGGATCGGGTGGCCCGAGGGGTTGTCACCGGGCCCACGTAGGCTGGGCGCATGAGTTCGAGCGCCACGAAACCCACCCCGTCTGCCCCCACAGGGCCGCTCGGTGGCGGGCGTCTGCTCGCGGCTGCGATGGCGCTCGCGGTCGCCGTCGCAGCCGGCGCCGTCGTGTTCACCGGAGCGAGCAAGGCGCAGCAGCTGCTCGACGCCGGCGCGATCGTGCGCTGGGGCATCGCTCTGTTCAAGCCCGCGGCGGACGTCGCGATGGCGGCGACCATCGGCTTCACCGGGCTCGGTGCGTTTCTCGTCGCCGAGGGCCACAAGACGATGCGGGTCGCGCGCATCGGGCGCTGGGCCTCGATCGGCGCAGCCCTGTGGTTCGGCGCGACCCTCGTCGTCAGCTACCTCAGCTACGGCGACCTGGCCGGCATCCCCGTCGGTTCGCGCGGGTACACGGGTCAGTGGTGGAGCAACACGTGGCAGCTGGAGATCCTGCGCAACCCGATGCTGACGGCGATCGCGGCGCTCGTCATCGCGGTGGTCTGCTGGTGGCACTCCTCGCGTACGAGCCTGGCATGGATGACGGCACTCGGTCTGCTCGCGCTGTGGCCGATCGCGTTGAGCGGCCACGCCGCCGGTTCGAGCGATCACGAGACGGCCGTCGACTCGCTCATCATGCACCTCGTCCCCGTGACGCTCTGGGTGGGCGGCATCATCGCCCTCGGCGTCATGTGGGGCCGCCTCGGCAAGGCCGCGGCAGCGTCGGTGCGGCGCTACTCGAGCGTCGCGACGTGGTGCGTCGGCTTCGTCGCTTTCTCCGGCGTGCTCGCCTCGACGCTGCGCGTACCCGACCTCAGCCAGTACGTGACGACGCGCTACGGCCTCGTCATCGTCGCGAAGGCACTGTGCCTCGTCGTGCTCGGCGCGCTCGGGCTCATGCAGCGACGCCGTGTCGTCGCCGTCCTCGAACGTGACGCGAGCGACCGGCCCAGCAAGGCGCTGTTCGCCCGGCTCGCCCTCGTCGAGGCGCTCGTCATGGGCGCGACGATGGGCCTCGCTGCGGCGCTAGCGCGCTCCGCGCCGCCGTCAGGGCAGGTCGTCGAGAGCGCCGACCCGGTCGTCGCGCTCACCGGATACCCGGCGCCGCCCGCTCTGACGCCCGCGAACTTCTTCTCGCAGTGGCGCATCGAGTGGCTGATGACGACGTTCGCCGTCATCGCCATCGTCCAGTACGTGCGCTGGGCTGTGCGCCTGCACCGCCGCGGCGACCACTGGCCGATCCACCGCACGATCCTGTGGGTGCTCGCTTGGCTCGTGTTCATCGTGACGATCGACAGCGGCGCCGGGGTCTACGGACGCGTCATGATGAGCGTCCACATGGCCGGACACATGGTCATCTCGATGACGGTGCCGATCCTGCTCGTCATGGCCGCGCCCGTCACCCTCATGCTGCGGGCATGGCCCAAGCGCTCCGACGGCACACGCGGACCGCGCGAGGTGCTGCTGTCGGTCGTGCACAGCCGTTACCTCAACGTCGTCGCCAACCCTGCTGTCAGCTCGGCCCTGTTCTTCGTCAGCCTCATCGTCTTCTACTACACGCCGTTCTTCGAGCTGGCGCTGCGCACGCACACCGGGCACATCCTCATGAACATCCACTTCCTCGTCAGTGGCTACCTGTTCGCGTGGGCCCTGATCGGCATCGACCCCGGCCCCAAGAAGTGGCCGGCGCCGCTGCGGCTGCTCGTGCTGCTCATCACGATCACGTTCCACGCATTCTTCGGTGTCGCGATGATGACGGGTAGCACGTTGCTCGCGCCCTCGTTCTTCACCGCCCTGCACTACGTCTCGGATCCGCTGCGCGACCAGCAGGCCGCCGGAACGATCACGTGGGGCTCCGGTGAGGGCCCGACATTCTTGCTCGCCATGGTCGTCGCCGCGCAGTGGTACCGATCCGACCGCATCGAGGGTCAGCGCGCGGAGCGTCGTGCCGAACGCGACGGTGACGCTGAGCTCAAGGCCTACAACGCCTACCTCGCCTCGCGGGGTGGTCAGGGTGGTCAGGCTGCGTCCCCCGGTCAGGCGGAGGGTGAAGAACCGGCCCGTCAGATGTCGTCGAGCACGACGGAAGCAGCGGCGTCGACTACGGTCGAGGGTGAGCACGACGAACGTCCCGAGCAGCCCTCTGGGCGCGCCGAATCCGGCCGCGTCACCGTCGGGGGCATCGACAAGGAGTAGCCATGCGCGTCGCCGTCATCCAGCTTGCCTACACCGATTCGGAGCCGATGGGGGCGCGCATCGAACGCGTCGCGTCGCTCGTCGAGTCGCAGAAAGGCGCCGACCTCGTCGTGCTGCCGGAGCTGTGGAGCGCCGGAGGTTTCGACTACCCGGCGTGGAACGAGAAGGCGCAGAGCGTCGAAGGGCCCGTCGCGCGGGCGTTGTCAGAGGCCGCGGCGAACGTCGGCGCATTCGTTCACGCCGGCTCGATCATCGAGAAGCCCGGCGAGAAGGGCCCCGAGGGGCGCGGGCTGTGGAACACCTCGCTGATGTTCGACCGTGACGGCGACCTCGTCGGCACCTACCGCAAGATCCACCGATTTGGCTTCGGCAACGGCGAACCCAAACTGCTAGAAGCCGGCGAGGAGGTCATCGTCCTCGACCTGGCGCTGGGTGACAGGGCCGGTGGCGCCAGGGCCGGTGGCGCCATGGCCGCCGAAGTCGCAGTCGACGACGGCGACGGCGCCGTCTGCGACCCGGCGAACCCGGAGGCCTGCGTCGAGGCGTCACAGAGCGAATGGGCGATGGGCGCCGAACTGGCCGGGGTCAACCTCGACGGCGACATGAGCACCTCCAGCGAGGTGGACGATGCCCCCGCCGCGAGTGTCGCCGACGATGCGAGGGAGGGCGCGTCTGCGCCCGACGGCCACGTCAAGGTTGGTCTGTCGACGTGCTACGACCTGCGTTTTCCCGAGTTGTACCGCAAGCAGGTCGACGCGGGCGCCGAGGTGTTCGTCATCCCTGCCGCTTGGCCGGCTGCGCGCGTCGCGGCGTGGCGCACGCTGCTGCAGGCCCGCGCCATCGAGAACCAGGTGTTCGTCATCGCCTGCAATACCGCCGGCACGCACGCCGGTACGGAGATGGGCGGCAACTCAGCCATCATCTCGCCGACCGGAGAGGTGCTCGCCGAAGCCGGGCGCGGCGAACGCACCATCACCCTCGACATCGACCTCGACGACGTCGCCGCCACCCGCGAGGCCTTCCCCGTCCTGAGCGACCGTCGCCTCTGACCGCGGCCCGGATGTTGTGTCATGAACGCGCGCCATACCGCGCGTTCATGACCCAAGGTCGGGTTGTCCACAGGGCCTCAGCGCGCGCCACCCCGATTCGGGCACCCTCGAGGGTGACTTCAGCGCAAGCGACCCACGTTGACGCCTGCGAACTGGCGTCGAAATGTTCGGGGTGGTGTCGCGGGGGCAACTACGTCAACTGGGCAGCACGCGTCATCAGATCCGGACGCACGTGGTCGCGGGGCGATTCCGCGTGCACGGGACACAGGCGGTGCACGTGCTCGCAGCCGGGTGGTGAGACGAACGATCACCCATCGTGGCCGCCGTGCTCAACGCCGGCAATTCCGCCTGGGCTGACGGCGAGAGGCAGTGATGCTGGCAGGCCTGCGCGGTTGGCGTCATGGGCGCGCAGTGATCGTGCGGCGGCGACCGTCCTCAGCATGGTGGCGCAACGACGAATGGCGCGGCCCGAGGCGATGATGCACGCCCTGCGGCTGCTGCCCAAGCTCAAGCGTCAGGTGTTGGGCGGCGACGTGCTCGGCGACGTGAGTCAGCCTTGGCCGGTGCAGCCGCTGATCTTGCGTCGTGAACGCGCGGTATTGCATGCGTTCGTGACGCAAGATCGGGCGCGTAGGGTAGCGGTCATGAAACTTCGGGCGCCGGAACTGACGGGGCGGGGCTGGCTCAACACCGGCGGCGCCGACATCACGCTGACGAGCCTGCGCGGCAAGGTCGTCGTCCTCGACTTCTGGACGTTCTGCTGCATCAACTGTCTCCACGTGCTCGATGAATTGCGCCCGCTCGAGGAGAAATACGGCGACCAGCTCGTCCTCATCGGCGTGCACTCGCCGAAGTTCGAGCACGAGGCCGATCGCGATGCCCTCGAAGCCGCCGTCGAGCGGTACGCGGTGCACCACCCCGTCCTCGACGACCCCGACCTCACGACGTGGCAGGCGTACGCGGCGCGCGCGTGGCCGACGCTTGTCGTCCTCGACCCGGAGGGCTACATCGTCGCGTCGATGTCCGGTGAAGGACACGCGCACGGATTGAGCGTGCTCATCGACGACCTCATCGCCGAGCACACGACCAAGGGGACGCTGCGTCGCGGTGACGGTCCGTACGTCGCGCCGCCTGCCCCCGAGACGTTGCTGCGTTTCCCGGGAAAGGTCATCACCGCGCCGGCTCGCCCGGTGCAGGCGCAGCCCACGGGCCGCCAGAGCGCGGACGACGCCGCCTCTTCCGCGGGTGCCGGGGGGCACCTGACGAGCGGGGGTTTCTTCGTCAGCGACACCGCGCACCACCAGGTCGTGCACCTCGCCGAGGACGGCGAGACGGAGCTCGCGCGCTACGGCGGCCCGGGGGTGTTCAACGAACCACAGGGGCTGTTGCTCCTTCCCGAAGAGGCTCGCGCACGCACCGGCGACGACCTGCTCGTCGCGGACAGCGTCAACCACGAGATCAAGGCGATTCGGTTGAGTGACGGGCGGATTCGCACCGTCGCGGGCACAGGCGAGCAGCTGCGCGAACGTGACGGCGGCGGCCCGGCGCTGCGTCAGGCGCTGTCGACGCCGTGGGATCTCGCGTGGTGGCACGACCGCGTCATCATCGCGATGGCGGGCACGCACCAGCTGTGGGCGCTGCATCTGGGCGAGAGCGCCGAGCTCAACACCGTCGCCGTGCTCGCAGGCACGAGCAACGAGGGGATCCGCGACGGCGCCGCCCACGACGCCTGGTTCGCGCAGCCCAGCGGTCTCGCGACGAGCGCGGACGGCTCACACGTCTGGGTCGCCGACTCCGAGACGAGTGCCTTGCGCAGCCTCAGCGTGAGCGACGAGGGTTTCGAGGTGACGACCCACGTCGGGCAAGGGTTGTTCGACTTCGGCCACGTCGACGGCGCGGCTGACGCGGCGCTGCTGCAGCATCCCCTCGGTGTGACGGAACTACCCGACGGATCCGTCGCCGTCGCCGACACGTACAACGGCGCGATTCGGCGCTTCGACCCGTCGAGCGGCGAGGTGACGACGCTCGCCACGGGCCTGGCCGAACCGAGCGACGTCATCGTCGTCCCGGGGGAGGTGGACGCTGATGCACACCTGCTCGTCGTCGAGTCGAACGCCCATCGTCTGACGCCGGTGGCGCTGACCGCCGAAGCGCAACGCATCGAGGGCGATGCGCAGCAGACGCAGCGCCCGCCGAGCGAGATCGCCTCGGGCGCAGTGGAACTCGTCGTCACGTTCACGCCGCCGGCGGGGCAGAAACTCGACCACCGTTACGGCGACCCGACGATGCTGCAGGTGAGCAGCTCTCCCGAGGCGTTCCTACGCGACGGAGCGGGCAAGCAGCAGGGGCTCACGCGCACGCTGACGATCGACGAGAGCGTCGGCTCGGCCATCCTGCACGTCAGCGTCCGCGCAGCCGCCTGCGACGGCGACCCCGACACCGGCGAGGTGCCCGAGCACGCCGCCTGCCATCTTTACCAACAGGATTGGGGCATCCCCCTCGTCATCACCGGCGACGGCCCCCGCACGCTGACGCTCGACCTGCGCGGTGTCTGACGATCACGTCTGCTCTTGCCGGCCCCCGGGAGCTGCAACTCGGCGATGCGGGGCCGCCGCTCTCAGGCAGTGCGCCCGCACGGGCGGTGTTCAGCACGTCGAGGAATCGATGCTCCGCCGACGTGACGTCAGCACCCCTTCGAAGCGTGCCCCGGCGTCAGACGAGCGGAGCGTAGAAGTACGTCTGGCGGTAGGCGATGCGATCGTCGGCGCCGAAGCGGAAGAAGTCGGCGAACTCGAGGTGCGCGTCGCTGCCGTCCTTGAGCACCCCGTTGAACTCGCCGCGCACGAACGCCTCGTCGCCGTCGATGAGCAGTGACGTGACGCTGTGGCGCCCCGATTCGATGACGCGATCGCCCGAGTAGAACGCCCGCAGCGCCTCGCGGCCGGCCATGGGTTCGTATCCGGGGCGGCAGTAGGTGGCGTCGTCGGTGAAGATGTCGAGCACGCCCTCGACGTCGCCGGCGTCGACGACCTCGTAGTAGCGGCGGATGTGAGCGTCGCCGGATTCGCGCTGCATTCGGGTGTCCTCTCGTCACGTGGTTGTGGCGGCCGAGCATCGTCCGTCGCCACCGCCATGCGGTCGGCCCGAGCCGACCGCATGCCGTGTATCGCTGTCTGACCTCAACCTAGTGCGCGAGTCTCACCGCGGCTAGGCTGCCGCGATGACAGAAGCATCGCTGCCCAATGCGTCGGTGGCACCCGCGACGGGGACGTCGGTCGCCGCACGCCTCGACCGGCTGCCGATCACACGCAAGCATCTGCTCGCCACGGGCGTCATCGGCCTCGGGTTGTTCTTCGACGCGTACGAGAATTTTCTCGCCTCGACGATCGCCGCGGTGCTGAAGGAAGACTTCGCGCTGAAGGGCGACGTGCTCAAGTGGGTGCTCGCGTCGGCGTTCATCGGGCAGTTCATCGGGGCGCTGTTCATGGGGCGCCTCGCCGACCGCATCGGGCGGCGCAAGGCGTTCATGGTCAACCTCGCGCTCTACTCGGCGTTCTCGCTCGCGGGCGCGTTCAGCCCGAACGCGGCGTGGCTCGTCATCACGCGGTTCTTCGCGGGCATCGGCATCGGCGGCGAGTACGCGCTCGGCGACTCCTACCTGTCCGACATCCTGCCGAAGAACAAGCGCGGGCAGTTCATCTCGTGGGCGTACACGATCAGCTTCCTCGGGGTGCCGACGGTCGGCTTCCTCGCGCGCTGGCTCGTGCCGATGACGCCGTTCGGCATCGACGGGTGGCGCTGGCTGTTCGTCTTCGGCGCGATCGGCTCGATCGTCGTGTGGGCCGTGCGTACCGGGTTGCCCGAGTCGCCACGCTGGCTCGAGGCGCAGGGCCGTCACGACGAGGCCGACGCGATCACCCGCGAGTTCGAGGACGCCGCGCGCGCCGAGGGCCACACCCTCGCCGAGCCGGACGCGTCGCTCACGCCCGTCGGGTCCCGTCAGGTCTCGATGGCGTCGCTGTTCAAGGCGCCGTACACGAAGCGCACGATCATGTTGTGGCTGCTGTCGGCCCTCGAGGTGTTCGGCTACTACGGCTTCGGGACAGTGGCGCCGCTCGTCCTCGTCGCGAAGGGCTACAGCGTCACGAGCTCGCTGCTGTTCGTCGCGCTCAGCTACCTCGGCTACCCGCTCGGGTCGCTGCTGGCCGTGCCGATCGTCGAGCGCATCGAGCGCAAGTACCTCGTCATGGCGACGGCGACGCTCATGGCGATCTTCGGCCTGTGGTTCGGATTCGCGTCGTCGACGGCTCAGATCATCGCCGCCGGCTTCCTGTACTCGTGCGCGTCGAACCTGTTCTCGAACGCGTACCACGTGTATCTCGCCGATTCGTACCCGACGGCGATCCGTGGCACGGCTGCCGGCGCGGCGTACTCGTTGAGCAAGCTCGTCACGGCGTTCCTGCCGTTCATCCTGCTGCCGGTGCTCGAAGACCACGGCAGTACACCGGTGTTCGTCATCGTTGCCGTCGCGATGGGCTTGCTCGTCGTGACGGTGGGGGCGCTCGGTCACCGCAGCACGGGGCGTAGCGCGGACGCGGTGTGACGGATGCCCGAGGCGCCGCGGAACCACCACCGAGGCACCACCTGGATCCGTCGCCCGAACCCGACGACAATGGGTCCATGACTCGCACGCTGCACGTCCTCAACGGCCCGAACCTCAACCTGCTCGGTGAACGCGAACCGTCGATCTACGGTGCCGACACGCTCGCTGACGTCGAGACGCTCGCCGCGCGGGTCGGTGACGAGCTGGGGTTCGGCGTCGAGTGCTTCCAGAGCAACCACGAGGGGGCGCTCGTCGACGAGATCCAGCGCATCCGTCACGACAGCGCGGGCATCGTCATCAACGCGGGGGCGTACACGCACACGAGTGTCGCCATCCGGGATGCTCTCGCGAGTGTCGAGGCGCCGTTCGTCGAGGTGCACATCTCGAACGTCCATGCGCGCGAGGCGTTTCGGCACCACTCGTACTTGAGCGACAAGGCGGTGGCCGTCATCGTCGGGTGTGGTGTCCAGGGCTACGAATTCGCGCTGCGTCGCCTGGCTGCGCTCGCCGCGACCCCCTGACCCATCTGCGATTCCTGTCCACATCTGCGATTTTCTCCACATTCGTCGGACGTGGTGTTCGGTACGGACGCACGGCTGACTCGGGCGGACGCGTCGCCCGACGCACAGGACCAAGGTCGCGGACGGGTTGTCACCGCTCTCGCCTAGGGTGGAAACCATGACGCGCAGTGTCTTCGTCACCTCAGCCGAAGGTGAAACCGGCAAGTCCACCGTGGCCTACGGGCTGCTCGACCTCCTTTCCCGCCAGGCCGGGCGCATCGCGATCTTCCGGCCCGTCGCCACCAGCTCCCGCGACAAGGTCGTCGACCTGCTGCTGTCGCACCCGGCCGTCGACCAGGCCTACGACGACGCGCTCGGCGTCACCTACGACCAGATGCACGATGACGAGTCGGGCTCGCTCGCAACGATCCTGGCCCGTTTTGACGAGGTGTCCGCCGACGCCGATCTCGTCATGGTGCTCGGCAGCGACTTCGCGGACGTCTCGACCGGCCGCGAAGCCGAGATCAACGCCGTGGTCGCCGCGAACCTCGGCGCGCCCGTCGTCCTCGTCGTCCACGGGCGCGAGCGCACCCCCGAGCAGATCGCGCAGGTCGCCGTCATGGGTTGCGAGCAGTTGCGCGCGAGGCACGCAACGCCCGTCGCGATCGTCGTCAACCGCGCCACGAGCGGGGACGTCACCGGCATCCGCCTCGCACTGACGAAGGACGCCGAGACGGCGTCCGTGCCCGTCGCCGGCGTCATTCCCGAGGTTCCGTTGCTCGTCGCACCCACCGTCGCGGCGCTCGCAGAAGCCGCCGGCGCCGAGCTGTGGCGCGGCAATCCTGAGTGGCTGCAGCGCGAGTCGCGCGGGTTCGTCGTCGCTGCGATGTCACTGCCGAACGTGCTGACGCGCCTCGTCGAGGACGTCACCGTCATCGCCCCCGGCGACCGCTACGACATCCTGCCCGGGCTCGTCCTCGCGCATCAGTCCGGCACGTTCCCCGGGCTCGCCGCCATCGTCCTGACGGGCGGTTATCGCCCGCCGGAGAGCGTGCAGCAGCTGCTCGACGGCACGAAGCTCGACGTGCCGATCCTCGTGACAGATTCGGGCACCTTCGAGACGACGGCAGCCCTGGCGCGCACGCGCAGCGCCCTCAGCTCCGGCAGTGTCGTGAAGAAGCAGACGGCGCTGCGTGCGTTCGGCGAAGCCATCGACGCCGACGGCCTTCTCGCCGCCATCGACATCGACGAGGCGGCCGCCGTCACGCCACTGATGTTCGGCCACCGTCTGCTCGATCGCGCGCGCAGCGCCCGCAAGCACATCGTCCTGCCCGAGGGTGACGATCTGCGCATCCTCAAGGCCGCCGACGAGGTGCTGCGCGGCGGCATCGCGCAACTGACGATCCTCGGTGACGAGACGCAGATCAAGGCGCTCGCGAGCAGCAACGGCCTCGACATCTCGTCCGCCTCGATCGTCTCCCCGCACGACGAGGAGCTCGTCGAGAAGTTCGCCGCCGAGTACGCCGAGATCCGCAAGAAGAAGGGCGTGAGGATCGAGCAGGCCCGGGAGACGGTGCAGGACGTGTCGTACTTCGGCACGATGATGGTCCACCTCGGGCTCGCCGACGGCATGGTGAGCGGCGCCGCGCACACGACGGCGCACACGATCAAGCCGAGCTTCGAGATCATCAAGACAGCGCCCGACGCGGACATCGTCAGCTCCGTGTTCCTCATGGCGCTCGCTGATCAGGTGCTCGTCTACGGTGACTGCGCCGTCAACCCCGACCCGAACGCCGAGCAACTCGCCGACATCGCGATCAGTTCGGCGAAGACGGCGTCGGCGTTCGGCATCGAGCCGCGCGTCGCGATGCTGTCGTACTCGACGGGCACCTCCGGCAGCGGCGCCGACGTCGAGAAGGTGCGGGCCGCAACCGAACTCGTGCGCGAGCGCGCGCCGGAACTCGCCGTCGACGGGCCGATCCAGTACGACGCGGCCGTCGAACCGAGCGTCGCGAAGTCGAAGATGCCCGACTCGCCCGTCGCAGGGCGCGCGACGGTGTTGATCTTCCCCGACCTCAACACCGGCAACAACACGTACAAGGCCGTGCAGCGCTCGGCGGGTGCCGTCGCCATGGGCCCGGTGCTGCAGGGGCTCAACAAGCCCGTCAACGACCTCTCGCGCGGCGCGCTCGTCGAGGACATCGTCAACACCATCGCCATCACGGCCGTGCAGGCGCAGGAGGAGAAGGCATGAACGACGTGGCGCAGGCGCCGAGCAGCGAGCGGGACGGCGGGGCCGGCAACGTCCTCGTCATCAACGCGGGGTCGAGTTCGCTCAAGTACCAGATCGTCGACCCGGGGACGGGGGAGTTCGTCGTCAAGGGCCTCGCCGAGCGCGTCGGCGACTCGGGTGGCACGATCACGCACGAGTACCGCAGCGAGAAGACGACGCACGACGTCGACATGGCCGACCACGGCGTCGCCCTCGAGGAGATGACGAAGGTCATGGCCGAGACGGGGTTGCCGATCGAGGACGCGGACGTCGTCGTCGTGGGTCACCGCGTCGTGCACGGCGGGCGCAACTTCACGGGCCCCGAGATGATCACCGACTACGTGCTCGACGAGATCAAACGCCTCGGAACCCTTGCGCCGCTGCACAATCCGGCGCATGCGCTCGGCATCGAGGCGGCTCGGCGCATCTTTCCCGACCTGCCGCAGGTCGCCGTGTTCGACACCGGGTTCTTCTCGACGTTGCCCGCCTCCGCGTACACCTACGCGATCGACGCGAAGCTCGCGAAGGAGCACGCCATCCGTCGCTACGGCTTCCACGGCACGTCGCACGAGTACGTCTCGGCGCGGGTCGCACAATTTCTCGAACGTCCCGTCGAGGGGTTCAAGCAGATCATCTGCCACCTCGGCAACGGCGCGTCGATCTCGGCGATCGACGGGGGCCGCGCCGTCGACACGTCGATGGGCATGACGCCGCTCGAGGGCCTCGTCATGGGCACGCGTGGTGGCGACATGGACCCGGCCGTCGTCCTGCACCTCAACCGTGTCGCGGGGCTCGGCGTCGACGAGATCGACACGCTGCTCAACAAGAAGTCGGGCATCCTCGGGCTGACGGGGTCAGGCGACTTCCGCGACCTCATGCGGCGCGTCGACGACGGTGACGAGACGGCGCAGCTCGCATTCGACGTCTACGTGCACCGGCTCGTCAAGTACATCGGCGCGTACGCGGCGGCGCTCGAGGGCGTCGACGTCATCACGTTCACCGCCGGCGTCGGCGAGAACAACGCCGCCATCCGCGAGGCCGTGTGCCGCCGTCTCGGGTGGCTCGGCGTGACGTTCGACGCAGCCGCCAACAGCGCCGACGATCATGACGCGCGCATCATCTCCGCGGCAGGATCGCCTGTGACCGTGTGCGTCGTCCCGACGAACGAAGAGCTTGCCATCGCGCGTCACGCGGTGGCGGCGATCGACGCCTGACGCGCGCCCCCACTCGTTGCAGTTGCGCACCGAGTGGGTCGCGGTGCGCCCGCGATCTCCCCACATCGTGCGTCTACGCGTCATGTGGGGCGTCGCGGAATCGCTGCGGCCCGGCTCCCTTCGCGAGGGAGCCGGGCCGCAGCGATTCTGGTCGAGACCGGTGAGGTCAGATCAGAAAGCGCTCTCCGGGACGTCCATGAGCGAGCCGTCCTCGGCGATGGTGATGGCCTTCTCCGACGCCATGCGCGGCAGCACGGTGCGCGCGAAGAACTGCGCCGCGGCAACCTTGCCGGTGTAGAAGTCGGTGTCCTTGCCGGCGTCGCCCGCCTCGAGGCGGGCCTGCGCGACGATGGCGGCCCGCAGCAGCAGCCAGCCGATGACGACGTCGCCCGCAGCGAGCAGCAGACGCGTCGACGTCAGGCCGATCTTGTACGCCTCGGCCGGCTTCTCGAGCGAACCCATCGCGGCGCCGAACATGAACTCACCCATGTCCTTGAGGTCCGTCGCGGCCTGCGCGAGCAGACCCGCCTCACGCTTGAGGGCCTCGGGAGCCTGGCCGATCGTCGTCTCGATCTCCTTCTGCAGCATGCCGAGGGCGACACCCTGATCCTTGACGATCTTGCGGAAGAAGAAGTCGAGGCCCTGGATGGCCGTCGTGCCTTCGTAGAGCGTGTCGATCTTTGCGTCACGCACGTACTGCTCGAGCGGGTACTCCTTGAGGAAGCCCGACCCGCCGTACGTCTGCAGCGACTCGGTGCCGAGCAGCACCCACGCGCGCTCCGAACCGACGCCCTTGACGATGGGCAGCAGCAGGTCGTTGAGGCGCGCCGCCATCTCGGCGGGGCTGCCCTCCTCGAGCTCGGCGGCCGGGTTGCCCTTCGTCGCCTGGTCGACGACGTCCTGCTGGCACGCGGTGTACATGACGAGCGAACGCAGACCCTCGGCGTAGGCCTTCTGCAGCATGAGGCTGCGGCGCACGTCCGGGTGGTGCGTGATCGTGACGCGCGGCGCGTCCTTCTGCGGCGTCGTCATGTCGGCACCCTGGACGCGCTCCTTGGCGTACTCGAGCGCGTTGAGGTAGCCGGTCGACAGCGTCGCAATGGCCTTCGTGCCGACGAACATGCGGGCGTTCTCGATGACCTTGAACATCTGTGCGATGCCGTCGTGGACGTCGCCGAGCAGCGTGCCGACGGCGGGGGCACCGTCACCGAACGTCACCTCGCACGTCGTGGAGACCTTGAGGCCCATCTTGTCCTCGACGTTCGTCACGTATGCGCCGTTGCGCTCGCCGAGCTCACCCGTCTCGAGGTCGACGTGGAACTTCGGAACGATGAACAGCGACAGGCCCTTCGTGCCGGGGCCGGCGCCCTCAGGGCGGGCGAGGACGAAGTGGACGACGTTGTCGACCATGTCCGACTCGGCCGAGGTGATGAAGCGCTTGACGCCCGTGATGTTCCACGTGCCGTCGTCGTTCTGCGTGGCCTTCGTGCGGCCGGCGCCGACGTCAGAACCGGCGTCGGGCTCGGTCAGCACCATCGTGCAGTGCCAGCCACCGTCGACGATGTGCTTGGCGAGCTTCTTCTGCTCGTCGTTGCCCATGAAGTACAGCAGCGACGCGAACGCGTAGCTCGCGGAGAACATGTGGACGGCCGGGTTGGCGCCGCAGACGAGTTCGGCGAGCGACCAGCGCACGGACGGCGGCACCTTCATGCCGTCGAGCTCGACGGGGGCGTCGAGCATGCCCCAGCCGGCGTCGATGTACGACTTGTACGACTGCTTGAACGACTCCGGCATCGTGACCGACTTGGTCTCCGGGTCGTAGACCGGGGGGTTGCGGTCGGAGTCGATGAGGCTCGCCGCGAGGTCACCCTCGGCGAGCTTCGCGACCTGGCCGATGATGTCCTTCGCGACGTCGACGTCGACGTCCTCGTAGATGCCGGTGCCCAGCACGTCCTGACGGTTGAAGACCTCGAAGAGGTTGAACTCAAGGTCGCGAACGTTGCTCTTGTAGTGAGACAAGATGTCCTCCGAGATCGGTAGGGGTGCAGCGCGATGATCCAGGCGCTACTCGCCGGTAAGTCTACTCATGAGTACGTGAGGTTGTACTGAGTGCTCGGTTTGCCTCGCCGGTGGGGAGCCCGGACGATGGAGACATGACCCCTCGAAGCCCTGACGCACGTGGTGCTGCAGCGAACGCTGACGTGCCCGCGGGCGCGATCCCGAGCGAAACACGCCGCGACGCAGCGCTCGCGCGACTGCGGGCGCGCGGAGAACGCGTCACGCCTGGACGACGAGCCGTCCTCGACGTGTTGAGCCGCGAACCGGGTCACATCGACGCCGACGCCGTCGCGGCGCTCGTCGACGAGGTCGAACCGGGTATCCACCGCGCGACGATCTACCGCTCGCTGCAGGCTCTCGTCGACGCTGACATCGTCACGCACACCCACGTTCCGGGCGGCGCGACGATCTACCACCTGGCGGCCGACGTGGCGCGTGAGGGGGCGAAGGCCGATGTTGGTGCATCGGATGGGGACTCGGGGGAGGGCGCTGCCGCCGGGCACGAGGTCACCGGGCACGTGGCCGAGCCTCACGCCCACGCGCACCTGCAGTGCGACACGTGCGGGCGCTTCGTCGACGTCGACGTGGCCGAGTTCGCGCCACTCGCCGCAAGAATCAAGGAGCTGACGGGGTTCACGCTCGACGCCGAGCACGGGGCGCTGCTGGGGCGGTGTGCGCAGTGCTCGAAGGAGCCACAGCCGACCTCGCGTCCCGGCGAGGCCGAGCAAGAATGACGAAAGGGGCCGGATCCCATCGTATCCGGCCCCTTTCACATGCTTGGAGCGAGTGACGAGAATCGAACTCGCGTATTCAGCTTGGGAAGCTGATGTTCTACCATTGAACTACACTCGCGAGCCCCGCCACGGCGGGGTTCTTGCCTGTCCGGCGCCCGTCCTGGTAACGTCCGGCGCGTCGATCAAGCGCCTCGTACTCTAGCGCGTCCGCGCCGTACGTGCATGTCATGACGGACGGTGTGTCGGTCTCTCGCCACCGACGGCGCCGATGAGTGAGAGCGGGGCCGCGGCAGACGCGCGTCGATTACCGTAGCCGTGTGCTGCTTTCGGACCGTGACATCAAGAGCCAGATCGATTCCGGCCGGGTCGTGCTCGACCCGTACGAACCGTCGATGATCCAGCCGTCGAGCATCGACGTGCGCCTCGACAAGTTCTTCCGGTTGTTCGACAACCACAAGTACCCCTTCATCGACCCCGCCGCCGAGCAGCCGGAACTGACGCGCCTCGTCGAGGTCGACGCGTCCGAGCCGTTCATCCTGCACCCCGGCGAGTTCGTCCTCGGCTCGACGTACGAGCAGATGACGCTGCCCGATGACGTCGCCGCTCGTGTCGAGGGCAAGTCGTCCCTCGGTCGCCTCGGATTGCTGACGCACGCGACGGCGGGCTTCGTCGACCCCGGTTTCTCAGGCCACGTGACGCTCGAGTTGAGCAACGTCGCGACGCTGCCCATCAAGCTGTGGCCGGGCATGAAGATCGGCCAGCTGTGCTTCTTCCAGCTGACGTCCCCCGCCGAACACCCTTACGGCAGCTCCGAATACGGCTCCCACTACCAGGGCCAGCGCGGCCCCACCGCGAGCCGCAGTTTCTCCTCCTTCCACCGCACCGACGTCTGACGATGGCCGACCAGAGCGACGACGACGTCACGTCGCTGCCGGCGCGCGCGGCCGTCGAGCTCAGCCGTCGTCTCGGCTCCGAGCTCGAGGTCGAGGTCGCCCCGGGGCAAGCAGATTCTCCGCGCGTACCGGACGGTGAAGCCACCCCCGTCGACGAGACCTCCCTCGGCGACAAAGTGGTCGGCCTCGCCGCCGACGCCGCCGATGCGCTGCTGCGCGACGACGAACTCGGTGACGAGGCGCTCGACGGTGTCACCGTCGATGACGACGCCGACGCCGTGAGGGCACCGCAGCGTGCCGCAACGACTCGTCGCGAGTCCGAAGTGAGGGAGTCCACCAACCCGCCGATGCCCATGCCGCACGTGCATCGTCCTGAGGGTGAGGACGACGGGGACGGGCAGGATGACGGCAGGGCGGACGACGACGGCGGGCGAGCCGATGCCGGGGGTGCCGCTCCTGACTCACCCGCGCAAGACGGTTCGGGTGTCGTCGACGCCCCCGTGAGCGTCGAGGCGCCACCGCGTCCGGCGACGACGAAGCGCGGTGGTGCGGCCGTCGTCGCGAGTCCGTTGCTGACGATGCCGCGCGTGCGTCACCCCGAGGCGATCGTGCTGTTCGTCCACGGAGGCGACGTCGAAGGTCACCTGCGGATGCGTCGCGGTGACCCCGCCTACCTGCGCATCGTGCCGTTCGCGCGCGACGTCGAGCGTCGTAGCCGCGGCCGAATCGGGGGTGCGACGCTGCGCCTCGCCGTCCGTGGGTGGAACGAGCCGGAGAAGCCGGCCGTCGAGGACACACGGTGGGCTCTCGGCGAGCTGCGCGATCGCTACCCGGGCGTGCGGCTCGCCATCGCCGGTCACTCGATGGGCGGGCGGGTTGCGCTCGACATCGCGAGCAGCGAGGACGTCGCCGCCGTCGTGGCGCTCGCGCCGTGGGCGGCGGAAGCGTACGAGCCCGCGACGTTCCGCACCATCCCGCTGCTCGGCATCCACGGCCGACGCGACACCGTGACCAACCCCGTCGCGACGAAGAAGCTCATCGACGACGTCGCGGCCCTCGGGGGCGACGCCCGCTTCGTCTCGATGCCGGGCTGGCACGCGATGCTGTGGGGCGCGCCGCGCTGGCACCGTGAGACGTCGCGGTTTCTCATCGACCACTTGCTCGACGGTGCCGCCCCGGGTGACGGCGACCGCGCCATCCCCGCAACCGGTGTGGAGAACGTCGAGACGTAGAGCGCCGGTGACGAAACCGTCAGCCCGGCCTCCAGGCCCTGACGGCGCACCGGCAGCGGCCCCGCGACTGTGGACGAAAATCGCCGATGGGGACAGTAATCGCGGAGGGGCGCGGTCATGGGGAGGTCACCCGGTACTGCCCGGCGGGGCCGACGCCGAAGTTCGGCGTCGGTGACGGCTTGTGCGTCGTCTCCGACGTGCACGTCAGCGTCGGCGTGACGGCGTTCTGCGTTGCTTCGACGCCGGGCTCGCGCGAGGCGTCGTACCGGTAGGTGCGAGCCTCGCCCTCGAAGAACGGCGCCGCGCTGGTCTCGAAGTCGACGGCGGCGCTCGGCGGGCCGGGGCGTCCGCGTTCCTGACCCATGACGGCCTCGTAGTTCCACCGGTACTTCTCGTGCGAGTGCGGCTCGATGATGCTCGTCGAACCCTTCGCGGTCACCGCCGACGTCGGGTCGTCGATGACGAGTCGGACGCGGCCAGGGTCGCCGTCACCGGTGGCCCGCCCGTCGATGCGATGGATGAAATCAGCCGAGTTCTCGATGTTGAGCGTACGCACCCCCGCGGGGAGCTTGGCGGCCCCGACCGGCGAACCGTACGTCGTGACGTGGGTGACGTTGAGACCGTCGGAGCGACGGCGCGCGAGGTTCGTCATCACCATGCCGCCCTGCGAGTGACCCACGAGCATGACCGGCTCGCCCTTGCCGAGCACGCCCTCACGCTGCATCGCATCGCGCAAGGCATCCCGGACGGCGACTTCGCCACCGCTGACGAGACCCGCCGCGGCGGCAACGTTGCCGGAGCCGTCGAGTGGCGTGCGGGCGTTCCAGGAGAACGTCGCGGTGCCGGGGATCATCGCGATCCAGCGGCCCTGGCCAGTGGCCGGGTCGACGACGCGCTGCACCTGGATGTGGGCGGAGTCGTTGCCGTTCTCGTACAGATCGTCGATGCGTCCCATGCTCTGGCCGACGCTGCGCACTGCGGGTGCGGGCCGGGGCGCATCGGGCCCGCTGACGATCGAGGTGGTGACGGGGTTCGGAGTGCCCAGCGCACGCACGAGGCCGATGTTGATGCCGGCGACATTCTCCTCGTACGAACCCGGCAGTCTCGCGTCGATGATGGCGACGACGTCACCGACGATCATCGCGGTCGTATCGGGCGAGGGCGCGTTGCCGGTCCACTGGCGCATCGAGATCTTCGCCAGAGTCACCGTCAGCGAGTACGTCGCGATGGCTGTTTTCATGTGGGCGACGGCGCAGGCTTCGGCGAGCTCGTAGGCGTCGAGCGAGGCGCTCACGAGAGTGCTGAGCAACTGCGCGCGCAGCGCCGTGGCCGTCAGGGTGGCCGCCAGATCGAGTGACGCCGTGGCGCATGTCGTGGCCGTGCCAGGGGAGAGGGCATCCCCGGTGAACGGTAGGCCCCAGCCGATCGACAGGCTCGTGGTGGAAGCGCTGCTCGCGTCACCGTGCGCCGTCGTCAGCGCGGCGGCGAGGGTGCGCAGATCAGCGAGGTTGGCGTCGACGGCGCTCGGGCCGGCGCTCCTCTTCGCGATGACGGTGCCTGTCACCGACGAGCTGGGCGGGTCGACTCTCATGCGGCGTGCTCCCATCCGGCGTCGGGACGCATCTCATCCTGGGCGTCGCCGGCCGCGAGGCAGCCGCTCGGCGCGCCCGATTGCGCATGGAGGCCGACGAGTGCCGCCACGACCTCGGCGCGAACGTCGAACCAGTCGCGTGTTGCGTCGTCGAACCCGACGTCGCACCACTCGCCGCCTCGGCGCGCTGCGATGAGGCAAGGTGTCGCGACCTCGTCCAGACAGCCGATGACGACGAGGTCGGCGTCGGCGTCGGGCGGGGCGTCGACGACGAGCTGTAGCACGGCGCTGACGACGTCCTCGGCGGCGTGGACGCTCGCGCCCCGGGTGCTCGCGAGGCGGAACAACCCGTCAGCGTAGGTGACCTCGAGCAACGACGTGTGTTGCCCGGCACGGGCTCGCACGAGCAGGAACGGCTGCGTCATCGTCATCCCCGCCAGTCGCCGTAGTGGGAGTAGTCGTACGGACCCTCGCTCTCGTCGCGGTGCAGGGCCTTGCCCACCTTCGACAGGCCATCGCGCGCGAGATCGATCGGCGCCATGACGACGTTGGTCACGCTGGCCTGATGCGATTCGACCGATGCGGCGTGCCGGCCGATGTCGGTCGCGAACGACGCCGCGTCGTCACCGCAGGCGTCGAGGTCGCGGGCGAAGGAGGTGAGGACGCTGCGGCAGTGGTCGGCCGCACCGGACGTCCACTGCGTCGTCGTGATGGTCGTGCGCAGATCCGTGGCGGACTGTGCGAGGTCGCTCGAGAGCAGGTCGGCTCGCCGCTGCTGCGCCCGGATGTCGTCTCCGAGAGTGCTCATGACGGCGACGCTAGGTCCCCGCGTCGCCCCCGCGCAGCTCGGGCGCCGCGACCCTGTGGATCAGCCCTCCCGAGAGCGTCGAAACGGCCCGTGGCCGTCACTGCCTGTGGATGACGAGGCCGCGCCGCCGGTCCGCCTCGTCATCCAGATGCACCCGGGTGCATCTGGACGCACGAGGCGGGGGCGTGAGTAGCGGAACCCTGGCAGGCGAACTCGGATGGACGAACCCCGCTCAACGAACCTCGCTCAACAAACCCCGCCCGAGGCGCCCCATGAAACGACGAACGGGGCGCCCGTCCCGCTGATCTCTCAGCGGAACGAAGCGCCCCGGGTGTCAACCCTGGTGCCCGTGACGGGCGGGTGCGGCGGCTCAGACGGTCTGCGTCGCGCCCTCGTCGACGGTCTTCGTGTCCTCACCGCGACGCACCGCGGCGAGCAGCATGTTGGCGACGTCGACGACCTCGACCTCTTCGCGCGCGTTGCCGTCGCTCTGCTCGGCCGTGAGGCCGTCCGTCATCATGACGCGGCAGAACGGGCAGCCGATGGCGATGCGGTCGGCGCCGGTGGCGACGGCCTCCTTCGTGCGGTTGAGGTTGATGCGCTCGCCGAGCTTCTCCTCCATCCACATGCGGGCGCCGCCGGCGCCGCAGCAGAAGGACTTCTCGCCGGAGCGTTCCATCTCCTTGTACTCGACGCCGGGCAGCGACGCGATGAGTTCGCGCGGCGGCGCGTAAACCTGGTTGTGACGGCCGAGGTAGCACGGGTCGTGGTACGTGACCGACTTGCCCGTCGACGCAGCGCCCGATTTGTCCTTCGGCTGCTGCGCGAACTCCTCCGGCGCCGCGACGGGCGTCAGCTTCTTCTCGCGCACGAGACGGTTGAGCAGCTGCGTGTGGTGGACGACCTCGTACTCGCCACCGATCTGCGGGTACTCGTTCTTGATCGTGTTGAAGCAGTGCGCACACGTGACGACGATCTTCTTCGCCTTCGCCTCGTTCAGCGTCGCGACGTTCTGGCCGGCGAGCATCTGGAAGAGGATCTCGTTTCCGGCGCGGCGTGCCGGGTCGCCGGTGCAGCTCTCGCCGTCACCGAGGACGGCGAAGTCGACGCCCGCTGTGTGCAGCAGCTCGGCGACGGCGCGCGTCGTCTTCTTCGCACGGTCCTCGTAGGCGCCGGCGCAGCCGACCCAGAACAGCCACTCGACCTCGTCGGCGGATTCGACGTCGGAGCCGATGACCTTGACGTCGAACGGCAGGCCCTTGGCCCACTCGAGGCGAGCCCGCGCCGACATGCCCCACGGGTTCGACTTGTTCTCGAGGTTCTTGAACAGGCCCGCGAGTTCGGTCGGGAACGCGGACTCGATGAGCGTCTGGTAGCGACGCATGTCGACGATGTGGTCGACGTGCTCGATGTCGACGGGGCACTGCTCGACACAGGCGCCACACGTCGTGCACGACCACAGGACGTCCTCGTCGATGATGGCACCGGCCGCGTCACTGTTCGCGGTGGTGCCGGCCGGGTTGTACGCCGTCAGCGGGTTCGCGATGTCGTAGCCGGTCGAGCCGATGAGCGGCGTGCGCAGCAGATCGACGCCGGAGTGGTCGGCGACCGTCGGCAGGCCCTTCTCGTCGACGGGCCCGGACGCGGCCGCAGCGGCCTGCAGGAACGGCGCCTTCGCGGCGGAGTGGTCGCGCAGCGTCATCATGAGCAGCTTGGGCGACAGCGGCTTCTCGGTGTTCCACGCGGGGCACTGGCTCTGGCAACGACCGCACTCGGTGCAGGTGGAGAAGTCGAGCAGGCCCTTCCACGTGAAGTCCTCGACCTTACCGACACCCAGGACGGTGTCCTCGTCGAGCTCGAGCTCCTCGACGTCCTTGAGCGTCTCGCCGTCGACCATCATCGGCTTCGCGGCGCCGAGGGCCGTGCGGCCGTCCGCGTTGCGCTTGAACCAGATGTTCGGGAACGCGAGGAAGCGGTGCCAGGCAACACCCATGGTCGTGTTGAGCGAGATCGTGATCATCCACGCCATCGAGATGAGGATCTTGATCGCGGCGATGACGACGATGAGCTGCTCGAGGCCGTCCTTGCCGATCGACTCGAACGGCTTGCCGAGGAAGAACGTCATCGGGAAGTGCAGGACGCTCGCGTGGTGGCTGCCGTCGACGCGGCCCAGCGCGTACTCGAGCGCGCGCAGGCTGACGATGCACAGACCGACGCCGAAGATCGTGAACTCGACGTAGTAGGCCTGCCAGAACGACGAACCGAAGAAGCGCGACTTGCGGCCGTCCTTGCCGGCCGAACGGCCCGGGTGGTTCTTGCGGCGGTTCCAGATGAGCCAGCAGATGCCGAGGAAGCCCGTCCACGCCATGAACTCGGTCAGCCACTCCCAGGGAGCGAACGTTCCGATGATCGGCAGCGTGAAGTCGGGGTTGAAGATCTGGCCGTAGGCGGTGACCAGGGTGAAGAACAGGATGCCGAAGCTGATCATCGTGAACCAGTGCGCGACGGCGACGATCGGCAGGCGGGACATGCGCGTGTGTCCGAGGAACTCGCGCAGCAACGTGACGGTTCGCGCACCGGGGTTGTCCGTGCGCTTTTCGGGTGCGCCGACCTTGAACCGCGCCACCATCTGTGCCACGGCGCGCACGAGCAGCGAGACGCCGATGACGGTGATGACGACGCAGATCACTGCGGCGACGATCTGGAGGGCTGACATGGGCCCCAGTCTAGACGGGGCTACCGGCCGGTAACCCGGGGGCGGGGCGATGTCGTGTCCATTTCGAATTAGTCAACGAGCACGTGTGCTATTGCCTGGCCCGTGGGCATAAACGTAGATAACGCAGAGTTGGTAAAGTCATAAGCAGTCATCGCACCGCGTCTGCTCGCCTCCTTGGGGCGAGAGTGGACGCGCCGCCACCGTCGAAAGGCCCCCCTCATGCCCATCCTCGCCAACGTCACCGAGGCCATCGGCAACACGCCGCTCGTGCGCATCAACCGCATCATCGACGCCCCCGACGTCACCGTCGCGGCGAAGCTCGAGTTCAGCAACCCCGCCGCCTCCGTCAAGGACCGCATCGGCAAGGCGATCGTCGAGGCAGCGGAGGCCTCCGGCGAGCTGAAGCCGGCCGGGACGATCGTCGAGGCGACGTCGGGCAACACCGGCATCGCGCTCGCCATGGTCGGCGCCGCCAAGGGCTACGACGTCGTGCTGACGATGCCCGAGTCGATGTCGAAGGAGCGTCGCGCGCTGCTCAAGGGCTTCGGCGCCGAACTCGTCCTCACCCCCGCCGCCGAGGGCATGAAGGGCGCCGTGACGAAGGCCGAGGAGATCGCCGCCGAGCGTGACGGCGCCGTCCTCGCCCGCCAGTTCGCGAACACGGCCAACCCCGAGGTGCACCGCAAGACCACCGCCGAGGAGATCTGGCGCGACACCGACGGCGCCGTCGACATCGTCATCGCCGGCATCGGCACCGGCGGCACGATCACCGGCATCGGCGAGGTGCTCAAGGAGCGCAAGCCCGACGTGAAGATGATCGCCGTCGAGCCCGCTGAGTCGCCGATCCTCAACGGCGGTCAGGCCGGGCCGCACAAGATCCAGGGCATCGGCGCCAACTTCGTGCCCGACATCCTCAACACCGACATCTACGACGAGGTCATCGACATCGACGCCGAGACCTCCGTCGAATGGGCGCGCAAGGCCGCGACGCAGGAGGGGCTGCTCGTCGGCCTGTCGTCCGGCGCCGCACTCGCCGCAGCCTCGCAGGTGGCAGCGCGCCCCGAGAACAAGGGCAAGACGATCGTCGTCATCATCCCCAGCTTCGGTGAGCGCTACCTGTCGACGATCCTGTTCGAGGGCATCGTCGACTGACATCCGTCTCATCGGCCGGGCGCGTGGTGCTGCACCGCGCGCCCCGGCGTTCGGGCACCCCGGGCGGGTGCGCCGATGATGAGCAGAGCTGTTGGGCGAGAGTCGAGTTCGAGGAGATGACGGTGGCGAAGAACCCGTTGACGCGTGCAAGGGCTGCGCTGGAGACGATGAACGAGGACGTCGACGCGGCCCTCGCACGCGACCCCGCCGGGGGTTCGCGGTTGGAGATGGCGCTCGCCTCGCCTGGTCTGCACGCTGTGTGGAGCCACCGGGTCACGCATGCGATGTGGCAGCGCGGCGGCCGCTGGAAGCTGCCGGCGCGTCTCGGATCGCAGGTGACGCGGGCCGTCACCGGCGTCGAGATCCATCCCGGTGCGACGATCGGTCGGCGTTTCTTCATCGATCACGGCATGGGCGTCGTCATCGGGGAGACGAGCGAGATCGGCGACGACTGCATGCTCTACAACGGCGTCAACCTGGGCGGGCGGACGCTCGCGAAGGTCAAGCGTCACCCGACGCTCGGGGACGGCGTGACGGTGGGTGCGGGCGCTCGTATCCTCGGCCCGATCGTCGTGGGCGATGGCGCTCAGGTCGGCGCGAACGCCGTCGTCGTCAAGGATGTGCCCGCGACGGGCGTCGCCGTCGGTGTGCCCGCGAAGGTGCGGGTGCCCGCCGTCGAGCACGACCCGTTCAGCGACCCTGCCGTCTACATCTGATCGTGTGCACTGCCCCGCGCTGACCTCGATGTTGCCCGGGTTTCTGGGGATCAATTGCCCGAAAGCCGGGCAACATTGTCGGGTGACTGGCGCGCGGCCAGGCATGACGAAGGGGGCCGCTTCACCGATGTGGTGAAACGGCCCCCTTCGTCAGATCAGGCAGTTCAGCCCTTGGCGGCAGCCTTGAGCTTGGAACCGGCCGTCACCTTCGCGGCGTAGCCGGCCGGGATCTCGATCTCGGCGCCCGTCTGCGGGTTGCGGCCCGTGCGGGCGGCGCGCTCGACACGCTCGATCGTGAGCAGGCCGGGGAGCTGGATCTTGTCACCGCGGCCGACGGCCTCGATGATGACGTCGTTGAGGCCGGCGAGGACGGCGGTGGCGTCCTTGACGCTGACGCCGGTGCGCTGGGCGATGGTGCTGGCGAGGTCACTGCGGTTCATGAATCAATCCTGTTCTATCCGACTGGTCGTGGCCGAGACAGCCACCCGAAGGGCTGTGTTAGGCCGCGCTGTCTGCGAATCTACGCGAAATCCCGCGAGATGTCGCGCCTGACGCGGGGTTCTTCGCACGTCGTGCGCCTCGAGCGTCAGGGCGAGTCGAGTGGGTTGGGGTCAGGGGAGCTTCTCGCCGCCGGGGCCGAAGCCGCTCGTGTCGGCGTGAAGGTCGCCCTTGGAGTCGCGGTGGATCGTCTCGGGCAGGTCGCTGTCGTCCTTCGCAGCGTGCTTGCCGCCGGACGTCTTCGACGAGACGGCGTCCTTCGCGTCGGCGGCCTTGGAGGTCGTCGCGTCCTTGGCGTCCGACGCCTTGCTCGCGACGCCATGCGCTGCGTCCTTGCTGACGTCAGCGGCCTTCTGGCCGACAGCCGCGGCGACGACGGGCGCCTTGGCCTTGACGGTCTCCGTCGCGGCGGTGACCTTGTCCTGCACGGCAGGGTTGCTCCAGGCCTTGTCGGCCTGCTTCTTGATCTGCTCGTAGCGCTTCTCCCCAGCGCGCGTACCGAGGACGTAGCCGACGACGCCGCCGGCGAGGAAGGAGATCTTGCCCATGATGTGGCTCCATTTCATGTGAACGGACAACTTGCCGTCGAGCCTACCCAATCTGCGTTGGCGCGCCAGTGCCTTACGATGGTTTCTCGTTGCCCGGTTGCCGTGCGACGCCTGGGTTCGGCCCTGCTGGGAGCATCGATGACGATGCGCTCGACGGGTCGTTGCCCGTGGTGTTCGCGGTTGGTGCAGCGACGAGGAGGGCTCGCATAGTGGCCGAGTGCACCGGTCTTGAAAACCGGAGTTGGGAAACCAACCGTGGGTTCAAATCCCACGCCCTCCGCAGGTGAGTAGGACCCCCGCCGGACCAGCGACGAAGTCGCCCGGCGGGGGTCCTACTCATCTGCGGCATGACATGCTGGGGATTTGGGAGGGGCGACGCGCGAGTGAGCGATAGCGAGCCTGCGCGGCGCGACGGTTCCCACGCCCTCCCTCCTAACGGTGCAGAGCGACCCGACTGCGATTTTCGTGCACATCGATCGGCCGACTGTTGCTCCTGCACACCGTGGGTGCTTGGGTGGCATGAGGGCCCCATTCGTCGGGGCTGACGGTCGACACCAGGGAGCGCTGAAATGCTCGACGACACCCAGGACACAGGCGCCCGCACCAACACCACGCATCACGCCGGCGCCGGCGCCTACCCGTCCGGCATCCAGGGCGACGGTGTCCACGACAACACCCACCCGCCATACCCGCGCGACGGCGCTCTTGGAACCACTACCCGCGACGCCGGTGCCCGCACGTCAGGCGCCGACGCCGACGTCAGGGCCGCCGGTGGACTCGACCCTGCAGGTGCGATCGTCGCCCAGGCGAACGAGGCGCCCACCGCAGAACGCCCCGTCGAGGGCGTCGTTCAGGTTCTCTCACCCCGCCAGGTTCCGCTCGGCGGGCTGCGTGCCCTCGAGGTGCGACGCACCCTGCCGCACCGCGACCGCTCGTTCGTCGGGGCGTGGTGCTTCGTCGACCACTACGGCCCGGAACGCGGCGTCGGCATGGACGTGCCGCCGCACCCCCACACCGGTCTGCAGACGGTCTCGTGGTTGTTCGAGGGCGCCATCGAACACCATGATTCTGGTGGCGCGCACGCCGTCGTCCGCCCCGGCGAGGTCAACCTCATGACGAGCGGCCACGGCATCGTCCACTCCGAGGTCTCGACGCCCGGCACCGAGACGCTGCACGGCGTCCAGCTCTGGGTGGCACTGCCCGACGTGACCCGCGACGGCGACCGCGCGTTCGAACATCACGCGCCCGAGTGCGTGCCGCTACCGAGCGGTCAGGGTTCGGCGCTCGTCTTCATCGGCGAACTGCGCGGCGTCGCCGATTCGCCGATCGTCACGCACACGCCGCTGCTCGGCGCCGAATTGCGCCTCGACGCGGGCGCGCGTGTCACCCTCGATGTCGACGAGGGGTTCGAGCACGGCATCCTCGTCGACACCGGCACGGTCACCCTCGACGGCGCGCGCCTCGAACGCGGCGACCTCGGCTGCGTCGACGAAGGCCGCGCGACGCTGACGCTCGACGTCGGTGATGAGCCCGCGCGCGTCATCCTGCTCGGCGGCACGCCGTTCGAGGAGGAGATCGTGATGTGGTGGAACTTCATCGGCCGCAGCCACGACGAGATCGTCCTCGCGCGCGACGAATACGAGGCGGGTGCAGAGCGTTTCGGCTCGGTCGAGGGATATGTCGGCGACGTCGAGCGCATCCCCGCGCCGACCATGCCCCCGGTTCGCCTGCGCCCGCGTAACCGTCGCGGGCGCGGCGGAGGGTGACGATGGCTCGCGAACGCGACACACGTCGCATCGCGACGAACCCGCCGACCATATGCCCAGCCCCGCAACGAGGACCGCCCGTCGCATGACTCGCTCAGCCCGACCCCATCGAAGGAGAACGCCGTGTCCGACCTGACGTTGACGAAGAACACCGACGCCAACCGCTACGAGGCGTGGGACGGTGACGCCCTCGCCGGATTCGCCGAATATCAGCTCACCGATCAGCTCATCGTGCTCACGCACACCGAGGTGGATCCGAGCTACGAGGGCAAGGGCGTCGGCTCACAGGTCGCGAGGTTCGCGCTCGACGACGTGCGCGCCGACGGCACTCACGACGTGTTGCCACTGTGCCCGTTCATCAAGGGCTGGATCGGGCGTCACCGCGAATACGTCGACCTCGTCCACGGCGCACCCGAGACCACGGCGAAGGACGAACGCATGCCCGCCGAGCCCAACGGTCCTGACGGCGTGCCCCGCGCCGACAGTCCGGACGCGGCCACCGATCCTCACCGCCCGTCCGAGTCTGACGGCCCTGACGGCGTGCGCCGCGTCGACGTCATCGTCGTCGGTGGCGGGCCGACGGGCGAGAACGTCGCTCAGTACGCCCATGACGGTGGGCTGAGCGTCCTGCTGATAGAGGGCGAACTGCTCGGCGGTGAGTGCTCCTATTACGCGTGCATGCCGAGCAAGGCGCTGCTGCGCCCGCTCGACGTCAGGGCGACCAGCGAGCACCTGCCCGGCCTGCGGCCCGCCGAACTCGACGTCGCGGCGCTCCTCGCACGCCGCGACGCGTGGGTCTCGCACTACGACGACACCTCCCAGCTCGACTGGGCGACGGGCGCAGGCCTCGACGTCATGCGCGGCCACGCACGTCTCGTCGGCGAGAAGACGGTGAGCGTGAGCTCGGACGGCGGCGCGAGCACCGTCGTCGAAGCGGGCGTCGCCCTCGTGCTGGCGACGGGTTCGGTGCCCGTCGTCCCGCCGATGTTCGCCGACCTGCACGCCTGGGGGTCGCGTGACGCGACGGGCGTCGTCGAGGTGCCTGACCGGCTCGTCATCGTCGGCGGCGGGGTCGTCGCCTGCGAGGCCGCGACGTGGATGAGCGCCCTCGGCAGCAGCGTCACGATGCTCGTGCGCGGTGATGCGCTGCTCACGGACCAGGAACCATTCGCCGGCGCGGCCGTCCTCGACGCGCTGCGTACGGCCGGCGTCGACGTCCGCCTCGCCACCCGAATCACCGACGCCAGCCGCGCCGGCGCCGCCGACACCGGCCTCGGTCGCGTGCACGGCGGGCCGGTGACGCTCGCCGTCGAACGTGATGAATCGGGCAGCGAGCGGATCGTCGCCGACGAACTCCTGCTCGCCACCGGCCGTCGCCCTCGCCTCGACGACGTCGGTCTCGACGCGGTCGGCGTCAACGCGGACGACGTGCGCGCCGGGCGCCTGCCGACCTGGCTGCACGCCATCGGTGACGCCGGCGGCGGTGCGCCGCTGACACACATGGGCAAGTACGAGGCGCGCGTGCTCGGCGCCCGACTCGCCGGCGCGCACGAGACGCCGCCGCCGCGTGACGTTCCCGTCCCTCAGGTCGTGTTCACGGACCCGCAGGTCGCGGCGGTCGGCTCGAGCGAGGCTCAGGCGCGCGAAGCAGGGCATGACGTCGTCACCGTCGCGGTGCCGTTCGCGAGCGCGGCGGGCACGGCCCTGCTGCGTGACGACGGTGTGGGGAGCGCCAAGATCGTCGTCGACCGTGCCACCGGGTGCCTGCTCGGCGCGACGTTCGTCGGCCACGAGGCGGCCGAACTCATCCACGCGGCGACGGTCGCCATCGTCGGCCAGGTGCCGATCGGCGTCCTTCGGCACGCGGTGCCGAGCTACCCGACGTCGTCGGAGCTCTGGCTGCGCCTGCTCGAGGAGCTGCCGACGAACCTGCGCTGACGCGTGACGGCGGGGGGCTCGGGGGCATGACGGACGACTTGTCGAGCGCGCACAAAGGGACGGTTGCGTCGTACATCACAGGGCAAGAGCTACGCGTTGACGGGCGGCACGGCGTCGCGGGCTCCGGTACAGCTGGCACGCCGAACGGCGGCTGCAGTGGTCCTGCCAGTTCAACAGCCCAGGTCTGCAACACGTACATCGGCATCTCACTCACGAACTCCTCCGGCACGAGCAGCGCCAACCCGGCCTCCGTGTCGCTCAGTTACCTCGTGACTGTCGACGGCTACCGCACGACAACCGTGACGCTCAACGTCGCGTCCTTCATCAAGGACGGCACCAAATGGGCGGGGTCGGGCGTCACGTTCTGCTGACCATCGGAGCGCCGTGTCGGCTCAAAACGCCTCCCCACCCAAGGATGGTGTGTCACGAACGCGCGCTATTTCGCGCTTTCGTGACACAACATGGGCCGTCTCGATGCTCATTCTGCTCGGAGCGCCTGAGCCCCGACGGGGCCTGAACGGCCGCCGGCTCTCCAGTTTCGTCAAGGAGACCGGTGCGACGTCAGCGCCTCAGCGCACCCGGTAGTCGATGGGTTTGCAGACGCCGGCGTTCGATTTCTCGGCCGAGCATGCCGTCAGCCCGACGAACAGGTCAGCTTCGGCGCGGATGGCGAAGACGTCACCCGCCTGCGTCGGCGGCGGGTCGATGTGCAGTTCACCGTCGGGGCTCGTCCACACGTCCATGAAGATGTTGAGCGTCGTGCCGATGTGGTCGGGCGCGACGCCGACGGGTTCGAGCGCGCCGCACAGGTTCGCGAAGCAACTCGGGTGCGGGGCGCCGTCGAACTCGGGGTAGAGGATGTCGAACGTCTGCTGGCTGCACGGCGTCACCGTCATGTCGTGGATGCCCACCGAGTCCGCGACGATCGTCGCCATGACGCTGCTGCGGTTGCTCCACAACCGGTGCCCAGTCGATGGGTACAACGTGTTGTTGTAGTCGACGGTGCGCCCCGCCGAGAAGCACTCGGCGATGTCGTCCTGCATGACGGCGTAGAAGTCGCTCACCTGCTCGCCACACGGGTCGACGACCTCGAGCACCTGACCGGCCGCCAGCGGCACGAGCACCCCCGTCTGCGGGGCGATGCGCGACCAACCGTCGGCGGGAGCTTCGGGGCCGCCCGCGTACGGCGGCCGCGGCGTCGGCGGGTGGGGGGAGCGCGGGCGTCGCGGGTCAGTCATCAGGATTCTCCTTCGAAGGGTGCGCGGTGAACGGGGCACGCCAGTCGTCCTCCACGTGCCGCCCAGAGTACTGACGCGCCTCCGACGAGCGTCCATGATCGGTGACGACCGGGTTGATCGAACCCTGCAACGCAGCATCGCGACGGCGGATCGCGTCGCGCATCCGGTCGAAGCCGCCGTCAGCTCGCAGCTGCTCGAACTGATCGTGCAGGTTGAACACGACCGTCGTCAGCGGAGCACGGCGCGCGATGCGCGAGGCCTGCGGATGCAACCCGACGAGGAAGAACGGCACGCCGCCGAGGCTGAAACTGAAGTGCGGTGACGTCGTGTCGGGCGACACGCGCTCGGCCCACGGCGCGTCGTCACGATCGTGCAATCGCTGCAGCATGCCCCACAGAAGGTTCTCGAACTCCCGCTCGTCGCCCGCCCGCGGGCGACGGAAGACGGCGATGAAAGAGCCGAACTCGCGCGGGCCACGCTCGATCGCGGCGAAGTCGGCCAGTTCAGCGCTGAGCGTTGAGAGACACGCGTCATCGGTCATGTCGTCGAAGACGCGGACGAGCGCGCCGTCGCGTTTCAGCGCCGAACGCGCTCCGAGGCACGGAAACCGAGGGTGCTCGATCATCGCGCCGATGACGTCGCGGATGGCTGCCTCGTCCGCGCCCTCGAGGCCCGCGTCGGCTTGTTCGGCGAGCCAGTCGGCGAGGTCAGGGGCCTGCGACTCGTCGTCATCGGTTGGGTGCGTCGACGAGCCGGATGATGAGGTGGGGGCCGCGGCTGGCGGCCAGTGATCGTCAGACACATGACCACCGTAGCCGCGCGCCAGACCCCACAACACGGCTTGAGGGCGCGTCTGCACGTCCATCGCGCGGTAGGCGCCTCTGATGTGCGACTTGATGCTGTTGACGCTCAGGTGCAGGCGCTCGGCGATCTGCGCGTTCGGCATGCCCGAGCAGATGAGATCGACGATCTGCGCCTGACGTGCGGTCAGCCCGTCGGAGGGGACGGTCGGCCGCGCGTCCGTGGGGGAGGGTCGAAGCACCGCGGGGCGGACGATTCGGCCCGCGACCACGTCATCGACCCCGGCGCGCAGATCGGCGGCGCTCGCCGACCGTCCGACGACTCCCGACGCGCCGCGCGCGAGGAGCCGGCTGATGGCGGCCTCGTCGGTGTGCAGCGACGACACGAGCAGCTTCGTCGTCGGGTTCGCGGCGTGCAGCGCGCGCAGTTGATCCCAGGCGTTGCGGTTGGGTTCGTTCCACTCGAGCACGGCGACGTCGGCATCGAGCGCGAAATCCTCGGCTCGCAGGCCCGGGCCACGCACGAGCACGAGGCGTGTCGCGACGCCGAACGCGTCGAGAGCCGCCATCGCGCCGCATCCGAACAGCTCGCTACGTGCGACGACGGCGACGGTGAGGCGGGGCACAGCTCTCCTTCGAGCGATCCGACGATCAAGGGTCGTGAGGTGTCGGTGGTGATGAGAAGTGTTGTCGCTCACCGTGTTTCGCGCCACACCCGCAAGGAGGTGAAGCGTCGGCTGCCTGATGGATCGCCGTTGCGCGGCGCCATGCTGGAAAGTGGTGAGCGCGTCAGGGCCGGCCGTCGACGTGCAGTCCGCGCGCGACGCCCCACAGCACCGCCTCGCTGCGGGAGGCGACGCCCATGGTGCGGTAGGCGGAGCGGATGTAGCTCTTGAGCGTGTTGAGGGAGACGTTGAGTTCGTGCGCGATCGTGCCGTTGGGCAGGCCGCGGCAGATGAGCGTGACGGCCTGCGCCTCTCGCTCGGTGAGCCCCTCGGCGCGCCCAGGCCACCAGTCGTCACCCAGCTCGACGGGGAACGCGGGGTCGACGACGCGCTCGCCGCGGGCGACGCGTTCGAGTGCGGTGACGAGCTCGTCGGCCGTCGCGTGCTTCGTCAGCACGCCCGCGACGCCGAAGTCGGTGAGCGCACCGACGTGCGCCTGCGGAGGGTCGTTGGTGTAGACGACGAGGCGCGCGACGGCGGCTGTGTCGCGCAGGCGCGCCAGCGTCGCCCACCCCGGCTCGGGGGCGGCGAAGCAGTCGAAGAGCGCGACGTCGGTGGGTTCGGTGGGCACGCCGCGGCTGCACGTCGCCTCGACGCGTGCGGCGTAGGGCGCGAGCAGTGCCTGAAAACCGGCCATGACGAGGGCGTCGTCGTCGACGAGGGTGACGCGCAATGCGCGGGGTGCGGGCGCGCACCTCGACTCCTCACCCGTCGCCAGACGGAGGTGTGCGGCTCCATCGGTGCTCGGATGGGACGACATGGGGATACCTTGCCAACATGTTGCGACACAAGGAAATCAACCATGACGAACTTCCGACATCCACCGTGTTGCGTCGGGCTGGTCGCGCGCACGGTGACCTCCTAGGCTGACGGTGACACCCGTTCTCGCAGACCTGCAGGAGGTCGATCATGGAATCGCGCGACAAGTTCGTCACCAGCTACGTCGCTCATCACTGGGCCGCATCGAAGGGCGGGCTCGACCTGTTCGAGCGCGCGTCGCGCTCGCAGAGTTCGGCGCGCACGCGGAAGGTGCTCGCGACGCTGACGCGGGAGATCGCCGAGGACCGCGCGCGCCTGCGCGTCATCGCCGACGCGCTCGGGGCGGGTGAGGCGCGGCTCGCGCAGCTCGCGCTGAGCGTCGGCGAGACCGTCAGCCGCGTGAAACTCAACGGCCGTTTCGTGCGCCGCTCGCCGCTGAGCGACGTGCTCGAACTCGAGGCGCTGCTGGCGGCCGTTCGTGGCAAGCGGGCCGGCTGGGAGGGCATGCGCGTGCTCGCGATCAACGATGCGCGCATCGACGTCGCCGAACTCGACGACCTCATCGTGCGCGCCGACAGCCAGATCGAACGCCTCGTCGCCGCCCATGCCGAAGCGGCCGCGACGCTGCGCTGAGCTGACATCCGCTGCGCTCCGCTGGCGAGCCGTCGGACGAGTCACCCCGCTGGATCGCGCGGGCGCCTCGCCCTGCCTGATCGCCCTGACGCGGCCTGACCCCAGCTGCCCAGGTTGGTCGGTGGTGTCGGCCATGTGTGGCGTCCCTCCCGAGGCGCTTTCATGGGCGCCACCTGCTGGCCAGTAAAAACAGGGGTCATTCAAGTATGGCGCGCACCACAGGGCATGCCGCCGCTACATTCGAGGTGAAGTTCATCAGCACCCTGCTGTGCAACGTCATCGACGGCGAGGTACACGGGGAGGGCCGACTGGACGTCGTCAACCCCAGCACCGGCCAGGTCGTCGCGACGTCGCCGATCAGCGGCGCCAGGGACGTCAACGCCGCGTTCGACGCGCCGGGAAGGCCGCGAAGACGTTACGGGCAGGTCAAGGTCACCGAGGTGGCGCGCAAGGCCGTCGCCGCGTTCATCGCGACCGTCGTAGCCGGCCCCAGAACGCACAGCCGTGCCAACGTCGGCATCGACGAGCCCCGCACCGACGGCGACAGGCCGGCCTGGTACTGCGCGGCCCCAGGTGTTGTGATTCCAAGCTCCGGGGGAGCGGGCGGCCGCTGCGTCACCTTCGACGATGGGATGGCGGGTGACTCACGGGTCGGCGCGCGTAGTTGCGTGCCTACCCGTGAGTTACCCGCTCTCCCGTCGTATGGCCGGGGGTAGGGCCGACGCGCTCAACCCATCGCGACGATGCGTTTGGCTTCCTCGACGGCGCCGTCGAACGCGAGCTCGGGGCGGGTGCGCAGCAGGTCGGTCGCGCGAGCATGTTCGGTGACGGCCGCGTCTTGGCTCCGGATTACCGACCTGACCGCTGGGACGGCGGCGTCGCCGAGACCGAGCAATGCGACGCTCAACGCCATCTGCGTGCCGGCGTCACCACGGCCGAACTCCTTGACCAATTCGTCAGCGAGAGAGCCATGTTGACTCTGCGGGGCCAGTGCGGCGGCCGCGCGCCAAGCGGTGCGGGCGAGATCGTCGTCGGCGTCGTGCAGGAACTCGGACGTGATCCAGGGCCATGCGCGCTCGTCGCCGACCTTCGACAGCACGTGCAACGCCTGCGTGCGCGCCTGGATGTTCTTCGACGCCAGCTCGCGCTGAACGCGCGGCAGGACGTCGTCAGCCGGCAGGCGCGTCAGCGCCCAGGCGAGGGTTTCGCGGACGAAGAAGTCGGGCTCGACGCCGCAGCGACGCACGAGCGTCTCCAGCAGGTCGGGATGCGGATGTGTGCCCGCCGCCATCGCGGCCTGCAACCGCACCGACTGATCCTGCACGTCGAGGGCGCGGGCGATGTTCGCGGCGTACTGCTCGGGCGTCATGCTCACTGCAGCGCCCGTCGCGCCCGCACTATTCCGCGCACCATTCCAGGCGGCGCCGCCTGGACGTAGAACGCACGATGGCGGGTAACTCACAGGTCGGCGCCTAACCGCGCGCCTACCCGTGAGTTACCCGCCATCCTGTGGTGGCCGGGCGGCCTGGTGGCCCAGCGTCTCGGTGGACGCCGACCCGATCCCAGACCGTCAGTGCGTCAGGGCTTGAGGACGACCTTCTGGCAGCCGTCCTGCTTCTTCTGGAACACGTCGTACATCGTCGCCGCCTCGTCGAGCCCGACGCGGTGCGTCGCGAGCTGCTCGACGCCGAACGGGTCGGCGTCGACGAGCACGTCGCGCAGCTCGTCGGTCCACTGCTTGACGTGGCACTGGCCCATGCGCATCGCGATGCCCTTGTCGAACATCTGCATCATCGGCATCGGGTCGAGCGCGCCGCCGTAGACACCGGAGACGGAGACGGTGCCGCCGCGGCGGACGCTGTCGATCGCGGCGTGCAGCGCGGCGAGACGGTCGACGCCGGCGCTCTTCGCAAGCGGCTCGGAGATCGCTGACGGCAGCTTGCTGACCGCTGTGATGCCCACGCCGGCAACGGGATTGCCGTGCGCCTCCATGCCGACGGCCTCGACGACGCCGTCGGCACCGCGCCCGTCCGTCAGGTCGCGCACGGCGTCTCCGACGGCGCTGACCTGCGAACCGTCGAGGTCGTCGAGGTTGATGGTGCGCGCGCCGCGGGCCTTCATGCGCTCGAGGCGCTCGGGGATGCGGTCGACCACGATGACGTCCTCGATGCCCAGGTACTGCGCGCTCGCGACGGCGAGCTGGCCGACCGGCCCGGCACCCATGACGGCGAGGGTGTCGCCGGGGCGCACGTCGGCCCACTTCACGCCCTGCCACGCCGTCGGCAGGATGTCGGACAGGTAGAGGTAGCGCTCGTCGTCGCCGGCGTCGGGCACCTTGATCGGCCCGAAGTCGGCGTGCGGAACGCGCACGTACTCGGCCTGGCCGCCCGGCACCGCGCCGTAGAGGTTCGTGTAGCCGAAGAGGCTCGCTCCGGTGCCCTGGTCGACGTTCTGCGTCGTCTCGCACTGCGCGAACAAGCCTCGGCTGCACATCCAGCAGTGCCCGCAGGAGATGTTGAACGGGACGACGACGCGGTCGCCGGGCTTGATGGAGGTGACGCCCGAACCGACCTCCTCGACGATGCCCATGAACTCGTGGCCCAGCACGTCGCCCTTGTTGAGGAACGGCGCGAGGACGGTGTAGAGGTGCAGGTCGGAACCGCAGATCGCGGTCGAGGTGACGCGCACGATCGCGTCGGTGGGCTCCTGGATGCTCGGGTCGGCGACCTGCTCGACCGAGACCTTGCCCTGGCCCTGCCAGGTGAGTGCTCGCATCAGTTTCTCCTGGAGAGGATCACCGCGACGTGCGGCGATCGGGTGGTGGGGATGGGGTGGTGGGGAGCGTGGTGCCGGGAGCCGCCGCGCGTCGGTTCGGCTCCCGGGTTCATCACAGCTCGGTCGTGGCGCTCTGGCCCTTCGGACGCTCGCCGCTGACGCGCGCCTTGACGATGCTCGCGAGCGCGGAGGCCTTGCCGCCGGGCTGGCCCCAGAACTGCGCGGACTCGCTGACGACGCGCACGAGGCCCAGGTCCGGGTCGTCCTTACCGCCGTCGTACCAGGCGGCGACGTCGTCGCTCCACAGCTCGTCGATCTTGGCGCGGTCGTCGACGAACTCGACGCGGCCCGCGACGGACAGCCACGAGCCGAGGTGCGCGAACGACAGGTTGACGCGCGGGTTGCTCTGCAGCGCCTGCGCCTGCTCGGTGCCGAGGCCGACGAAGAACCACACGTCGGCGTCGTCCGTCACCTCCTGCGGCGTCATCGGGTGGCTGTGCAGGGCCCCGTCGACTGCGATCGAGGTGAGCATGACGAAGCGCTCACCACGCATGATCTCGACGACCTGCTCCTGCGAGATGTCGGACTTCGGGGTTCCAGCAGACATGGTGCGTGCCTTTCGTCGGGGGTCTCGGATGGTCGGGTGGTTGGGTTCAAATCTTCGGGTGGCGCGACCCGGGGCCTCTCAACCCTCGGGTTCGAGGTTGCTGCGCGACGCGCGATCACCGAGCGTCGTGAGGAGCTTGACGAATCGTCCGGCCTTCGGTGCGAGCTTCGATCCGGGGACAGGCGTCGTCGCACCGGGAACGGGCCCGGGCAGCGCACGCCCCACGAG
Organism: Dermacoccus sp. GAS27A; assembly: GCF_044909235.1. Taxonomy (NCBI): domain Bacteria; kingdom Bacillati; phylum Actinomycetota; class Actinomycetes; order Micrococcales; family Dermacoccaceae; genus Dermacoccus; species Dermacoccus sp. GAS27A. The sequence goes on along the minus strand of NZ_JBIYDW010000010.1, from coordinate 15,025 downwards.
GCCCATGACGCGCGTCGTCACACCCGGCATGACGCCGTGGACGCGCGCGCCCAGCTTCGCGGCGGGCGTGAGGATGACGTACGGCTTGCCGGCGAGGACGCCGTCGACCATGCGTCGCGCGGCCTTCGTCGCGTCCATGCTGACGAACGGCAGCGACGCGGCGGGCGCAAACCACGCGTATTCGGCCTGCGCGTTGCCGTAGAACTGTGCGGCCGTGTGCGAGCCGGTGCGCATCAACCCCGGGGCGATGACGGTGGCGCTCACGCCCGTGCCGGCGAGCGACGCGGCGAGGCCCTCGGTGTAGCCGACGGCCGCGAACTTCGCCGTCGAGTACGCGAGCAGGTGCGGTGCGCTCAGCAGGCCGCCGATGGAGGTGACGACGCCGAAGCGCCCGCGCCCGCGTTCGCGCATGCCGGGGACGACGGCGTCGGAGAGGTTGATCGGCCCCCACGCCATGATGTTCATCGCGCCTTCGATGTGCTCGTGCGTCGTGTTCTCGGCCGGGCCGACCTCTATGACACCGGCGACGTGGATTGCGACGTCGATCGGGCCGTGCTCGCCCTCGACCTGGGCGACGGCTCGAGCCACCCCGTCGCGATCACTCACGTCCATGACGATCGTCGAGACGGCACTGCGCGCGTGGCCGTGGGAGACAAGCGTGTCGGCGGCCTTCGCCAGGGCGTCGGCGGAGCGAGATGCGAGGACGACGCGGTGCCCGGCGTCGGCGAGGGCGGTGGCGACGAGAAAACCCAGCCCGCGCGAGGCTCCCGCGACGAGTGCCAAGGGCTTCTCTGACGAAGCCGATACATTCTGGTTCGGCGAACTGACCGGGTGATCCGACTGGCTGCGCGACGTCTCCATGAGTTTCACCCTAGAGTCGATCCCTAATTTTTCCAATGGGTTTCGCCTCTCACACCGAGTCGTCACCCACACGGGTGCCCGGCGGCTCATGTCCCGTCAGCGCCCTGGGCCTCGCTGCGATCCTTGTCCACATCTGCGATTTTCGTCCACATCCGTAGGGGCGTGGTGAGAAGGGGTGCGGTGGCCATACTCTCCGACATAGGGTCGAGAGGCCATGATCGAACGACCACCAGCATGAGGAGAGCCATGAGCGACAACGAGCGCACCACGAGCCCCGACACGCGCGGCACCGGGGACGAGCTGCACCAGGGGGTGAGCGGTGGCAACGCCATGACGACGTCGCAGGGTATTCCGGTGACCGACGACCAGAACCAGCTGCGTGCGGGCGACCGCGGCCCGTCGCTGCTGCAGGATGCCGCGTTCCGCGACAAGATCATGCACTTCGACCACGAGCGCATCCCGGAGCGTGTTGTCCACGCCCGCGGCTACGGCGCGCACGGCGTGTTCGAGAGCTACGACGACCACAGCGGCCTCACGGCCGCCTACCTGTTCGGCAAGAAGGGCCGTCAGACGGAGACGTTCGTTCGTTTCTCGACGGTCGCCGGCAACATGGGCTCCGCCGACCTCGCGCGCGACGTCCGTGGCTTCGCGACGAAGTTCTACACCGAGGAGGGCAACTGGGACCTCGTCGGCAACAACATCCCCGTCTTCTTCATCCAGGACGCGATCAAGTTTCCCGACCTCGTGCACTCGGTCAAGGAGGAGCAGGACCGCGGTTGGCCGCAGGCAGCGAGCGCGCACGACACGTTCTGGGACTTCATCTCCCTCATGCCCGAGTCGACGCACATGGCCCTGTGGGCGATGAGTGACCGCGCGATCCCGCGCAGCTTCCGCTTCATGGAGGGCTTCGGCATCCACACCTTCCGCTTCGTGACGGCCGACGGCAAGAGCTCGTTCGTCAAGTTCCACTGGAAGCCCGTGCAGGGCATGCAGTCGGTGGTCTGGAACGAGGCCGTCAAGATCAACGGCGCCGACGCCGACTTCCACCGTCGTGACCTGTGGAACGCGATCCAGAGCGGCGACTTCCCCGAGTACGAGCTCGGTGTCCAGGTGTTCGACGACGCGTTCGCCGACAGCTTCGACTTCGACGTGCTCGACTCGACGAAGATCATCCCCGAGGAGATCGTCCCGATCCGCCCGCTCGGCAAGATGACGCTCAACCGCGTCGTCGACAACGTCTTCTCCGAGACGGAGCAGGTCGCGTTCATGACGCAGAACGTCGTGCCCGGCATCGACTTCACGAACGACCCGCTGCTGCAGGGCCGCAACTTCAGCTACCTCGACACGCAGCTGTCGCGCCTCGGCTCGACCAACCACACGCAGCTGCCCGTCAACGCGCCGAAGTGCCCCGTCGCGCACTTCCAGCGTGACGGTCACATGCAGTTCGCGCACCAGAGGGGCCGCGCCAACTACGAGCCGAACGGCTTCTCGGGTGACGACCGTGGCCCGCGCGCGCTGACGACGTTCCAGCCGGACACGTACCCGACGAAGGTCGAGGGTGAGGCGCGCCGTCTGCGTGCGGAGTCGTTCGCCGACCACTACAGCCAGGCCAATCAGTTCTGGAAGAGCCAGACGGAGGTCGAGCAGAAGCACATCGTCGACGCGTTCGCGTTCGAGCTCGGCAAGTGCGAGATCCCCGAGATCCGCACGCGCATGCTCGGCAACCTGCGCAACGTCGACGAGTCGCTCGCGCAGCGCGTCGCCGACGAGCTCGCGATGGAGCTGCCGGAGGCCTCGCCCGCGAAGGTGGCGCCGCGTCACGACCTGCCCGTCTCCGACGCGCTGAGCATCGTGAAGAACGGACCCGACAGCTTCGCCGGCCGCAAGATCGGCGTCGTCGTCAGCGACGGAACCGACGCCGACCTGCTCGCCGCGGTGCGTTCGGCCGCCGAGGCCGAGGGCACGGTCGTCGAGATCGTCGCGAAGGCCGTCGGTGGCGTCACGCTGTCGAACGGTGAGAAGCTCGCCGCCGATCACGCCATCGCCGGTGCGCCGTCGGTGCTGTTCGACGCCGTCGCGCTGCTGCCGTCGGCTGACGGTGCGGCGGCGCTCGGCAAGGTCGCCGAGGCTCGTGACTTCGTGACGGACGCCGTCGCGCACAACAAGTTCCTGGCCCTCGGCCCGGACGCGTCGGGTCTCATCGAAGCCGCGGGTGTGGCGTCGAAGAAGGACGACGGGTTTGTCGACGTCAGCGACGCGGCCGGCGCGAAGGGCTTCGTCGAGACGTGCCGTGCGCTGCGCTTCTGGAAGCGGGAGCTCTCCGCTTGAGCGAACCCTCTCGTGCGCTGTGCCGCCCCGATATCCCTGCTGGGGACGTCGGGGCGGCGCTTGCCGCTGCCGGTGAATTCGCTTCCGCCGCAGCGGCGTTGGGCCGCGACAGCGCGGTGTATCTCGACACGCTGCGATCGCTCGGCGCCTTTGACCTGACGACGGCCCGCGTCATCGAACCGCACCTCGACGCGCTTGCGATCCTCGCCGAGGCGGGGGTTGCGCCGGGCGACGTGCTGCCCGGCGGTGGGGACGGCGCCTGGGGTGTGTTCGCGGCGCGGGCGCCGGGCCTCGCCGCGCGTCGCGAAGGTGACGGCTGGGTGCTCGACGGGGTGAAGCCGTGGTGCTCGCTCGGTGAGCAGTTGCCGCATGCGCTCGTGACGGCCGGTACGCCTGAAGGGCAGCGGTTGTTCGCCGTCGACCTCACGGATGCGCGGGTGCGCGGCGCCGAGGAGCCTTGGGTGTCGCGTGGGCTCGTCGCGATCCGTTCGACGTCGCTGACGTTCGACGCGATGCCCGCGACGCCCGTCGGGGAGCCAGGTTTCTACCTCGGCCGTGACGGTTTCGCGTGGGGTGGCATCGGTGTCGCCGCCGTCTGGGTGGGCGGCGTGGACGGCCTCGTCACAGCGGTTCGTGCGGCTGCGGGGCGGCGTGAACCCGATCAGATCGCGCTCATGCATCTGGGCCGGCTCGAGGTCATCACGTATCTGCTCGACGCGGTACTCGCCGACGCAGCCCGCGCGATCGACGGTGGAAACGCCTGCGGTGCAGCGGGTCTCGCGTTGTCGTCGCGCGTGCGAGCAGTCGTCGCCGATGCGGCGGAGCAGGCGCTGACGATCTGTGGCCACGCGCTCGGCCCCGGCCCGTTGACGAGCGACGAGACCCACGCGCGGCGCGTTGCCGACCTCGGCGTCTACGTGCGCCAGCACCACGCCGAACGCGACCTCGCCGCCATCGGCGCTGCCACGCTGGAGCGTCACTGATGCGCGGGATGCCCGCCGCGCCGGCCTCGTGGTCGTCGCGGGAGCCCGGCACGAGCGAACGCACGTGGTTGCGAGGGACGCCATGGGCGTCGCTTGGCCACCTCGACGTCGAAGCCCTCGCTGCCCGGTACAGCCGCGTCGTCGTCGTCGCGGCTCACCCCGACGACGAGACCCTCGCCGTCGGCGCATTCTTGGCGATGCTCGCGAACGCGGGGTTGCCCGTAGACGTCGCCCTCGTCACCGACGGCGAGGGATCGCACTCTGCGGCAACGGGATTGACATTCGAGGTCGTCCGCGAAGTCCGTCGTCGCGAGTTCGACGACGCTCTCGGTGTGCTGCTCGGCGGTGCGCTCGGGCGGGTTGAGCGCCTTGCGCTACCTGACGGCCGCGTCGCTGACCACCGTGCCGAACTGGCCGCTGCGCTGGAGCGCGTCGTGCGGGTAACTGCGGCGGAGGCATCCACGGTGTCGGACCAGTCGCCCTCGAGAGCGGTCGGCCGCGATGACGCAGCCACCGATGGGACCTCGACGGTGACGCCGTCGATGACGCCGGTGCGTGGGTCGGGAACTGAGCGGGTGCTCGTCGTCGCCCCGGCGGAGGCCGATGCGCACATCGACCACGACACGTGCGGAGCCGTGGCGCGGGACGTCGCGGCGCAGCTCGGGGCGGCGTGCGTCAGCTATCCGTTGTGGTGGTGGCACTGGGGCGACCCATCGTCGGTTGCCGAAACAGTCTGGGAGAGAAGCGTTCTCGCTGTCCCCGACGTCGCCTCGCTCCAGCGCAAACGCGCAGCCATCGCGGCGTACTCGTCACAGATCGGGACGTTCGCGCGCCCCGCAGCCGAGCCTGCGATGCTCGACGCCGGCGTCCTCGCCCACTTCGAACGTCTCGTCGAGACACTCTTCGACCCGGGCGGCGCGCTGCCCCGCGTCGCCTCGTCCGATGATGGACGCACGCCGGCGGCATCCTTCGACGCGATGTTCGAGGGCAGCGACGACCCGTGGGGTGTCGAGACGCGCTGGTACGAGCGGCGTCGCCGTGCCCTCATCGAGGCGATGCTGCCTGAAGAGCATCTCGGGCGCGTGCTCGATCTCGGATGCTCCACGGGCGTCCTGACGCAGGTGCTCGCCGAGCGCGCCGACGGCGTGGTCGCGGTCGACGGGAGCGCCCAGGCGCTGGCGCGCGCTCGTCGACGTGACGTCGACGGCGTCGACTGGCGCCACGCCGAACTGCCTTCTGTGCTCGATGAACTCGCCGACGAAGGGCAGCGGTTCGACACCGTCGTGCTGAGCGAGATCGGCTACTTCCTCGACGGCGCGACGCTGCTGGCGACCCTCGCCGGCATCGACGCACTGCTGCGCGATGACGGTGTCGTCGTCGTGGCGAACTGGCTGCACCCGACGCGTGACATCCCCCTCGACGGGCGTCTCGTCGATGAGCAGGTGCGCCTCGAGTGGCCGACGCTCGCGCGTTACGAAGACGACGACGTCGCCATCGTGGTCGCTCGCCCGAGCAACGGCGATGCCCCGACCGCCGCAACGGCCCCCGTGTCGCGCGACACCCGCGCCGTCCTGCGAATCCCGTCCACATCGGCGAATCCTGTCTACACCGGCGATTTTCGTCCACATTCGTCGACTGACGGCGAGCGCGGCATTGGCGCCGTCAGCGGCGAAAGTGCCAGAGATGACGTCGAAGGAGAGGCCTCATGACAGTGCCTGCCGTCGAGGCGACGCCTCGCAACCTGCACTACGGCGAGTTCTACGGTCTCACCGACCCCGTGCCGACGGCCGATCCTGACGGCCGCCCGGTGCTCGCCGTCCACGGCAACTGCCAGGCGGAGTCGCTGCGCGTACTTCTCGACGGTCGGTACGGCGATCGCATCCGCACGATCCGCCTCGTCCCGGCGCACGAACTGGTCGCCGATGACGTGCCGCACCTGCATCGCACCCTCGCGCAGGCCCAGTACCTCGTCACACAACCCGTCGCCCCCGGGTATCGCGGCCTGCCCGTCGGCACGGAAGAACTGCTCACGGCGGCGCCGCACGTCAGGTCGACGATCGTGCCCGTCATGCGGTGGGCGGGGCTGCACCCGGCGCAGGTCATCGTCCGCACGCCCGCGGGCGAGCCGCCGATCGTGCCGTATCACGATCTGCGCGTCATCGCGGCGTGCCGCCGAGCGGGTGACCACGCGGCTCGTGTGACGAGCGCCGACCTGCCGCAGCTCGACGAGCGCGCCGTCGGTGCCCTGCGCGACGCATCCCTCGCCGAGCTGACGCGGCGCATCGAGGCGCACGGCGCCGTCGACATTCGTGATGCCCTCACGCGCCCTGGACGGCGCAGCGTCCACGTCATCAACCACCCGACGAACGACGTCCTCGTCGAGGTCGCCGACCGCATCGCGGCCGCCCTCGACCTCGGCGCACCCCGCGAGTACGACCCTGGCCGGTCGCTGCTCGGCGCCCTCGTCGCGCCGATGGACGAGCGCGCCGCCGCGTTCGCGCAGGTGCCGATGAGCGATGACGACGTCGCCCGCGTGTGGCAGGTGCGCGGTCAGGCGGTGGGCGAGGACGAGCTCGTCGCCGCCCACGCCACGTGGTACGCCGAGCACCCGCAGGCACTCGCGGACGCGGTGCGTCGACATGCGACGTTGCTCGAGATCGTGGACGGTGACGTGTGAGCGCCGCACCGAGCGGCGATGCGTTCGAATATCCGACAGACGTCAAGATGACGAGAAGCGCCGTCGCACATGACAATACGAGGATGACGACGACGCGCCCGGCGAGCACTGCCGCTGAGGACCCCCGCAGCGCGCACGTTGCATCGGGTGATGCGGCTGCAACCGTCGACCACCTCCTGCTCGGCCCGCCCGAGCACGGGGTGACGCGCCACGGGGCGGCTCTCGCCGGTGCGCGCCGCACGTCGATGCTCGACGTGGGGACCGGCGCGCATGACCTCGCGGCGTACCTCGCGCGCGATGCGGGGCCCGTGCATGTTCACCTCACCGACGCGCTGCTCGGCGCCGACCACCGGGCGATCGAAGCCGGGGTGCGCGCGATCGAGGGCGCCGCGCGGCCCGTGCACGTCACGCTTCACGACATTCCGCAGCCCGCCGAGGGGCAGGCGCGCTACGAACGTCGCGCTGCGCTGTATGCGCGCATCGTCGCGGCCGCCGCGTCTGTTCAGGTGTGCAGCGAGGCCGAACGCGCGATGCTGGGTGACGTCGTCGCGGCGCCTGCCGGTGACGCTGACAGCGCCGCTCGGGGTTTCGGCGACGCCGATGTCGCTGGCGTCGGTGTCGTCACGTTGCCGGTCGATGCACGACCGAGTGCAACCGCGGCGGGCGACGCGGTGCTCGCCCTGGGCGATGACGCGCCCGTCGGCGTCCTCGGGTTCGTCCACCCGGGCAAGGATCCGCAGTTGGCACTCGATGTTGCCGCGGCGCTGGGTCGCGACCTCGTCATGCTCGGCGCGGTCGTCGAGGGGCACGAGGGCTTCGTCGACGACTTGCGCCGCGACGCGAACGCGCGGGGAATCGAACTGCGCGTTCTCGGGCACCTGAGCGAGGACGAGATGGACGCCGCGATCGCGACGATCGCCGTGCCGCTCGCGGCCTACCGTCACATCTCTGCGTCGGGTTCGATCGGCCGATGGATCGGCGCCGGTCGCCGGCCAATCACGCTGGCGACGCCGTGGGTCACCGAACTGTCGACGGCGGCACCCGGTTCGGTGACGGTCGTCGAACCTTCTACTGATGCAGGCGAATCGGGCGATCGTGATGGTGTGATCGATGTTCTCGTCGATGCCGCCCGGGCGGCGCTGAGCGACCCGATGGTGACCGTGACGAACCCGTCGCATCCCGGCTTGCTCACGACGCCGGACGCCGCGCGTCGCCAGAGCGAACTGCTCGCCGCGCACCTGCCGCCCCTGCGTGGTGTCGGGTGAGCGGGAACGCTCGCGCGGGCGAGCAAGGGGCTGACCTGAGCGTGGGTGACGGGCGCGACGTCGACGTCGTCGTCACGCATTTCGAAGACCCGCAGCGTCTGCGATGGGTTCTGGATTCCCTAGCGGCGCAGGATGATTCGTCGCTGCGCCTCCACATCGTCGTCGCGGATGACGGTTCGGCCACCCCGCCGAGCGTGCCCGACGGCGTCACGCTCCTGCGACAGGCGAACGAGGGCTTCCGCGCCGCGGCGGTGCGCAATCTCGGCGCGCGCGCCGGGTCCTCACCGGTCGTCCTCTTCCTCGACGGCGACACCGTGCCGACGCCCGGCTACTGTGCCGCGATGGTCGACGCCTTGCGAGAGGCGTCGCGCGAGGCGCCTGGCGCCGGCGCCCTCGTCGTCGGAGCCCGTCGGCATGCCGATCTCAGTGCCGTCGCCGCGCGGGGTGACGGCGTCGTGTCCTGGTGTGCGGCAACCGATCCCGAGGCGCCGGTCGACGGTGACGTCCTCGCCGCACCCCAGTGGCTGCGCCACGGCTACGCGCGCACGAACGACCTGCGTGACGCCGGCGACGGCGACTGGCGGCTCGTCATCAGCGCCGTCATGGGCATGACTCGCGTCGCGTTCGAACGACTCGACGGGTTCGACGAGAGCCTCGTCGGGTACGGCGGCGAAGACTGGGATCTCGCCTATCGCGCCTGGAACACCGGCGTCGCCCTGCGTCATGCGCCGGCCGCGGTGGCCTGGCACGACGGCCCCGACGCGGGGGAGCGAGCCGATCTCGCGCAGCTCAAGGAGGGCGAGCAGCTCGCGCTCGCTGCCCGCATTCCACAGCCAGACGTGCGGGGGCGCCACGGCATCTGGCGCGCCCCGCGTGTCGTCGTGTTCTGGCGGCCGACGCGAACGGTGGCACCGAGCGGCGAGTACGCCGCCCTCGAGTCGTGGCTCGCGCTCGCGGACGTCGGGATCTGGTGCGGTGAACGCCGCCCCGACGTGCTCGCCGATGACCCTCGCGTGTGCGCCGGCGAACCGTCAGACGAGGTTCTGCAGCGCGCTGAGTTCATCGTCGACGTCATGCAGCCGTGCGTTCTGCGCGATGCCGAGGGTCTGCTCGCAGCGTGCGACGGCGCGCCATGGGTGAGCGCCGGCGTGACGGCGGCGCGCACCCGTCATCGGACGAATGTGGACGAAAATCGCAGAAGTGACAGGGCCGCTGGGCCGGTCGAATCGCACGCGGACGCGTCACCGATCGTCGAAACCGTTCCCGCAGACGGGCCCCTCGACCTCGAGGCCTGGGGCCGACGGAGGTGGTCATGAGCGAGCGCACCTATCCGTGCGTGACACGTGCGCTCACTCGCAGCCGTGACGGTTCGCCTCGCCCTGCTCTCGCCGGCGCCACTGTCATCGTGCCTGCGCGTGACGAAGAGCAGGCGCTTCCGCACTGCCTCACGGCGCTCGAACGAGCGCTCGTCGAGGTTGCTCATCTCGCGCCGGCGATGACGTTGCGTGCGTGCATCGTCCTCGACACGTGCACCGACGACAGCGAGGCCATCGTGCGTGCCTTCGCGGGCGCGGCGGCGCACCGCGGGCAGTTCAGCGTGGAGCCGCTCGTCGTCACGGCGGGGAGCGTCGGGCGAGCGCGTGCCGCGGGAGTGCGCTGCGCGCTCGAATGGGCGGAGCGTGACGGCATCGATGCCGACGCGCTGTGGCTCGCGTCGACCGACGCCGACACGCACGTCCCGCCGCACTGGCTGAGCGCCCACATCGCGACGGCCAACGCCGGCGCCGACGCGTACGTCGGCACCGTCGAACCGGACGCGGCTCTCACCGGCGCGCGGCGCGCAGAGTGGATGGAACGACACCATCTGCGGGAGGGGCATCCTCATGTGCACGGCGCGAATCTCGGCGTGCGCGCCTCTGCTTACCTGCGGGTCGGCGGGTTCGCGCCGCTGTCGCTGCACGAGGACGTAGACCTCGTCGAGCGGCTGCGCGCCGAGGACGAGCGCCTCGTGCGGGCGGCCGATGACGCGCGCGTCGTCACGTCGAGCCGTCTCGACGGGCGAGCTGTCGGCGGGTTCGCGACGTATCTGGCCAACCTGCGAGGAGGAGTCGCATGACGTCGCTGCGCATCGCCGTGCTCGCCACGAACCGCAACCCGTTGAGCGAGCCGTTCGCCGGCGGCCAGGAATCGCTGACGGCGGCGCTCGTCGCCGGGTTCCGTCGGCGCGGCCACCGCGTCGTGCTGTTCGCGGCCGAGGGGACGCCGGCCGATGTGGCAGACGAGGTCGTGGTGTACCCGGCGCTGCCGCGGTTCTCGGCGGTTGCCGCGCTCGACCCGCAGCTGCCGGAGAAGCCGTTTCTCGACGACCATCACGCGTTCACGTTCGCGGCTGCCGAACTGGCGCGCCGGGATCGTGCCGGTGAGCTCGACGTCGTCGCCAACCACAGCCTGCACCACCTGCCGATGTCGCTGTCGCGCGCCTACGACGCGCCGGTCGTCACGACGTTGCACACGCCGCCGTTTCCGTGGATGGAGCTCGGCGCGGCCCTCGCCTCGCCGGCGTCGCGGTTCGTCGCGGTGTCGAAAGCCCTCGCGGCGCAATGGTCGACGCTGACGCGGCAGGTCGTGGCGAACGGTGTCGACGAGTCGCGTTTCGTCCTCGGGCCGGGCGCTGACGACGGCCGTCTCGCCTGGGTCGGTCGGATCACGCCGGAGAAGGCGCCGCATCTCGCGATCGATGCGGCGCGGGTGGCCGGGCGACGGCTGGCTCTCGTCGGGCCGGTCAGCGATGCGGCGTACTTCGAGGCGGAGATCGCGCCGCGGCTCGGGGGTGACGTCGAGCATCTCGGCGCGGTGCGGCCAGAGGAGGTCGCGAAGGTCGTCGGGCGGAGCGACGCGTTGTTCGCCACACCGGCATGGGAAGAGCCGTTCGGCCTCGTCGCCGTCGAGGGCGCGATGTGCGGGACGCCCGTCATCGCCCTCGCACGAGGTGGTCTCGTCGAGGTGGTGCGACCGGACATGGGTGTCCTCGTCGACGCGTCGACGAATCCGGTCGTGGATTCGTCTGAGCTCCCGGCAGGAGCCGTGATGGCGGCGCCCGACGACGTGCTCGTCGCCCGACTGGCCTCTGCCGTCACCGAAGTCGACGCTCTCGATCGCGCGGCGGTGCGCGAGAGCGCCGTCCGCCATTTCTCTCTCGATGCCTGCATCGACGGGCATCTCGCGGTGCTGACGGAGGCGGCTGACGCGGCGCGCCGTTCGCAGCCTGCGTCGGGCGCGCGATCCGTCGAACGTCACACACCGCTGGACCCGCTCCCGAGCGACGCCGACGCGCGGCGGCTCGTCATCCGTGAGGACATGAAGCCTCCAGCCGGGGTTCGTCCGGGCGTGAGCGCGCCGAACGGCACGGGCAGCGACGTTGCGGACCGTCCGTTGCTCCCGGGGGGCCTTTCGGGCGACAGCGTCTCAGGCGGCGCCCAACCGGACGCGACAGGGGCGATGTCGTGATGCGCATCGGTTACTACGTGCACCATCACGGGCGGGGGCACGCGACGCGGGCGGGCGTCATCGGCGCCGAACTGACGCGGCGCGGGTACGTCATCACCTATCTCGGCAGCGGCGCACTGCCCGACGGGGATCAGGTCGCGCTCGCGTCGGATGCCGATGAAGCGGATGCACCGTTCGTCGACCCCGATGCGGGTGGGCGTCTGCACTGGGCCCCGCTCGGCGGTGGCTACGCCGAGCGTTCGGCGCAGATCGCGGCGTGGGTGACCCAGGGGCGCCCGGACGTCGTCGTCGTCGACGTCTCTGTCGAGGTGACCGCTCTCGTGCGCCTGCTCGGCGTCCCCGTCGTCGTCGTGGGTCAGCCCGGGCGACGCGACGACGCACCGCATGCGCTGACGTTCGACCTGGCGGCGGTTGTGATGGCGCCCTGGCCGGCGCGGCTCGACGTCGCGCCGCACCTCGAACGCCATCGCGACAAGACGGTCGAAGTCGGTGGCCTGTCGCGCTTCGCGGGTCATGCTGCGGGGCCGAACGCTGCGGGCGGTGGTTCGTATGCATGTCCCTCCCCGAACTCCTCGGAAAGTGTTGCGTCAGGCCCGCGGGCGGCCGGTTCCCGCGATGCCGGCGGCTGCGGCGTCGCGGCGGACGTCTCGCAGAGCACTGCACCGGGCGCCGGATCCGGCGGTGCAGCAGTAGACGCTGCGGGAGGCCCTTCGCTGGGCGCACGGCGAGGGGCCTCGTCAGATGCCTTGGCGGGCAGCGATTCTGACGGTGCTGCGGTGAACGTTCCGGAGGGCCTTTCGGTGGGGATGCCGAAAGGGGCCTTCTCGGACGCGACATCGCGGGTCGCGCAAGAGATACCAAGGTTGCGTGGTGTGCTCCTCGTCGGCGGCGAGGGCTGGGACGACGCTGATCTTCCGGGCGCCGTCGAACGCGCTGTGCCGCAGGTCCATTGGCGGACGCCCGACGCCGACCACCCCGTCGAGGTTCTGCTCGCGACGGCTGACGTCGTCGTCACCCACGCGGGGCAGAACGCTCTTGCGGACGTCGCTGCCTTCGGTGTTCCTGCCGTCGTCGTGCCGCAGGAGCGTCCGTTCGACGAGCAGGCCGACATGGCTCGTGCTCTTGACGACGCCGGCATCGCGCGCGGGCTGACTCTGGGTGCGACCGCTGACGAGGTCGCTGCCGGCATCCGTGAAGTCCTCGCCGGGGACGACGAGCGATCGACCGGACGTGCGTGGGCGCGCTGGTGCGTCGACGGCGCTGTTGACCGCGCGGCTGACGTCATCGAGGCCGCTGCGCGCGGGGGCGTCGCTGACCTAGCCGCTGGAACTGACGCCGACGATCTGGGAGGCGCTGTGCGTGGGAGCAGGCACGGCATCGACGATGTTGCGCGCGCAGGTGTGGCAGAGCGAGGCGTCCGCGAAGCCGGGGGCGCTGCGCGTGGAGTCGTCGAGGGCGGCTCCGGCTGGCCAGCCGCTACCGGCGCCGAAACGCCCGCACTCGGAGATGGGACGATGCCGTGATGACCGACATGGGGTCGGGCCGGACGCTGCCCGTCGCCGTCGTCACTCCGGTGCGGGGGCGTCTGGAGCACCTCGTCAATCAGCGACGGTTCCTCGACGAGGTGGCGCCCGACGTGCGACACGTCATCGTCGCCGTCGACATGCCTGATCTGGGTGACGACCTGCGCGCGGCGGGCGTCATGGGTGAGAGCGTCAGCATCGTGCCCCTCGACGATCACCCGCTGGGCATGCCGACCGCGCGGGCCCGCAACGTCGGCGCGACGGCGGCACTCGATGATGGCGCGGAACTCATCGTCTTCCTCGATGTCGACTGCGTCCCCCTGCCCGGTTTCGTCGATGCGTCGCGTGACGCGCAGCGTCAGCTCGATGCTCGCGGCGAGCGTGCCGTGCTCAACGGCATCGTCACGTATCTGGGGGAGGACGATCGTCTCGACGGTGAATTCCCGGCGGCTGCAAGACGTTTCGTCGCTCCGCATGCTGCGCGCCCCGCGCCGTCGTCGGGTGCGGTCGAGGTCGACGACGACCATCGTCTCCTGTGGTCGCTCGCGTTTGCGCTCGATGCCGACGCCTGGCGCGCGTGCGGCGGTTTCGACGAGCGGTACGTCGGGTACGGCGCGGAGGACACCGACTTCGGCATGCGGGCCCGTGACGCGGGCCTGCGGATGGCGTGGGTCGGCGGCGCGCACGCGTTGCATCAGTGGCATCCGAGCGCGAACCCGCCGCGCCATCACGTCGTCGACATCGTGCGCAACGCGAACCTCTACCGCGAGCGGTGGGGCACCTGGCCGATGGAGGGCTGGTTGCAGGCGTTCGCCGACGAAGGCCTCGTCGAGTGGACCCCTACGTCGTTGTCCCTGGCGTCGCCGCATTGAGCCTTGCGGTGTGCCCGAATGTGGACAGGATTCGCAGGCCTGTCCGAGAATCGCGAATGTGGACGAAAATCGCAGTTGTACACGGCGCGCCGGGGCCATCCTGCGATCTACGTCCCCATCTGCGAATCCCGTCCACATTCGTACCGCGGGGTGACGCATCGCCACCGAGACGAAGAGCGCGGACGGGCCGACTACGCGCCGTCGCCGCCGCCGCTCCGCGGGGAGGCCTCAGCCTGGGCGCTTTCATCGACGCGGATGCGGCTGTACATGAACATGTCCTTGCGCGAATCGCCCACCTGCTGCCAGGAACGCAGCAGTCCTTCGCGTTCGAAACCACAGGCCTCGGCGCAACGCCATGACGCCTCATTCCACGGCTCGACGTAGAGCTCGAGGCGGGCCACGTCTTCGAGCGTCTCGGCCCAACCGCTCAGGATGGCGAGTGCGCGCTTCGCGTAGCCGCGTCCCCGGAACGCCGGCGCCAGCCAGTACCCCGTCGAGGCACGCCCCTGGTGGATGGAGCTGAGCCACAGGCCGATGTTGCCGATGCACTGATCGTGCTGGTCGGTGATGGCGAAGGAGTACCCGGCGCCGGTCCGTAGTCGCTCGTGCTGACGCGCTATGTAACTCAGCGCGTCGTCATGGGAACCGCTCGCGGGGACGGTCGTGATGAGGGGAATCAGCGGGTCGCGGGCAACGCTGCGAACCAGATCCACGTCATCGTTCACGAAAGCGCGAAGGGTGACACGTCCGTCCCCCAGGTTCGGCAGTTCGGCGGGGAGCATGGTCTCACTCTCTCCCCATCGGCGATCAGCGGCAACTGGATGACATGCCGAAGGCTCAGGATGCGCGGTCAGGGGGTGAGTCTCGCGATACGGTCGGGAAGTTGCCTCGCGGTCTTCGTCCGTGCTGCACATTGAAGCGCCCTGAGTTTGTTGGAGACTCCTGACCTTGGAAACGAGGATGGGGTTATGCCGAAGGAACTGGCGAATGGGAAGCCGACGACGCGTCG